>NZ_NEDJ01000128.1 GCF_002114285.1 Halorubrum ezzemoulense DSM 17463
ATAGAACGGTGGCTTGTCACACTATGATGTCCGCTCGACCCCCGCCTGTTCGTTCCTCGGTTCCGACACTCTGTCGGAACACTCGTCACTCACGGCAAGGCGGGGGTATGCGCTCGTATCTCTATCAAATACTCATGATGAAGTGGGAAGCGAATAGACCCTCCTGTAATGTCCGATGACGAAACCTTAGCTGATATTGACCTCAGCTTGCTTGATATCCAACAGGATTTGGTCAGAATAGTCGTCCTCGTGAGTTCGGTCTTGGTTATCCAGGGCCTCACATTCCTGATTCTTGCCTGGATAACAGACGGATTGTTGACAACAATCGTCGTTGCCCTCCTTGGTGTAGTTATCACCTTGGTTGGACTCGGTATCTGGATTGGTAACTTCCGGGCGTATGGGAGTGTAGCATTACAAGTTGATACAGCGAAAGAGGACCATCCAGCGAGAGGTCAGTCTGAGGATTCGGATTCATCATAAAAGCGGGGTACAATCACTGTGAAGTACCTCGGGATCAAGCCCCGAGGCTTCCCGTTTCCACGACGCGCTTGACAGATTCCGCGAGGGAATCCACAGGGAGCGCAGCCTCCGCGGGCGTGGATTCGGAGTCTCCCACTCCTACTTGATGGTCACGGCAGAGTGTCTGACCCGGCTTGTTTTCGCCGACTAAGCCAGACGCAAAGTGTGCCGTCACACCACTCTGTTTGAGATGTTTCGAGTTAATGGCTTGGTTCACGAGTTGTCGGCTTCATCCATGGGGTCAAGCCCCATGGCATTCGCCTCGCACCGGTTGTAGACCAGTGCGGAGACTGTCTCCCCAGAAGTGATCAACAAGTCATACACACGGGGCTTGTTGTCCTCGTCATCTTGGATACTCTGAGGTGTAGCAGGAAAGACGAAGCCGATAGCATTTGACTGATTGAGCGACTCCACCTCGGGATAGGAGGATGGTCGGTCAGAGAGGCCTTTGGCCAGGTGAGATGTCTCCCGTTCGAGACTGTGATAGTTCTGGGTTGGCTCATTCACGAATTGGCTTGTCCTCATCTTCTTCAGGAGCGAAGTGGCCCAATTCCATCGGAGCCCTCGTCTCGACCGCAGGAACTGGCCCATCATTCGGTAGGTCCATCTCTCGGACATGCTCCTCTAGCTTGTCGACACTCTCGATAGTCCGCACGTCGAGTCGCTCCCAGCCGTTTCCATATTCCTTGACAATGAACGCGTAGCCGGGTAGCTCCTGATAGTTGCTGACACGACGATCGCCCGTTACTGGTTGGAGGTCAGCGTCTGGAACACACTCGACGAAGACGGCGGCATACGTCGGGAGTGTCTGGTTGTAGACATCGCTCATGTCGTGTGGCTTGTCCTCGGAGGCGAGGAAGTTGTTGTAGAGGTCCCGCTTCAGTACCTCAAACCCATTTTCTGGCGATGTACGGGTAGACATACTTCCGTTGGGCTTGCCGTTGTGCTTGTATTCAACCTTCCAGCCGTCAACGCCAGTCTTCAGGACGTGGTGTTCGTGTAGGTCGTAGGTAAGGACGAAATAGTCGCCTCGCTTTTGACTGTACCGCCAGCCGTTGGGCCACTCGTCGTTTGATGGGAGTTCTACCATAGGTATTACTCCTCACCCAGGGAGACAAGTTCCTCGGGATTGGCCTCAATCGCTTCCTCGGGAAGGCCGTAGAGTTTTATTACAGCTCGTTTCAGTGCCTCTTTGCGGCCTAACCCGTCACATCCACGGTACTCAAGTAGCTGATCATGCGCGAGTTGGTAAGCATCGTCGTTCTCGTCCGTTTCTTTGGCGATGAGGGTCCAGCCATGCTCTTTGTCAGTGTAGGCGAGAGCAGCGACAGTCTCATCTATGAAGATCAGCAGGTCATGTATCCGCTGCGTGCCTCCCTCATCTTCTTGAACGCTCTCAGGAGAACCTGGAGCGACCAAATCAATGGGCCCTTCTTCAGTAAGTGTGTCAGCTTCTGGCTCGTAGAGAGGTCGGTTTGGGAGAGTTGGAATCATGGAGTTACGGGCTTGAACACACTCTCGGCTAATCAATGCTACTACGATTCAACTGACGCTGGTGCGTCTCGACATTGGTAGATAGGGCTGTGCAAGATGGATAGCTCGTATCTCGCACAGATTCCACTACCAGAAAACGGCACCCCGAATCGGTTAGTACCGAGTGAATACCGTACAATCGGATGGTCGGCGGTCCCTTTCTCAAGCTCGGGCACGAAGTCGACGTACTCAACGTCGTGACGGTAGTTCTTGAACCGATAGAACACCTCGTGTTCGACGTTCTCATCGAGGATGAGCCGATACGCCATCGCTCAGGCACTGGGTGGCGTGAGCGACGAGCGGTCTCTGGCTTCGGCGGCGGCTCGCTCGTGGCGCTTCTCAACTTGTCGCATCTCCTCGGGATTGTTGTGATAGTACGCGAGCGCCTCGTAGATGTCCGCAATATCTAGGTTGTACCGCTCGGCAACTCGGTCAGGAGAGAGTCCGCACTGTTCGACGCGTCCGTACACATCTCGGACAGTGATGCGACTTCCCTCTATATGGGGCTCCCCGTGGAGTTCCGAATCCTCGGCGGAGACAATGCGATACTGCTGGGTTGCCATTGAACTCAGCTTTGAACGTTGTCGTGTTGATACCATTAGACCCGAAATCGGAGGAAAAACGTTCTACGAGGGATTTACGGTATCGATCGAACAGGAGAGTGATTCACAGGGGATAATGAAGGCAGCGTTCACGCTGTTTGAACCTCCAGCGGAGAGCGTAGCGTCTGCGACTGAAACTCTCCTTTCCGTTTACACACCGTCTCAGCCGCCATTTTCGGTCGATAAAGTGTTAGATGCTCAACGTTCAAAGCCGAGCATTGAATACAGATAGGTACCCTCGGGTCTTGAAACCTCGCCGAATCGAGCGTACGTCGCTCTTCTGGGTTCTATCCCGAATGTGGATGCTCAGTCAGAAGTAAACTACCCCAGTAGATCTGCCGTGACTGTGTCTGTGACACGCTTCGTGCTGTTAATTGTCCGTCTCGGGGCTCGACGCGTACGCTTCGGCCAATTCGACCACGTCGTAGACGTGAATCCCGCTTTTGAACCACAGGACCCGCTCCGCCGTGTCCCCGAAGTCTTCGTCGGCACAATCCAGTCGCTCTGAGACCGCAAGCACGAAATTGTCGGCATCGACCTGCCGAATCTTCGCCAGCTTCGACTCTAGGTACTCTGGGGTCCAGAATCCCACAATCTCGATGATCGCCCGTCTGCCATCGGGGTGTTCGATGGCAAAATCCGGAATCATCACCTCCGCGCCGAGGTCGAAGACATCGTCCTCACGCGTGAGTTCCCAGTCAGTGGTCGCTCGCTCCCACTTCCGGGCGAGTGTGCGTTCGATATCGCTATCGAACTCCTGACCCATGCTGTAGTGTGAGACGAGGCCGTCGGTGTGGTCGAGTATGAGGCGGGTGCGACCGCTGGTCGTATCGTCGTCCAGAATCTCTGCACGCATCTCCCAGCGGTCACACTGCGGTAGCGCGGGGAGGAAGTTCGCCATCCGAATGCCGTACTTCTGTGACTTCCGAAACAGTGAGGCTGGGCCGTCAAGTTCGGCCTCGTAGCCCGCCGCAAGGTCGGTACTCGAAACGCGGTTGCTGTCGCCGTCGATGGGATAGATCCGATGCATCAATCCGAACAGCTTCATGTAGCTGAACACCGTCCCGAAGTGGTCCCAAACCCGAATCCGCATATTCGAAGCGTCGTAGAGGACGGCTTGGGCCAGCGGTGAACTACCCCACCCTACTCGCTCACGGCTGACGCCGTTCGCTCCTTGAGGGTGGGGCTTCCTGTTTCCACGACGCGCTTTGTAGATACAGGCGTATCCACAGGGAGCGCAGTCTCCACAGGCGTTGATTCGGAGTATCCCACTCCTACTTCTTCAAGACCACGAGAAAGGATGTTCCACGCCGCGTTCGCATCTCTATCCGCTTCAAAT
>NZ_NEDJ01000129.1 GCF_002114285.1 Halorubrum ezzemoulense DSM 17463
GAAGAGGAGGGAATCCCCAAAGAGTAGGTGGGAGCGAAGCGCAGTCGATGTCCCACAAAGACTCGCCCGGAAGGCGACTTACTACGTGGGGGGAAATCGAGTCGGTATGGGACACCGAATTGGAACGATGGTAGATGAGGATCTGAACAGCGTTCTCGAAGCGATGGCAAAGCACCATGACATCCCGAAGAGCAGAGTGATCGAACTGCTCCTCCGGGAGGGGGTCCACGCACGCGAGATGCGGTACCGCTACGAACAGATGGACGCGAAGCTCGATCACCTCATCGACAGCCTCAATGTGGGGTCGACCGCAACGGACGCAGTCGAGGGACGATTCGAAGCAGTCAGCGAACGGTCGTTGCCCGCCGGCGTCGCTGGTGTGGAGTTAGCCGACAGCCCACTGCCGTACTTTCAGAGCGCCGGGAGCTATCCAGATCGATCGGACGAGGAGGCAGTTGTCCGGGATCAGGTGTTCGACGAACGGGATGCGGTTAGGAAAACAGACGACGACTGATCGATCTGCCGCCGGCATAGTCGAACTCACGCTGGGGCAGCATCGTCGTCGGGGTGCGGTGTCGATATCTCGGAACTGACCTCAATGGCGTCGCCGGGAACGAAGGCACCCTTTGCCCGACCGGCTCGCTCAAAGTGGACGATATCGTACTCGGCGAGTAGTTGGTCGCGTCGCAAAGTCGTTCAGAATACAGTTCGTCCCGTTTCCTTTGACAGGGTAGATCTCTCGGATGCGTGACTTGATGATGGACAGACTACCTCTACATGTTATTTTCAGCCACATCAGCCTTCTACCGAAATTACGGGAAACTTTACCGTAACTCAGGTTGAACGGTTTTCCGACGCGAGTAGATTATTGAGACCTTCTGTGAATCACTACAACCGCGTCGACGATCGCTCTTGACCGAGATGAAGCTGAACTCGCGCGAATCCTTGCTGATCAACTTGCCGAATAGACATCTAAATCCCAAGACATCAGTAGTTACCGTATAGTTTGACTAAATTACGGTAATATCTCTCAAATTACTTTGTGAGGTACTGGATGCTAATTAGGAGTTGGTTCGCTCGCGGATTCGTTTGTATCCCTCGAGAGGAGTGAGAGGGATTCGGAAAAGGGATGACCCGCATCCGATCCCGCTCAGAACTATGCAACAATCAAAATATACAACGTATGCGTATGCGGCCGCCACCGACGCAACTGTTTCACGGCCGGAGTGGTGGTCGTACACGCGGCACGAGCGAATAGTCGTACCGACACAAACTCTCGGAGAGCCACTACTAGCTGGCGACCTGAACACGCTGCCAACTCCTAGTGGACCCGTCGTGGGCAAGCGCTCACCGAGAGTCAAGGGCAATGTCTGACGACTCACTTCGGCAGGCTGTCCGGGATGCGTGGGGTACTGAGTGTCTCATCTGTGGGCGGGCCCCTGAAGACTGGGTTAACAGTGACAATCGGCCGTTGGTAAACTCACTCCATCACATCAACGGCGACGATACCGACGACCGTGTCGCCAACCTAATCCCGCTGTGTCAGCGCTGTCATATTCACGTCCACAAGACGGACGCGACCCCATACAGGCAGTGGCATCGCCAACTCCCGATCGAACACCGAAATGCGTGGAATGCGCATCATAAAGTGTACTACGAGGGGCCACGGCTCAACAGCGCACAGGCCGAGTGGTTCTACGGCGATAATGAGGGCACGCCACAGAGCGCACGATTCCACGATAAAAAGTCGGAATCGCCCGATGAGTCTCACGAAACGACTGAATCCGACACTAACTCGACGTCAGAGACGTCAGAGGATGATGACTCAGAAATGACATAGCTAGTCGTCGACGAGAGGCTCGGTAACTCCGGTAGCGATCAGGTCCGTCGTGGTGTCAATTCGGATCCCAGCTTGGAGACAGTAAGCATCAAACACGCTCCAAGCAATGAGGACCAATATCAGATCGGGTTCGTTAGCCGAGACGCCCACGGCTGGTAGCGACTCAAAAAACAGGAACTGGCCAACGCTGGCGGCCAGTTAGACGTCAGCCCATCACCAATATCGGTATTACTCACTGATGACCAACTGCGTGATGGCCACTCGAGACCCACGGTCACGCTAATTTTTTAGAATAGTACTTTCGCCCCGCTTGCCCGAAGTATAAGTCACAGAGTCTGTAATCTTGGGGTGAGGGAGCACAGCTGAGTCGGTCTCACCGACCGAACCAGCTGTTAAAGAGTATCACACGCTCCCTCTCCCCCTGAAAAGAGCTGCCGATTTCGTGAGAATGGCCCCCGATAATCCAGAGACAGTCCGTGGCACCTGCTCATTCTGTGGCGATATAGTTACTGGCCGACACGCGATAATCGAGTATGAAACAGATAGCGGTAGACCGGGCGTGTGGGCCGAATGTCCAAGCTGTGGCGAGGTCGTTGACCCCACCCATGCTCAGTAAACAGTTCATCCAGCAGATTGTGAGACTCGATCTACCATCGACAACCCACCACGAGTGCCGTCACTGTGGATACAGCGTGGGGAAGGACGTCGATGAATGTCCACAGTGTGGCGCTGACGAGATTGCGGCCTACGACCTCGAGTAATTGCTGGAGCGCTCACAGTTGGTGGAGAAGTTTAATGCCTTATGTAGCATCCGAACGCTAACATGGCATCAATTATTACATAAGGTGTGGAGGAGCCGCCACCACCGACCTCGCTACCCAAGTATCTCGCAAAAGGCTCCCAAAGCAGGATACGGAGACGCTCCACGAGATACAGAGCTACGTTGGGGTACTCATCGAGTATCGCGACCAGCCACTCGGCACCGATGAACTTCCCGAGACAGCTGAATCCGTCAACAAGCCCGACAGTTCAGGAACTGGACCATCGTCAAAGAGAAGATCACCTGTGGCGACGACAGCTGTAAGTGCGCCAGCGGAGATCGTCAGGATATACACGGCCCGTATCTCTACCGCTACTATCGTGAGAATGGGACGATGAAATCAGAGTACATCGGGAAGCCGGGAAGTGGGTAGTGGTGAGTCGGTCAACGTCGACTAACGAGCATCCCGGGAGAGATACGCTTTTCACTGTACGCACACTTAGACAACGGTATACGATGAACTGGGATAGTGAGCGAGAAATGGCCAAAGACGTCGAGGAGAACGAGGAACTGTACGAGGCGCTCGCAGACGACGATACCGACGACGACAAAGAGTAATCAGCGATACTCTTCAGGAAGGACCTCGCCGAAGAACTGAAGCCAGACGCGATACAGCTCGTCCGTTTCATACAATCTGTCGAGATGGATCGGAGGTATCTCTCTTCGAACGTCGTGTGACTCAGCTCGCACCCGTTTGACCCGCTCCGTCGACCATTCTCCCGGTTCGATCCCGTTGTCACGGAGCAGCTTTCGCAATGTAACGATCGCAGTACGGTGGTTCCCATCCGGGAAGAAGTGTTTCCCTACGAGCGCGTGTATCCAGAGCGCGCACTGTTCGGGAAGCGGCCGGTCAGTTGGGAACTCCTCGAGAACCCGTTCGAGATCGCCGTTTCTCACTCGCCAGATCTCCTTTCGCTGTTCAAGGAACGACTCGTCGTGTGGATTGTCGTAGTGATGGCCGTCTGCTCTCAGAAATTGTGTATTCCGGAATTTGAAGTTCTCCGGCTCGATCGACGAAAGATCCGTGATACGAGGGGCTGGATCCGTCGAGTCTCCCATTCGTTACACGCCCCAACTCATTCGATCTACATTACTTGTGGGGAAGACATGCGTATACGGTTCCTCATCAGACCCGGTCGATACTGATGAATGCCCACAGGGTAGCTCTCACGAGATTGCGACCTACGATCTCGAGTAATTGCTGAGGTGGTCACGGTGGGGAAAGAAGGTTCAATACCTTATGTAGCACCCGAGCGCTAACATGGCTCCAATTGTTACATAAGGTATAGAGCAGCCGTCACCACCCAC
>NZ_NEDJ01000012.1 GCF_002114285.1 Halorubrum ezzemoulense DSM 17463
AGCAGCGGCCTGCTCGACGAGTCTGTCGAATACATCGTCCACGACGTGTTCGAGATCAGTGAGAAACCGATCAATAGTGTCTCTGGACGGCGGTTTGTCGAGTCCGCAGTAGTGCCAGACAAGGCTATGCTGGAGTTCTCGTGTGATCGGACGAGTGCCGTAGACATCCTCGTAGTAGCAGTGTAGAAAGCCGCAAAAGAGGTCTGGTGGTTTGTGAACTCGTGTTCGCCCCCGGCGAGCGGGGGCGAACACTTCGTACTCCAGTAGAAACTCGAAGTTGAGATGCTCAAACAGCGGAACCGTCTCGGTAGCCGCTACATTCAAGAACTCGTCGACCGAAGCTTCGCTTTGTAGGGCTTTGGAGCTTGTAGACACTGTCTCCAAACCCTGCTGCTTCGCACGTGACGCTTTCTATGACAGGCTCCTGTCCAAGGCAACGTGGCCTGATTGTGGGAGTTGCTGCGCTGAAATGCGCAGCAACGCCCGCCAGATGTACATCGCATACCGGTCGAGTGAGTGGTAGGACGTGGTTGGATCAGGTAACGCATCCGAGTGGAGGCCGAGTTGGTCACATATCTCCGGCATGAGACCGGGCCGATCGACAAGTTCGGCGTAGCTGTGGCCCTCTTCTTTACGAATACAGTGAGCGACTATGTGGGCCTCGCGGGCAAGCCCGCCCGAGTCGGGCTTGCCCGCTTGCTTCCCCAACGCTTGTTTAGCTAGGTGACGACACTGCTCGATGAAGTCGAGGATATCGACCTCCATGTCAGGTTCGATTTCCTCGGCTTCACTCTTCTAAACCCGTGGTATCGGCTGATAAGATCGCTCTTCAACAGAGCAAGATATTTACGTCTCTACCCTCCCACACCCCTCCTACTTCATCTACTGACTTCTCGCTGTCAACCACGTCGGCTAAGTTGCGGAGGCACTCTATGATGTCATCGTTGTCTACGTCCCAGTTGGATGGAGGGGTTAACACGGAGTACCTATGTAGCAACCTCAATACCGGTGACTTCGAACCGAGCACCACCGCTAGTTCCGTCAGTCACGCGAATGTCCCAACCATGCGCGTCAGCGACTTCACTGATAATACTCAGTCCAAACCCGGTCCCGTCCTCAACAGTCGAGTAGCCAGCATTAAATACGTCCTCACGCTCGTCTTCAGGAATACCCGGTCCATCATCTTCGACATAGAATCCACCCTCCACTTCGCCGACTGTGATCGTCACCCCGGCACCACCATGTTCGACTGCGTTCCGGAAAAGGTTCTCAAGCAACTGTCGAAGCCGACTCTGATCCGCTTCAATCAGTCGGTCAACACGGAGATCGACGGTTGCTTGGTCTGTTTCGACGGTTCGGAAGCAAGTTTCCACGATCTCAGCGAGATCAACTGTTTCAGTCTCGCCGACAGGTTCCCCTTGGCGTGCTAGTAGCAGGAGGTCCTCGATTAGCTCATCCATCCGGTCAACCGCCTGTGTGATCCGATCAATGTGCTCACTCTCACACTCCTTACGAAGCAATTCCAAGTAACCATCGACCACCCGTAGCGGGTTCCGCAGATCATGGCTTACAACCTTAGCGAACTCCTCAAGTTGTTCATTCTGCGCTTCGAGCCTCTGCTTGCGGCTGATCTGATTAGTGACGTTCTGGGCCAGTGCTATCCCGTAGGTGATAGCACCGTCACCGTTTCTCACAGGGGCTACTCGATTACGGTACGTATCCTCTCCAAGACTCTGTGTGAACGTACTGGTCTTCCCATCTAGTGCTTCAGTAAAAT
The DNA here is from genome assembly GCF_002114285.1 of Halorubrum ezzemoulense DSM 17463. GTDB lineage: Archaea > Halobacteriota > Halobacteria > Halobacteriales > Haloferacaceae > Halorubrum > Halorubrum ezzemoulense. Next base: position 1,778 of record NZ_NEDJ01000012.1, read on the forward strand.
AGTGAGCAAGTTCGTCAGCGGTCTCCTCCGGGAAGACATCATGTGGCGTTGCGCCCTCAATTTCGTCGGGTGAGAGGCCGACTGTCTCAAGTTCCGTCCCACGAGCGCGGACGTAGTGAAGATCATCGTTAAACAGGAATACTGCGCCATCAGGAATATTCTCAGCTAACGACTGGTACTGGCGTTTTAACTCTCTGATCTCTCTGATACGCTGCTTGCTCTCGGTTATGTCTTGTATCGCCCCACGGAGCCTGACAATCTCTCCGTCTTCTGCCTGTGGCTCCGCGCGCGTGCGTACCCACCGCGTTTCCCTGTCCGCGAGTTGTACCCGCAACTCTAAGTCGTACGGCTCACCGGCCTCAACCGCATCCCGGAACGCCTGTGTAAATTGTGGTCGGTCATCAGGATGATACAGATCGATGACAGCCTCGTTGTTTGGAGTCCACTCTCGCGGACGGTCGTGGATGTTATAGACCTGATCGGTCCAAATGGTTTGTTCACCCTGAATATCGTATTCCCACGCGCCAACATTCGCGATTTCCTGAGATTTTTTAAACAGATCATTTTGCCGTTGTAGCTCCTGTTCGCGCGCTTTCCGGTCCGTGATATCTTGAAACTGCGAAAAAATGGCGACAACATCCCCGTTTTCATCGGTCACGACACGATTATACCATTCGCAGATAACGCGCTCGTCGTCCTTCCGTACGTTCTCGTTGACGCTATAATACCCGCCCTTATTTTCCAGAAGACTAGAGACAACATCGGCAACCGGCTCTCGATCTGATCCGGGGACAATTTTTTGCCAAGAGTGACCGATCAAATCACCTTCAGCGTACCCGATGATCTCCTCGGCTGTCTCATTCAGACGAACAAAATTGAACTGTTTGTCCCACTCGACGACACCAAGCGGTGATTGTTCAAAAAACAGATTGAGACGTTTCTCTCGCTCGGCAAGTTCAGTCTGAGTGTGATACTTATCCACCGCGTTCCTGATGCGGTTTGTAAGGACGGTATACTGACTAGTTCCATTTCCCTTCTGGAGGTAATCTGTGACACCCGCTGAAATGGCGTCACTAGCTATTGTCTCGCTACCCTTGCCTGTATACAGAATAAATGGGAGACTCGGATATTCATCGCGAACCGATTCAAGAAATTCGATGCCGGTCTGTTCCGGCATGTCGTGATCAGAGACGATACAATCAACTGGTTCGGTTTTTATATGTTGTAGCCCCTCATCTGGGCTTGTCACAGTTTTGACATCGAACCGGTCATCCTCGCGTTCGATAAATGTCGCCGCCATGTCGGCGAATCCTGGCTCATCGTCTACGTGTAGAATTTTGATAGACTCGTTCTGATCTCTCATACTGTATAGTTAAGAGCCTGATATCATAATTATGCCTCGAAATATAAAATAATTTATTAATAGAGAGCACAATTCTAGAACCCTGTATCGAAAAATCTCATCCCCCCGCGGTCCGGCGTCCAAACGACCGGCAACAAGGAGAGACGCTACGGCTTCAATTGTGGGATGATATCACAACTCAGCTTTGAACGTTGTCGTGTTGGCACTATTGGACCCGAAATCGGAGGAAAAGACGTTCTACGAGGAGTTTACGGTATCGGCCGAACTGGAGAGTGATTCACAGAGGATAATGAAGGCAGCGTTCACGGCGTTTGAACCTCTAGTGGAGGGTGGAGCGTCTGCGGCTGAATTCTCTTTTCCATGCTCACACCGTCTCAGCCGCCATTTTCGGTCGATTAAGTGTTAGATACTCAACGTTCAAAGCCGAGTAGTTGAGGGACTCACCGAGTTTGTGGAGAATGAGATGGGCGTGCGACCGGAAGGCCGCCGCCCAGCGCTCTGCTGGAAACACAAGCTTATCATCCGCCTGCTCAGTGACGAGATCCAACAGATCACGGATTACAAGCAGCGACAGCAACGCTGCGTACAATAAGATCCTCACCACGTGTTCGTCACTCGTGTCGAACTCGTCTAATTCGTACTGCGTCTTCAGCTCCCGGAACAGCAACTCAACTTCCCACCGACAGCGGTAGATCTCCGCTAAATCAGCCGGAAAGAACACCTCCCTAGCTAACTTCGTCATGTACAGGTGGTAGTCGTCGGCGTCCTCGTCGCGGACGCCGACGACGCGAAATCGCTTCGTATCCAGCGACTGTGTCCCATTGTACGGCCCTCGTTTGAACTCTACTTCGACTTCTACATCGATGTACTTCCGATCGAGATCGTCGAGAACAGCTCGGAGCTGCTTGCCCTCTAAGGGAATGGCGCGGCCGCGCCATTCCCGTAATTCTGCCGTAATCACCGGATTCGCGTTCTGCTTCAGCCGACTCACGAAGTAGCCGTCGTTTTCGTCGATTAGCGCAAACCGGCGGTACTTGAATTAGGCGAGATCGAACAGCATGAGGCGATTCTCAAGCCACGGCCCTGTTTTGAACAAGGTGCTGTCGTGCGTTTTCTCGTTAGCAGTATCGAGCTGTTCAATCGTCTGCTCTGTGGCATTGTGGAGCAGGTGGAGCTTCGCTCCAGCCTGCTCCTCGTGGCGGGCTTCGAACTGACCTGAGAGAAATTCGTGTAACCGGAACACTGTTCCATCAGCGATCATCACGTCTCTAAATCGGTCGATATCAGCGTCAACAGCGTTAGGAACAGCGACCTCGTCGAGGCCGCGCTCGACGAGGTCGCGAAGGTACTCCGCAAGCGTCGGTGTCAACCGCTGATAGAATCCACCCGGCGAAATCGTCTCATCGGCAGTAGAGTTGTAACAGCGTCTAAACCCGGCGAGTGTTCGGCCTTCGCCTGCGGCGAAGCCGAACACGAACGCCCAAACGAAGGCAGGGATCTGGAGCGTGCGGTCTCGTTCGACCACGCCGAGTTCCTCGGCGTGCTCTTCGAGGAACTCAGAGGGAAACAGTGTAGTGAGCCGACGCATAATCCGGGGTGAGGAGTCTTTGTCGTGTACAGACTGGACTTCCTCATTCCTTCCGAAAGATGCCTCGATAAGCCGCCGCTATCACGCGGTTTCTCGCTTAACTAAAGACGGATGCCTCACGAACCACGAAGCGCATCCACTGGTGATTTATTAGCAGCCTTCCATGCGGGATAAATCCCGCTCAGAATACTTGCGACGAGCGCGAAGATGAATCCATACAGGAGGTATCTCGAACTTGACCAAGCTAATGCGAGGGCTGGGTCACCGGCTAACACGTTGAACATCACCACACCGACGACAAGAGATCCAGCAGCGCCGACAAGCCCACCGACCACACCTAAGAATGCGGCCTCGGTCAGTATCATACGGAGTATTTCGCCGCGGCGGACACCCACGGCACGTAACACTCCAATTTCTCCCCGACGTTCTATTGTGCTCATTAACATGACATTCAAAATGGCAACACTCGCTACGAACAGTGAAATAGAGCCAATACCGAGGAGTGCGAGCTCTAGCGTGTCGGTAAATGAGCTGATGTTCTCTTGGACACTTGCGTAGGTGGTCACACTGAGAACTTCGTCATCGTCCTCGTTGAAGTGCTCCTCTATCGTGGTTGCCGCTTCGGTTGCGGCATCTCCGTCCTCAGCGATGATGGTGACAGAATTATAGTCGTCCTGTTGGTTGAGCGCTGAGAGCGGAAGCACAAGTTCTCCCCCGCCATCAGAACCAAAGCCACTTTGTGAGGCGATGAATCCCCGAATACGGAACAGTTGTCCTTCGTATTCGATTGGGTCACCGATCTCCAGCCCGAGTGTCTGTGCAGTACTCTCGGAAATGAGAGCCCCTGTTTCAAGCCGTGTGGGCTCAGTTCCAACAGAGAGATCATACAACGGTGCTGGGTTTGTCAGACCCGTTACCTGAACGTTCGCTTCTTCGCCATTCCGTGCTGAAAGCTCTGTAAAATTCGTTTTTTGCGGAATGACGGTTACCCCTGGCAAGAGATCCCGAATCGTCTCAGCTTGCGCATCGGTGATGCCGTCAGTATCGATATCTTCTCCGGGCGAGATGGTTGCTTGATCGGTGAGACCACCGAGGCTTGAGGTGGCCTGCTGTTCGAGCGCCACCCCAGCCATACCGAGTGACGCGATCGCAATCACGCCGACCACGATACCCAGCACCGCGAGAGCGGTCCGGGTCCGGTTGCGACCGAGGTTTCGCCACGCCATCAGCACGCTTGGGAAGCGACGAAGAACGCTTGTACGCCCCACTACTGGACCACCCCATCAACAATACGGACAACTCGATCCGCATACTCCACTAGCTGCTCGTCGTGAGTGATCGAGACGACCGCGATGTTCTCTTCTTGTTTCAGTCGGGTTATCTCATCGAGAACCGTCTTCCCAGTGTCTTGATCGAGGTTTCCAGTTGGCTCGTCTGCGAGCAGGATATCGGGTTCATTGATCAGCGAACGGGCGATGGCGACGCGCTGTTGTTGTCCGCCAGAGAGTTCGTCAGGCGTGTGCGTGAGTCGGTCACCGAGACCAACCCGCTCTAGCAGATCGGAAGCACGCTCTCGACGATCAACATCGGTGTCCCACATTGACGGCAACTCAACGTTCTCCTCGGCTGTGAGCATCGGAAGCAAGTGGAAGTCTTGGAAGACGAATCCAAGCTGTGACCGACGTTCCTCCGTCCGCTCATCCTCATCGAAATCGGTGATGTTGCGCCCGTCAAGGAAAATCTCGCCCGTAGTCGGAGTATCTAACAAACCGATCATGTTGAGCATCGTGCTTTTCCCGCTTCCTGACGGCCCGGTCACGACGACCATCTCACCGCGGTTAGCGTAAAAGTCGACATTTTTCAGCGCCTCGATCGTCTCAGCCTCGGTGTTGTATCGTTTGACTACGTCTCTGAGTTGGATTACACTCATTCACGATTCCACAGATATCGGCCGAGGCCTCCTAGTGTAAGAACGAGCACTACTCCGAAGATTATCGGTAGGAGTGGCAGTCCGGACTGGTTCTGTTCGCCCCCCGAGGTGGCTTCTGGTTGGGTCTGCCCCGCTGCTCCAGTAGTCGTATTGAGTGACGATACATCGACTGTCTGTGTCTTCGTCACGCGATCATTGTCAGCGATATACGCGACCCTAATCGGGACTGTATCTCGCTCAACGCTCGCTGTCAGTTCGAACGTCGAAAATTCGCTGGCGTCAACAGACCCAACGAAGTACTCTCCAGACCCACCGGCGGGAGTGATGCCGTCTGTCGTCGGGATGCTGATGAGAACCGACTCAACATCGGTGCCACCAATATTCGCTGCCTCACCATCGATCGAGACCGTTGAGCCGCTTGCTGCCACGTCGATACTCGTGAGGCGAATCTCTCCCGTGACCTGCTGATCGCGTGTTGCTGTCCGCGTTGTTTCGTACTTCTCACCGCGTGCAGTATACGTCGCGGAGAAGTTGATGATGTCAGTGTCGTACTCTCCGGTGTCGAATGTTACCGAGGTCTCCTCGTCGGGATCGACATCGAACACATCTCTGTTGTCACGCACGCTGTCGTCCGCTGTCGCCGTTATCTCGATGTTAGACAGTTCGACGTTTCCGTAGTTCGTGAAGGTGACCGTGGTCTCATCAGACCCGTTTGAGGCCGTCGACAGCCCACCGTTGATATCGAGTTCTTGTACATCTACTGTCACAGGACTGTAGATGGCACGGAGATTTCCGCCAGATGCGCGTTTAGCAGAAACGTGCGCTTTGAGGTTTTTTTGCCCTGCTTGCTCAAAGGTCGTCGTCATTTTGACGGTGAGGCTTCCACCGGGAGCAAGTGACCCGACATCTTCAACGCGTTCATAGTGCTCTTGATTCGTTCGAAGCATGATACTAGAGACATCAGCGATGCTGTTGCTGCCTTCTTGATTTGTCACTGTGACATTGAATGTCGTCGTTTCACCAACAACCGGATCTTCTGGTGAAGCATCTACAGACACGCTGACTGCCGATTGTTGCGCAGAAGCGACAGTTGCGCCCCCGAATGTCACACATACAATTGTGAGAAGTGTAAGAAAAACTGGCAGCAGCTGTTGCCGTCTCACGAGGATATCACCCGCTTTGGGGCAGCCAGAGCAAGTTGTGTCGGCATGTACCAGCAAATCTCGCACCGAACTGTGTGTTGGAGGGAATGTACCTGCACATCTCATTTAGATCAGTCTGTGGATAAAAAAGCCAAGTCTCAGTACCTCACAAAGCATTCTCGTCTAGCTGCTTCTGCGGCTTCAGTTCTGTGTCGAAGCGGTTGTACTGACGGTTTCGTAGAGAAAATTAGCCCGGATCGGCGGCGACCAGTCCCCGACGCGAAAGCGTTGTCACTTATTCCGCTGCCTTGCCCAGTCGGTGGTTAGCGGTAGAATTGGTTTCTTGATGATCGGTTCGCGGGGACGGCCCGACACACTGTGAGGGCTGTCCACGCAGCACGTTGAACCATATTGACGAACTTCTGGTACGGTCACTACCAGAGGCGATGCCCGCCTCGGTGGAGCGTCGCCAGTTGTATACACACCTTCAGCAAGCAGACGTTCCAACTAAGCAGCTTTGTGAATGACTAAAATTGGGAGTCCGCGGTAGAAGTGCTTAGAAAGTCGATTCGTGTTCCTGTTCAGCTACCGACGACTGTATCGACAGTCTCCTACAGAAGAGCGAACCTGTTATTTCAACTGGTGACCCCGACCGCGTCATCGGGTTCAACAGCGTAGAGGCTTCTCAAAAGCGATAACTTGCCGAGGGGGATTAAGTAGAAGGCCGCGCAGTGGCGATGTATGGGTCTGACAGACACAGGATCGCCACTTCAGCATTATATAGAGAACACGCCGAATGGCATGGAATTCCTGATGAGACCTATCGGCGTCGCCACACAGCGGGCGACCGACCAAGTCACGATCACGAACTGTCAGAGGACGTTGGAAATGAGCACGTTGACACAAATTCGCTCGCACCACGATAAGATGTCGCTCGCTCGGTTCCTTCACGAGCCCATCGGACAGTGGCGTAACCGAGGCGTCGGCGGTCTCGTCCACGTGCCGCCCGTGAGTTCGAACGACGAGGACCGTTGCCTCGCTTCGGCACACTTCGACTACGTCGTTGAGTTCGCGAGTAAACGCCAGACGGTTGTTGCCCAGATTCTGGGGAAGTGTAACGTGAAACCGACATGGCGCCCCCTCAGTGCGTCCACGGCTGTGGGGGAAATAGGGGTATGAATTACAAGTACGCTGATACGCCCGAATCGATACGTATGGCGGTGCGTGAGGTGGCGTCACGAGACGCTGTCGAGGGGATTTTGCTGTGTGCCGCTCCAGACGACGGGCTCGACGAGTGGCTCGACCCGTTCCTTCGGGAACTCGACGTGAGCGTCTTCGGTGGCGTCTTTCCGGAAGTAATTCACGACGGTGAAAACAAGGGGAGTGGAGCGGTCATCTGCGGGCTCTCATCGGAACCACACGTGACGACGATCCGCGGGCTGAGCGGCGCGGACCCGGACTATACGTCAACCTTGGACGCCGACCTTCCGCTCGACGGGTACGAGACAGCGTTCGTCTTCGTGGACGCGTACGCGACGAACATCCAGGAGTTCATCGAATCGCTGTTCAGAACGTACAGCGTTGAGCTCAACTTTATTGGCGGTGGGGCCGGTACGCTCGAAGCGGAACAGCACCCCTGTCTGTTCACTAACGAGGGGATCATCGAGGATAGCGCCGTGATGGCCGCGGTGGAGTCACCGGTAACCCTCGGCGTCGAGCACGGGTGGCGCGAAATCGCTGGTCCGTTCCGGGTGACCGACGCGGACGGGAGCACGCTACGCCGTCTAGACGGCCAGCCGGCGTTTTCGGCGTATAAATCCGCCGTGGACGAACACGCTGAGAGCGAACTCGCGGCCGATGACTTCTTTGAGACAGCGAAGGCGTACCCCTTCGGAATCGCTCGGATGGACGGAGAGCAAATCGTTCGCGACCCCTTCGAGGTGACCGAAGAGGGCGGTCTCGACTGCTTCGGGGCGATACCCGAAGGCGAGTTCGTTCACGTCCTCAAGGGGGAACCGGAGTCACTGATCGACGCTGCACGTCGCGCAAAGACGGAGGCGCGGGACTCAGATACGCCCGTGGAAGGGCTGTTTTTCTTTGACTGTATTTCACGGGTGCTGTACCTCGAAGACAAGTTCGAGCGCGAACTCTCCGCCGTCAAGATGGACGACACGCCGATGATCGGCGCCCTCACAATCGGTGAAATCGCAAATGATGGCTATGGACACCTCGACTACTACAACAAGACCGCGATCGTCGGTGCGGTAGAGGAGATATGACTTCGCGACAGCGACGCATCCAGACCCTCTACGAGATTTCGCTCGCCATCGAGACCGGTGGGAGCATCGAAGAGACAGCTGACCAAGCGCTCGCCGCGTATCTTCAGAAACTGAACTGTTCCGTCGGCGGTGTATTCGAAATCTCCGCGCCGTCGGACGGGGCGGAACCAACGCTCGTGACGTCTATTCCCGCGAACCCGGAACGGAACGAGCTGTTCCGCAGCGCCCGAGAACACCTCATGGAGATCGCTGCCGGCGCTCGGAGCGGCGTCTCGGGGCGAAGCGACCGGACGGCGGAGTCTGCCGCCGTGGTGTCGGAGTCGACGACGGTTCGGCGGTTCGCCGACTCCCTGCCCGCTACCGGCACGGTCGACGGCTCAGGCACGTACTATCTCTTCGACCTCCCGGGGTTTGGCGTCATGGTCCTCGGCAAACAAGGGGGGTCGCTCGATCTTGAAACCGCCTCAGCGTTGGACCCGCTGAACAATCGGTTGGCACAGGCATGTCGGTCGAACCGAAGGGAGCGAGCGCTACGCAGGCAACGCGACCGCTTCGAAGCCATCTTCGCCGCAACCGCTGAACCGACCGTCGAGGTTGTCGTCACGGAAGACGGAACAGAGCGGATTCATCGCGCAAACGACGCATTCAGATCGACGTTCGGATACCTCAACGACTCACTCCGCGGGCAGAGCCTCAACGAACTGATTACGCCCGAGGATCAGCCCGTAGAGACCGGCTCGCTCATCGAGACGCTCGAGACGGGAGAACCGTTTCGGCAAGAGGTACAGCGAGAGACATCCGATGGGGTCGGGTACTTCCTCTTTACAGCCGTTCCGGTGACTGCGACCGAGCGGACCGAGTACTTCGGTGTGTTCGTTGATATTACCGACCAACGCGAGCGTGAACTGTCGCTACAGGAGCTCTACGTCGCCGCACAGGATATCCTCACGGAGGGCTCTCGTCATCGGATCTGCCAGACGGTCGTTCAGACCGTAGAATCTGTTCTCGGACACTCGAGCGTCGGCGTTCACTTGTACGACCGGGACTCGGGAGCACTCGAACCGGTAGTCACGAGCGCGGCGATCCGGGAGCGGCTGAGCGAGGAGTCGATAACCTATACTGACAGGGACTCCGTAGTCTGGGAGGCGTACGAGCGAGAAGAGCTGATCCGGATAGATGACATCGCCGCATTCGACGGACGCTTTCCGAATGATGAAACTCCTGTCGGAAGCGCGCTCATCGTTCCCGTCGGCAGCCACGGCGTCGTCGTGACCTCGGCTCCCGAGCGGAACAGCTTCGACGACGAGGACGTGTACTTCCTACAGGTGCTGAGCCAGCTCACGGCGATCGGGCTCGATAGGCAGTTGAGCGAAGAGGGCCTCCGGACGACCCAAGAGACGGCCCGTCGCGCGCTTCGGGAACGCTCTCACGAGGGGATGGTCGAGTCCGTCCTCACAGACATCCCGGAGGCACTGAACATGCCGCTGATGGGCATCTGGAAGCATCGCCCCGCGCGGCAACGGCTTGAACCGGTTGCGGCGACCGATCACTCTGAGCGACTGCTCGGAGACTCGCCGTCATTCTTGAACGGAGACAGCCTCGCGTGGCAGTCGTTCGAAAGCGACACTACGCTCGTCGCCGCCGATGTCGCCACGGACTCGGACGCCTACAATTCGGAGACACCCCTCGAGGAGGAAGTGATCGTTCCGATCGGTGACTTCGGGGTGCTAATCGCCGGCTCGGCGTACACCGAGAGCTTCAGCGAGCTCGACGCCGATATACTCGACTCCCTCGGGACAAATCTTGAAGCGATCACCGAGGTGATCGACAGTCGCCGGGATATCGACCTCCTCAATCAGGTGATCGCAAGGATCCTCAGACATAACGTCCGGAACAAGCTCACCGCGATAATGGGGTACACGTCTCAGATAGAGGCGAAGGCTGAGGAGCCGATACGCGGGTACGCGAAGCGAGTCTTGGAGAATTGCCGCGATCTAAAGAAGACCTCGAAGCACGCCAAGGAGATGCGTAAGATCGTAAACAGTCGGGACGAGATCACTACCGTCGCGCTTGAGCAGGAGGTCCGATCCGCCGCGTCGACCGTCGACGGAGAGTTCCCGAACGGCGAACTCGAAGTCGATGTCCGCGACGCGGCGACGGTGACGGCTCACCCAGAGCTGGAAACCGCGCTCGCTCACCTCATTCGGAACGGGTTCGAACACAACGACAGCGACGCCCCCGCGGTTGAGGTCGCCGTCCGCCGGGGTGACGAGGATGTGCGGATCGAGATTCGTGATAACGGTCCCGGAATCGATCCGTATGAGCTCGACGTGATCGAACAGCACGGTGAGTCCGCGCTGGAACACGGGAGCGGAGCGGGGCTGTGGATTGTGGATCGCGTGGTCCGATACTCGGAGGCTGCGCTCGAGATCGACACTGAGGACGGGACGACAGCGACGATCGCCTTTCCCGATCACTGACGACCGACCGCACCCCGCACTGAGCGCTCGTTTCGGCGCGCTTGCCAAGGACAGCGCCTACGGCGCCGCACCGTATACTATGTCGTCGCACTCGTCTCGAACGGCCACGGTCCGTTTGACGACCAGACGAACGCACCAGTTACGGTCGCGACGGACCAGTTCGTTGGCCCGAATGTCGACCCCACGGACGATGTCCTCGTAGTTGGCTCTACTAACAAATCTAAGAACTGACGGAGTCGATGCGCAAGAGACAGAGACGAAGTCCAACAGTGGTGGTCATCCCGGCAACCAACCATACACATGAACCATTCGTCTTTAGTTAATATCTTCAGTAATACTCGATAGCTGTGGTTTTTGCTCAAATACGGCCCAGCCACACCAGATACGGCAAGAAAACGCCGTTTGCGATGGTTGCTTATCGCTCGATCTCGCCGGTACTGGTGTCTCATCTGTGGCTTCTCCTACATCTAATACTGACAAGCATACTTTTGGGAATTGTATTACTATCAAGCTTAACTAAAGACGAATGACACATGAACTTATACTCAGCTTTGAACGTTGAGTATTTAACACTTAATCGACCGAAAATGGCGGCTGAGACGGTGTGAGCACGGAAAAGAGAGTTCAGCCGTAGACGCTCCGCTCCCTACTGGAGGTTCAAACGCCGTGAACGCTGCCTTCATTATCTTCTGTGAATCACTCTCCTGTTCGACCGATACCCTAAACTCTTCGTAGAACGTTCTCCTCCGATTCCGGGCTCAATAGTGTTAACACGACAACGTTCAAAGCTGAGTCAGCTACTCACCACTGCCGCTGCTCGACCGACTGATCGAAGACGCTCAAAAAATCCGCAAGCGACAACCAATCTTACAAGAGACACTCGCTACCGCTACACAACCGAGGTGTGAGGCTTAACTAAAGACAGGTGGCCACACCAACATACCTTTCTTGTAATGTGGCAATTAGTAAGTAAATGGAATATAGCTCAGGACTACGACGGCGGATCATCTTCGGAACTGGAGGGTTAGGATTAGTAGCTGCTGTCATTTTTGTTTTAATCCAGTTTCAGGCAACGCTCATATTTACAATCTTCCTCTACTACGCAAGCCGCCCAATTTATCGTAAACTCGAGAACCTCTCGCTTCCATCGCGACTCCAAGGCCATCGCGTTCCCTATCGATGTCAAGTTCTTGCTATGGTTACAATTGCTATTTTCCTACTGCCGTTTCTCTTATTGCTCACCTACACCCTTATACTGGTAGTACCCGAAATCCAACGGCTCGCTGGAGGGGATGGTCCCGGTGCAGCATACATCTCTGCACTACAGTCGGCACAAGGAAGTGGACTCCCGGGTCCACTCGTAGGACTAGAAATCGGTGAGATACTGGGACTGAGTCCTGAGGAAGTCGTAGCAATCCTCAACGACCCTGCAGTTCAGACATGGATCGAACAAACAGTTGCTACACTAACCGGTTCAGTCGGGTTTATCTCAAACGCAGCACTCCATGGATTCATTCTTCTGGCCGGGACATACTATATGCTTACCGACGGCTCACGGCTTGGAGACTGGTTTCTCAACAACTTTGATGAATCAGGTGTTGTCGGGTCATACGCAGTAGCTGTTGATGATGAACTGTCTTCCATCCTCTTCGGTAATATCTTAAACGCATTTGTGACGGGTATCATCGGGATTCTTGTCTTTTCTGGATACAATCTCGTTGCACCAGGAGCAGTAAACGTTCCATTTGCGCCCCTAGTCGGGGCACTCACAGGAGCAGGAAGTTTAATTCCAGTTGTGGGAATGAAAATTGTGTACCTCCCTGTCGGAGCAATTCTCGCGATAGCTGCTGTCACCAGTGGTCAGGCAAGCGCGTTCGGCTTCGTGATCCTGTTTCTCGTTTTGGCGTTCGTAGTCGTTGATACGATTCCTGACTTTCTAATCCGCCCGTATGTGAGCGGCAACCGGACACATGTGGGCCTACTGATGTTTGCCTATATTCTCGGACCGATCGCGTTCGGCTTCTACGGGATTTTTCTTGGCCCAATACTGCTTGTCCTCTTCGCAGAGTTCTTTAGAACTATTGCATCGTACGTGCTCACCGGCAGACAGCCACATGAACAATCAAGTCTCTCGGACTACTGATTGATATCCCCTCGCTTTCAGGGGAAGACGTCTGGTGATCGTCGTAGGCGTAGAGGATTCAAACGATATTCCAACTACCGAGAGGGTTCGCTCCGACCCCCAACTTCTTCCGCATTCCAGCGTAGGTGCTGCCGAGCAGGACGAAGAAGGTAAGCGATGACTGGCTACGAGAACGGGATCCAATTGGTCCGATCCCTCGGAGATATTGTTCAACCACCGGGAGAAGAGGAGTAGATCGAGGGAACCTCGCCCCGTCCTGATTTCGTCATGCTCGTGGCTGCTGGCCGCACCCCTTGTTGAATTTCTTGACCATTACAGCGACAATTAAATTCCAGAAGTGAAGCAGCTACAGAGCACGCCCTTGGGTGGGGAGGACCGTGTTACATTGCTGTAAGGCAGAAGGATGTACTGTGTGAAGAGGTGTCTTATTATATATAACACAATCAGCGCGATTTCGCGAAACACGCGGAACCACAAGCGCGCTCACACAGGGAAGCTGAACAAGCGCTTCACAGCTGAGTTCACGGTTTCGGTCATTGAGTGCTGGTTGTAGCGATCATCGTCGATTCTGGCGTTGAATGGGTACAACACAAAGAGCCGATGCTTGATCAGCCGTCTGTTCCCAAGCACATACACCGTTTGCGGAGATCGCCCGCGTTCCGACGTGAAGTACCTCGGGATCAAGCCCCGAGGCTTCCCGTTTCCACGACGTGCTTTACAGATTCCGCGAGGGAATCCACAGGGAGCGCAGTCTCCACGGGCGTGGATTCGGAGTTCCCCACTCCTACTTGATGGTCACGGCAGAGCGTCTCGCGGTGTTAAGTTAAGGATGAGGCGGGACGAGGATTCAGTGCTCTATGCCGAAAACCGCCCGCCTCACCGAGTGTACCGAGTGGATCGACTTGGAGTTTGTGGAGTGAGAGCGGACACCCCGCGAGATCATTGAAAAGGGTATTCGTCACCATCTCGCTGGATTATCACTTTCGAATACAGTTATTCTTCTTGAGGAATTGGGTGTCCAACGAAGTCGTGTCGCTGTTCACAATTGGGTACAGAAAGCCGATCTACAGCCAGCTGACGGTGAGAGCCCGGATCGCGTTGCCGTCGATCAGAAAGCGATCCGGATCAACGACGAGCAGTACTGGCTGTACGCTGCTGTCGATCCTGAAACGAACAAAATCCTTCATTCACGGCTGTTTCCGACGTATACGATCCCGATCGCACGAGAATTTCTCACTCAGCTTTGAACGTTGTCGTGTTGACACTATTGGACCCGAAATCGGAGGAAAAGACGTTCTACGAGGAGTTTACGGTATCGGCCGAACTGGAGAGTGATTCACAGAGGATAATGAAGGCAGCGTTCACGGCGTTTGAACCTCTAGTGGAAAGTGGAGCGTCTGCGGCTGAACCCCCTTTTCCGTGTTCACACCGTCTCAGCCGCCATTTTCGGTCGATTAAGTGTTGGATACTCAACGTTCAAAGCTGAGTTTCTCACTGAATTAGCTGAGAAACACGACGTCGAAGACGCGCTGTTTCTCGTCGATGACGCAGACGATCTGATCGGTGGTCTCCGCCGCAAAAACTACAGCTACCGCGTCGAACAACACGGCTTCAGAAATTCTATCGAACGTGTCTTTAGAGAAGTAGAACGACGGACCTCTTCGTTTTCAAACTGTTTTAGTCACGTTGATCCGCCGACCGCGGAAACGTGGTTACAAGCCCACGCCGTCTGGTGGAATCATGCTTAAGTTAACACGACGGAGCGTCTGACCCGGCTTATTTTCGCCGACTAAGCCAGACGCGAAGTGTGCCGTCACACCACTCTATTTGAGATGTTTCGAGTTAATGGCTTGGTTCACGAGTTGTCGGCTTCATCCACGGGGTCAAGCCTCGTGGCATTCGCCTCGACAGCCTGTAAAATCTGCTTAGTGAGGTCTGTGTCACTTTCTTCCCAGTTCGTTGAGAGAACGCGTATCAAAGATTTAATTTAAGTCGATATCGAGTTCTGCTCGTGGCTACCACAAGTTACGGCTTGTTGGCGTTGGCACCGCCGCTTCTGGCAATCGTGTTGGCGATGACGACACGGCAGGTGCTTGTGTCCCTATTCGCCGGCGTCTGGATCGGCGCGATGATCGTGGCGAACTGGAATCCAATCGCGGCGACAGGACTCACGATGGACTGGCTCGTCGAAGTATTTCGGTCGCCATTCAATACGAAATTCATTATTCTCATAATGTTCATGGGCGCGGGTGCGGCGTTCATTCACCGCTCCGGTGGCATCCTGGCACTGGAGCGGTGGATCGGCGATCGTGTTGACAGCGCCCGCGAGTCTCAGATCCTCACGTGGCTCATCGGAGTCTTCATTTTCTTCAGTTCTTATACCAGCACCATCGTCACAGGCAACGCGACACGGGATCTCGCGCAGGAAAACCACTCCTCCCGGGAAATGCACGCCTACACGCTTGATTCAACGACATCGCCCGTGGCGACCTTCGGGCCTGTGTCATCTTGGATCGGCTACCAAGTCTCAATGATTATCGTCGGGTTCGAGGCGGCTACGGTTACCGCCGCGGAACTCGGGATGACCCCCTTCGGATTGTTCCTCCAGAGTATTCCTTGGAACATTTACTGTTTCATGGCGTTCTTCATGGTCGGGTTCATCGCGATTACTCAGCGATTCTTTGGTCCGATGCTTGACGCCGAGTGGCGGGCGCGTTCCACCGGTCGGACTATTCGGGAAGACGCGACGCCATTGTCCGACGTCTCCCAGGACGTCGGCGAGCCGAGCGACAGGAACCCGACCCTCGTGAATTTCTTCGGCCCCATTTTTGTGTTGCTCGTCGTGAGTTTGGTCTCGATGTGGTGGCTGGGTGGTGGACAAAATCCCGGCGTTAGTATCTCGAAGGCATTCCAAGAGACTGACGTGGCGCTCGGTCTTCTGTATGGGTCTTTCGCGTTCATGCTGTCCGGGTTTGTCGGATCACTCGGCTACCGGACAATGGACCTCGAAACGGCCAGCGATACCATCATCCAGGGATTCAAAACGATGAACATCGCCATCGCGATCATCGTGTTAGCGTGGTCGATCGGTTTAGCTGCCGAGAAGGTCGGCACCGCCCAAGCGATTGTGGATATAATGGTCGGCAGCGGTGTTCCTGGGAGCTTCCTCCCCGTCATAATCTTCCTCGCAGCAATGTTTGTCGCGTTCACGACCGGTACCTCTTGGGGCACCATGGCTATTCTCACCCCACTCGCAATCCCGCTTGGGTATGAACTGGTCGGTCCTTCTATCCTCCCCGTGCTTATCGGGGTGCTGTTCGGCGGCGCTATCTATGGCGACCACAGTTCACCAATCAGCGACACGACAGTTATGTCGTCTATCTTCTCAGGCTCCGATCATATTGATCACGTTAACACCCAAGTCCCATTCGCAGGAACTGCGGCGGGGGTCACGGTGCTCGTCCTCGTGTTGTACGGGCTGGGTCTTCAGACGGCATACTTCGCACTGCCACTGGCGCTCGTTCTGACGGCAATCGCAGTGCTCGTTCTCAACAAGTTCGACGCTAGACGTAAGGGGCTCCCCGAGGTGATGCCTTCCGCTGACGCAATCGAATCCGGCGATGTTGATGTTGACGCCGTTGAACGCGGTGAGGTTGATGGCAACAACGGGAGTCACGACCATCTCACGCTGATCCCGGTACTGGCGGTCATCATCGTCGCTGCGTACCTCGCGCTCGTGGTCGCATTCGCGGCGGTAGGTACCTAAATCGACATGGTGTTCTGATCGTTATCGGTTGCTGATCAAGGACTATATTGGATCGCCATACGGCAGCGAGGTAGGCCGCTAAATCAAATGAGTTGAAGCGGGAGACTTCAGTTGCCTATGACCCAAATCTCCTGCTTCATCGGGGGTACGTGTTTAGCCCCGTCTGATTTCGTCACTATCTCGTAGGTGGTGGCCTATGATAGACACATGGTCTGCCAGCAGGGAGTCAGTCTACATCCTCAGGGATGGTCTCCGAGCAGCGGAGACCATCCCGTCAGCCCTGCTGTCTTCGTTTCGAGGTGGAATCGATGAGCTGGGACGATCTCTCCAAGGACGAACTCCTCTCGCGATTTCTCCAGATGGAGGAGCGAATCGACGAGCTGGAAGAGACGATCGCCCAGAAGGACGAGCGGATCGAGGAACAGAACGAACTGATCGAAGAGCAGCAAGAGCGGATCGAAGAACTCGAAACACGCCTCCGGAAGTACGAGAATCCACACACTCCACCCAGTAAGCGACGGTCGGGGACCGAGGGTCCCCGACCTCGCAGGACGACGAAGACGACGATGTCCGAACTGATGGCGGCACTCCTGGCCGAAAGGATGGTCACGACCCGGAGTGGCGCTCTCCGCCTGATCCCGACGAAGAAGTCGATGTCACCTGTGACTGTTGTCCTGAGTGTGGCGACCACTTCGACGAGTCGGTGGGCGTCACCCCCCGACTCGTTGAGGAAATCCCTGACCCCCAAACCCCAGAAATAATCCGGTACAACCGCCACTACTACCAGTGCGATTCCTGTGGAACAGAGACAGTTGCGGCCCACCCCGACTGCCCCGATGAGGGGCAGTTCGGGGTGAACGTCATCGCTCAATCAGCTCTGTCACGGTACGATCACCGCCTTCCCTACCGGAAGATTGCTGATCGCTTCGAGCAACTACACGGACTCGAACTCTCGGGTGCATCCGCGTGGCACGCGACCGAGCGCGCTGCGCGCGCCGGTCGCTGTGAGTACGAGCAGATCCGTCAAGAGATTCAGGATGCTGACGTGGATCACATCGACGAGACAGGCATCAAGCGCGACGGTGAACAAGCGTGGATTTGGACGTTTCGGACCATTCAACACACGTTGTACGCGGTCAGGGAGAGTCGCGGAAGTGATGTTCCCGCAGAAGTCCTCGGCGAGGACTTCGCGGGAACAGTCGTCTGTGACGGGTGGACGGCGTACCCAGCTTTCAGCAGCAACCTCCAGCGGTGGTGGGCGCACATTCTTCGAGAGGCTGAGGACGCCGCCGAAAAGCAGCCAGAAGGTGAACCGATCTACCAAGCTCTCAGACAGCTATTCGTCGCTCTCCAGGCTCGGCTGGAGAGCGACCCAAGTCCTCGTGAGAGAGCAGACCTCCAGCGTGTGGCGCGAAGAGAGCTTGAATCGCTGATTGACCGGTCAGTACCCGACGGACCAGTAGCAACACTGCTGGGGAAGATCGAAGGAGGTCTCGACCACTGGCTCACCTTCGTCGGTGAGCCAGCGGTCTCTCCGACAAACAATGCCGCAGAGAACGCACTTCGTGAGCCAGTGGTTCTCCGGAAAATCATCGGAACGCTCCGTAATGACCGAGGAATGTTCGTTCACGAGACGGTCTTGTCCCTGCTGGCGACGTGGCGCCAGCAGGGACGCAATCCATACGAAGAACTTCGTCGAGTCGTCAGCAATAATGAGGTTATGTCACGGGCTCACGCTGTGCCGGCTGTCGAGACCTCGGGGTAAACACGTACTAGAGATTCAAGCAGAATACCTGACCCTTCAGGGTCAGGATGAATCCGACACTACTCTCCACGAACCACGTTCGGTAGCGTTCCTGAGTTTCTAATCCGTAGTTTCAATTATTGTCACTTCATAGCAACGAGAAGGGTCTGGTCGGAACGGAGCGATTCCGAACGGCCTCCGGAGGCGGTCTATCCGCCACTAACGAGACAGTGTCCGAAACACCAACACGGTGAACACGAACGCAGACACGTTCGCCTCGTGCCTGTTGGTCGAGCAAGCCCAAAGGTAACTCCAAGTCCGTCGAAGCGACGTTGACTCCCTGCTGGCAAAAACAACAGATGAGAGTCAAACGACGCCGAGGATAGGAGTAACGGCGGGTTGGCACCGCCAGTCAGCCGCTGACCACGATGGCTGGGTTAAACGGGTTCCCGAAAAGTGGCAGAGTCATGGTTGCGAACCTGAAACTCCCAACGCTCGGGATTCCTCCGCCTTCAGGCGGAGGAGGATGTCAAGGGAGGCCGATCACTCGACAGGGTCCGGGAGAAACGGCGTCGGATCGTCATGGACGAACCGGACTGCGTCGTCGTTCAATCGACGGCAGAATAGGCGCACGGCCCCCGCCTCTCTGATCGATTCGAGTTTCTCCGCCGCCTGACTCGGATCGTAGTACGCGGGGACGAAGACAGCCGTTTCGCTCTCGGGCGCGATTTCGACGACCAGCACGTAGACCAGTTCGTTTCCCTCTGCCCGGAACACCTCGACGTCTCGAAATTGTCGGTCGTCGACAAGCGACTCTAGCTCCTCGAACTCCGAGCCGGGGAGGACGACGTCAAGGCCGGTCCGACGGTCCGAGTCGACCAAGACTGAATCGCCGGGATGGAGTTCGAGCGCTGTCCACCCGCGCTCTCGGTACTTCGTCGCAGTCGCTTCCATGTCCTCGATGACGGCGGACCATCCATCTTCCGCCTGTACGTTCGTGGGCACGTCGCCGCCTGCGGGTTCGTTCATACCAGCAGACGCTGGGGTAGCCGTATAAATGATTTCACTGTCCCCAAGATATATCTCCGTGAGGCTCACTACCGCCGGTAGTGACCGATCTGCTCTCGCTTTCCGCGCTCCAAACTGAGTTCAGAACCGAACGAGGCGCGGTCAAGGCCGTTGACGGTATTGACCTCTCGATTGAGCACGGAGAGACCGTCGGCCTCGTGGGTGAGTCGGGTTCCGGAAAGAGTGTCACCGCTCTCTCTGCGATGGACCTCGTCGACGACCCCGGCGACATCGTCGGTGGCCGGATCACCCTTGAGGATCCGGCGCTCGCAGCCTCCCTCCTCGACGAGTTCGACGATGCGTACGTTCCGTACCCGTCCGGGCTGATCGATGCGATCGCGGCTGTGAGCAGCGGGCTTCGCGCCGGACGGCGCGTTCCCGACACCCCTGCTGAGCTTCGCGGAATGGTCGATGACATCGTCGCCGAAGAGGACCCAAACGACCTTACGAGCCACCTCAGAACTGCCGCAGAGCGTCTCAAAACCGACGCCGACCCGAAGACCGTCGGTGACGACCTTGAGGCCGCACTCGCTGACGCCGTCGACGGCTTCGTGTTCCTCGATGCCGACGCCCGAGAGCGGATCCGCGCCGGCGCGAAGCCGACCGACGTTGATATCGACGAAGGAATCATCGACGTGACGGCAGCCCCCGAGGCGGCCGTCCGCCGGATCCGCGGCGGCGAGATGGGGATGATCTTCCAAGACCCGATGACCTCTCTCAACCCGGCGGTCACCGTCGGCGAGCAGATCGCCGAGTCCCTGCGGCTCCACCGGTACGGCGGTCAAAAACACGACTCGTGGCTCAATGGGGTCCGCGAAATTCTCCCGAAACTCGGAGGTCGAGAGGGTGAAGAAGAGGTGATGGACGAAGTTGTCAGGATGCTTCAGGCGGTCGGCATTCCGGAAGCGAAACAGCGCTTGGAAGACTATCCACACGAGTTCTCCGGAGGGATGCGCCAGCGCGTGCTCGTCGCTATCGCCCTAGCCTGCCGGCCGAACCTCCTCATCGCCGACGAACCGACGACCGCACTCGACGTGACGATTCAGGCGCAGATCCTCGATCTGATCGACGACCTACAGGAAGAGTTCGGGATGTCAGTCTTGATGATCACCCACGACCTCGGCGTCGTGGCCGAAACCTGTGACCGCGTGGCCGTAATGTACGCCGGCGAGATTGTCGAGGAAGGCCCCGTAGAAGAGATCTTCTCCAATCCCAGCCATCCCTACACCTACACGCTGCTCGAATCGATCCCCACCGAAGAAAAAGAGCGACTGACACCGATTGAGGGAAACGTCCCTGACCTGATCAGCATGCCCGACGGGTGCCATTTCGCGCCGCGCTGTCCCTGGGCCGAGCCCCAGTGCCGCGAGGGGGAGATTCCATATCTCCAGCACGGCCCGGACGATGTCGACCACCGGTCGAAATGCGTCCACGACGAGTTTGATAAAGATATGTACGGGACCGACGAACCCGCCGCTGGTTCCAGATCTGCCATCGGCGACCCGCTTGTCGAGGTCCGCGAGATGCGGAAGTACTACCAACAGGAGGATGGCGCGCTCGACCGGATGTTCGGCGGGGGTGACTCGAGCGTCAGGGCCGTCGACGGGATCGAGCTCGACGTCCACGAGCGGGAGACGCTGGGACTCGTCGGCGAGTCCGGTTGCGGGAAGTCCACAGCGGGACAAGCGATCCTCCACCTGGACCCGCCAACCGACGGGAGGGTCGTGTTCGCTGGTGAGGACCTCGGATCGCTCTCGAAATCGGATCTCCGTAAGCGCCGGAAAGACATGCAGATGGTGTTCCAAGATCCGATGTCGAGCCTCGACCCGCGGATGACAGCCGGCCAGACGATCATGGAACCGCTGAAGATTCACGGCCTCGCCGAGGGACGCCACCGCGAGCGCGTCTTCGAGCTGATGGACGCGGTCGGGTTAGAGCGCGGCCAGTTCGGCCGATACCCACACGAGCTTTCCGGCGGTCAGCGTCAGCGGGTCGGCATCGCGCGATCCCTAGCGGTGGATCCCGACTTCATCGTCGCCGACGAGCCGGTGTCGGCACTCGATGTGTCCGTTCAGGCGCAGATCATTAACCTGCTGGCGGACCTCCAAGAGGAGTTCGGGCTCACCTTCCTGTTCATCGCCCACGACCTGAGCGTCGTCCGCCACATCTCCGACCGGGTGGCGGTGATGTACCTTGGTGAGATAGTTGAGGTCGCCGAGACGGACGAACTGTTCGAGACGCCGAAACACCCATACACCAGAGCGCTCCTGTCCGCGATCCCGGAGCCCGACCCCCTCGCCGACACAGACGATCGAACGATCCTCAAAGGGGATGTTCCGTCACCGATCAACCCACCCTCCGGCTGTCGGTTCCGCACCCGCTGTCCATCGGTCATCCCGCCGGAAAACCTAGACATCAACCAGGAGCGCTATCGCGAGGTAATGTTCTACCGACAGCGATTAGAAGCGAGAGACATCGACCTCGATGCCATCGAGTCGGAGGTCCGAATCGAAGACGAGCCGGCGCGGACCGCCGTCGCCGACGGCGGCGAACATCCGACGCTTTTCAAGTACTTCTTCGACGGTCCGCTCTCGGGGGAGGCGCGAGCGGTCGTGGCCGAGTCCTTCGAACAGATCAAACACGACCGGTGGGACCAGGCAGAGGCCACACTCCGCGGGACGTTCGAGAGCGTCTGTGAACGAGACAACCCCGAACTCGGTGAGAGCGGTCATCCCGCTGCGTGCCACCTATACGACGAGTGACCTGTTGACAAGTGACTACAGGACCACTCAGCCGGAGCTTATGACGCGCTTTTGTCCTGTCGCTCCACCAGAATTATTTACCTAGCTCATATATGCCCATGTATGTGTCCTGATACCACAGGTACGTCACGACGCAGCTTCTTACAACGAGCGGGCGGCGCGACGGTAGCGACGGCATCGGTCGCCTCTCTTGCCGGGTGTGGCGGCGACGGTGGCGACGGTGGCGGCGGCGGCGACGGCGGCGACGGTAGCGACGGCGGCGACGGCAACAGCGGCGACGACACGACCTCGCTCCGCTACGGCCGCGGTGCTCACTCCAGTACCCTCGACCCGCAGAACACGACCAGCGGTGAGGTCGCGAAGGTCACCAATCAGGCGTACGAGGGGCTGATCGCCTTCCAACCGGGCGAAGCGTCGCTCGTCGAGTCGCTCGCCACCGACTGGTCGCTTGACGGCGACTCGGTGACGCTCACGCTACGAGAGGGGGTGAGCTTCCACGACGGGTCGGAGTTCACCGCCGACGACTTCATCGCCACGTACCGACGGTTCGTCGACGACGACTACGAGTACCACTTCGCGGACTCCTCCGTTTATGGGCCGTTCACCCTCGGCAACTGGATCGACAGTATCGAGGCCCCGGGCGACTACGAACTCTCGATCACGCTGACCCAGACGTACGCGCCGTTCCTCCGCAACCTCGCGATGTTCGCGGCCGTCGTCATCTCGCAGGACGCGATCGAGGGCGACACGAACCTCGGAGAGGAGATGGTCGGAACCGGTCCGTTCCAGCTCGAGACCCTCGACGACGCCAACAACCGCATCCGGCTCACCACCTTCGACGACTACTGGGGCGAGGCCCCGAACGTCGACCGGGTGCTATTCCTCACCCGCGGGCAGAACTCCACGCGTGCGCAGGCGCTCGTCGAGGAAGAGCTCGACATCATCGACGGGCTCGACCCTGACAGCATGCAGATCGTCGACGGGTCAGACACCGCGGAAACCCGAACGGCGACGGGGATCAACATCGGTTACATGGCGTTCAACCTCTCGCGGGTTGAAGCGTTCCGCGACCGCCGAGTCCGCCGCGCGATCAGCTACGCCATCGACACCCAGGCGATCGTCGAGAACATCTACTCCGGGATCGCCACGCAGGCCGACCAGCCGATCCCGCCCGCGCTGTTCGGGCACAACGACGACATCAGCCCCTACGAGTACGACCCCGAACAGGCGCAGAGCCTCCTCGATGAGGCCGGCTACGGCGACGGTTTCTCGTTCTCGCTGACGACTTTCCAGAACCCCCGCGGGTACAACCCGGCGCCGCTGCCGACCGCGCAAACGATCCGTTCGAACCTCGCCGAGGTCGGTATCGAGGTGTCGATCGATGACCGGCAGTTCTCCGACTACCTCACGTACACCAGCCAGGGGAGCCACGACGCGACGCTTGCCGGTTGGTACACCGACAACGCAGACCCCGACAACTTTTGTTACGTCCTCCTCCACCCGCAGACCGACGTGCCGGAGGGGCAGGACTGGGTCTCCTGGGACACCGAGGGGTTCAACACCTCGAACAACGCCGCGTGGGCTAACAGCGAGTACATGAGCGTCGTCGAAGAAGCCCAGCGGACCACGAATCAAGAAGACCGCGCCGAGCTGTATCAAGAGGCCGCCCAGATCGCGCACGACGAGGCGCCGTGGGTGTTCCTCGACTACGCCGACGAGGTCCGCGGCGTGTCCAACAGCGTGAATAACTACAGCGTCGCCGCGATCGGCGGGCCGTTCCTCGAACAGGTCGAGCTCGAGTAACTAGCGCCGAACGCAGACTTTTTGACCGTCCCACGCGCCCATTTCTCTGAATGGTCTCCAAACGCTTCGTCTTCAAACGGCTGCTCATGCTGTTCCCCGTGCTGTTCGGGGTCGCGACGGTGGTCTTCGCTATTCTCCACCTCTCGCCGGGCGATCCCGCCGTGGTCATCGCCGGCGACCGAGCGAGCCAGGAGTTCGTCAATCAGGTCCGCTCGGACTTGGGGCTCGACGACCCGCTCTGGCAGCAGTACGTTCGCTTCCTCGGCGAGGTGGCGACGTTCGACTTCGGCCAGTCTTATCAGGTGAACCGAGGCGCGGCGGTGAGCCAGATCCTCGCGGATCGCCTCCCGATCACGATCGAACTCGCGTTGCTCGGACAGTTCGCCGGCCTCCTGTTCGGGCTCCCGCTGGGTATTCTCAGCGCGGTCAAACAGGACACGTGGACTGATCATCTCACACGCATTGGCGCGCTGAGCGGGATCAGCGTCCCGATCTACTGGAGCGGTCCGCTGCTCATCCTGCTCTTCGCGCAGTTCCTCGGGCTTCTCCCGACCAGCGGTCGAATCGGCTCCGAGTACTTCGTCGAACCGGTCACGGGGCTTATTCTCGTCGACACGCTATTGGCGGGGAACGTCGCAGCGTTCCAGTCCGCGGTCGTTCACCTCCTCTTGCCGGTGGTGGTGCTCGGGATCTATCAGATGGCGCTGCTCTCGCGGATGATGCGCTCGTCGATGGTCGAGGTGATCCGCCAAGACTACATGCGAACCGCGCGCGCGAAGGGACAGGGCTCGAAGATCACCGTCATGAAACACGGCCTCCGCAACGCTTTTATTCCCGTCATCACCGTAGTTGGCATCCAGTTCGGATCGCTGCTCGGCGGCGCGGTGCTCACGGAGACTGTCTTCGAGATCAACGGCATCGGTACGCTGCTCGTCGACGCGATCAACCGTAGCGACTACCCCGTCGTCCAGGGTACCGTCCTCGTCTTCGCCGTATTGTACACGCTCGTTAACTTGGGCGTTGACCTCACCTACTCGGTCCTTGATCCACGTATCGAACAATGAGTACAGAGACACAGACCGGCGCCGTCGACCGAAGCATCGTCGAGCGGCTGCGCGCGAGCCCGTTCCTCTCGCAGCTCTCCTCGAACCGACTCGCGATCACCGGGATCATCATCATCGTGAGCGTCGTCCTGATCGCGGTCTACGCGCGGATCACCTACGACCTCAGCGAGCTCATGGCGACCCAGTTCGGGACGAATCCCGCTGAATCCCCGCCCAGCTCGGAGTACCTCTTCGGCACGGACGGGCAGGCCCGCGACATCTTCCCACGCGTGATGTACGGGGCCTGGTACGCGGTCCTCTACGGAACGGTCACCGTCGTCGCGTCGACGTTCCTCGGGGTGAGTCTGGGGATCGTCGCCGCGTACTACGGTGATCTGACCGACAACGTCATCATGCGGACGATGGACGTCCTGCTGTCGTTCCCGTCGCTACTCTTAGCGCTCGCGCTCGTCACCATCTTCCCGGAGGAGCTGGGCCTGTGGCGGGCCGTCGGGGCGCTGACGCCCGTCTACACGCCCCGGTTCGCCCGCGTCGTCCGCGGGGCCGCGCTGAAGGTGCTCGAAGACGAGTACACCGACGCCACGCGGGCGCTGGGCGCGACGGACCCGCGGCTGCTCGTTCGTCACGTCCTCCCGAACTGCCTCGCGCCGATAACGGTCCAGTCGACACTCAATTACGGGCTCGCGATCCTCGACATCGCCGCGCTGTCGTTCCTTGGCTTCGGTGCCAGTCCAGGGGAACCGACGTGGGGCATGATGCTTTCGAACGGTGTCGAGTTCGGGCTGTTCTCCGGGGCGTGGTGGTGGTCCTTCTTCCCCGGCCTGCTGCTCGCGCTGACGGTGCTCGGATTCAACCTCCTCGGTGACGGGATGCGCGACGCGCTCGACCCCCGGATGCGAGAGACCGTTGACTGACCGCGACGGACGGCCGTCTGGACGGACGGTCGCGTGGTGGGTCGGCATCGGCAGCCTCCTCGGGCTCGTCGTCGCGGGCACGCTCTTCCCGTTCGTCGAGGCGCGGCGAGCGACCGATACCTCGTTCGCACTCGGGGTGTTGCTGTTCGGCTTCGGCGTCGCGACGTGGGGCGGCGCGGTCGGGTTCGGCGACTCGATGTCGGCGGTTCAAAGCCATCTCGGAGGCGAATCCGCGTGGAGCCGCGAGGGCGCGCGACAGGCGTTCGCCGTGTTGACTTGGGTCGGCGCGGGCTGGGCGGGGACTGCAGTCGGGGCGTCGATACTGCTTGTCGGCGTGTAAACGAGACCCACTCCGATAACCCGTCCACCCTTGGGGGCGGCCATGAATGCTGTGTTGACTCGGTGGAAACGCTGCTACTCTATTAGAGAGTTAAACCGGGGATCTCCTGTGCGCGGAGTCGGCCCATCCGACCGCTGCCGGAGACACGTGGATAAGTTATTTACCTGATGCGCGTTACCACTGTATCAAGTCCAATTGTAGTAGACCAACAATATTTGTACACATGCCACGAGAAACACTAGTCCTCGTCGGGCGGAACGAGGTGCGTTCGGTCGCGGAGCAGCACGCCGATCGGTTACGACAGGCTGGTCTCGTCGACACGGTCACGACTGCGACGTACGAGGTAGAGCCGGAATCGGAGCTCAGAGAGGGTCTATCGGACGTTCGTGGTGATCGAGTCTACGCGGTTCCGCTGTGTTTCGCACACACCCACGAGACGCTGAAAGACGTTCCCAGAGCGTTGAACCGGCTTTCCGGAGAGGTGCGATACTGCGACCCGATTGGGAGGCGTCAAGCGGTGACCGAAGCGATTCGGAGCCAAGCCGAAGCGGCGAGCGACGCCGACGCTCTCTTGCTCGTCGCCCTCGGGAACAGCCGCGACGACCACGCGCAGACCGTCGCCGCATCCCATGCGGCCCGTCTGCGCGCGGAGTTCGACGAGGTCCGAACCGCGTATCTCCTCCAGAGTCCGGCCGTCGAGTGCGCGCGGTACACGCTCGATGCCGACCACGCGGTGGCGTGTCCGCTGTTCGTCGGAAATGGTGAGGCGACCCGAGACCGGATTCCCGAACAGCTCGAGTTACATCGGGGCGGGATCGACTACGCCGACCCATTCGGGGCGGACGACGTCGTCGCCGATGCGATCGCCGTCGCGGTCGAGCGCGCCCGCGCAAACTCCAAGCTCTCGACGCCGAGTCCCGACCTCGTTGCCGACGCTGAACCCGTGGCTACCGACGGGAGCGGACGAAACTAACTCGCTTCCCCTCTTTGCTCTCGTCAACAACCCCACCCTACTTCGCTCACCCTGATGGGTTCGCTCGTTGGGAGAGGGGCTTGTCCGTGAGCTCAGCCTCGAACCTGTCCGGGTAGGCGGTGAATCCGCCACTTGGCGTCACCGTTCCAGGCTTGAGGGCGAGTTGAGTGTCGCCCGTCCGCCGAGACGACTGTTGGCCCCGGCGGACATACCGCATCCCGATGTTCTTCGCCACGTTGTAGTCTGCGTTCGTTTCCAACTCACACTTCACGCACCGGAAATTGGTGCGAGTCGAGCGATTCTCGTCTGCCGTGAATCCACACTCGGCGCACCGCTTTGACGTGTGTGCCGACCCGACTTGCTTCACCGAGATCCCTTCCGTTTCAGCCTTGTACTCCACTTGCTCGTACAGTGTTCGGAACGCCCACCTGTGACCCCACGAGGCCCCCGTGCGGTCGCGGATGTGGGTTAGGTTCTCGAAGGCTATCACGTCGCACTTATACCGAAGTGCTTCGTCTACGATAGCGTTTTACGCTCGGTGAAGTACGTCGCGGACGTAGCGAAGTTCTCGGCCGCTCGATTGTTCGAGCGTCCGATGGGCACTCCTCGTCCCAGTCTGTTGGAGTCCGGCGCGTACCTTCTCGAACTCGCGGAGATCGTGGGTTAACTCCCGCCCGCTGAAGAAGGAGGCGGTGCTTGTGACGGCGAGGTTTTCGATGCCGAGGTCAACCCCGAGGACCGTCCCGTCCTCGGCGGTGTTCCGTTCTGTGTCGGTCTTGGGTCGGCGGAAGCCGATATGTAAGAGGTAATCGCCGTCACGGACGGTGAGCGTGCTTTCCGTGACGCTCCAGTTGTCGGAGTCGAGGTACTGCCGTTGGTAGCCATCGTCGGCGTCGGGGAGGGCGAGGTCGCACCGGACGCGACTCTCTGTGGTGGAGAGCGACACCGTATCATCATCAAATACCGTCATGGTCCGGGTGTCGTATTTCACCGTGGGTGCGGTGAAGGTGGGCTTACTCACCTTCTTGTCTTTCGCCTTCCGTTCGATACAGCCGGTGATGGCTTTGGCGGCTTGGTGGGTGGCGAGAATCGCGTGCTGACTTCCGAGGTCGGTGCATTCGCGCACGTCGTTGTATGCGAGGGGCTGTACGTCGCTTTTCGCGTTGTATTTGCCCCACGCCATGTCCGTGGCGAGTTGGCATCCACGCTTCCACTCGGAGATGGTCTCTTCGAGAAGGTCGCGTTGCTCGTCCGTTACCTCAAGACAAGTGATTGCCGTCCGATGTACGTAGTCGTCTCCCACGTCTTCAATGTAATCAATAGGCTACTCATAAATTGGTGTTTGCGACCAACACAAACGCGCTCTTCCCCTCCCTACTCGATCCCTCCGGTCGATTCTTGAGGAAGGGGACTCCGCGTTACCGCTTCAGTTGAAACTGGCGAGGGCCGACCGCGAGCCGGCCCGGTTCCATCGGTTCGTTTTGCTACCGCCGAACGACCAGCACGGATAGGTCGGAGAACGGCGAATCGCCCGGTTTGTCACCGCCCGCGTGCCCGGCGCGACCGCGAAGAGTCGTTCGGGTGATGCGTTCGTCGTCGTGGGTGAGTCGCTCGCAGACGAGCGCCTCCGCGTCCGGGTCGCCGCCGTGTTCAAGCAGGTCAGCGGCGACATCGCCGGGCATCCGGTCGAAGGGACGGGGCAACACGAGCAGGTGACGCTTCCCGACGTCGCGGCGCAGCCGGTCCATGCCCTCGGAGAGGTCGCCGCTCTTGTGGAGCGTGACGAAGGTCGCGTTCTCCATCGGCGTGCGCGCCCGACTGGCCGCGACCTGTAGCGAGGAAATCCCCGGGACGACGCGCACGTCGACCGAGCCGCCGGTCGCGTCGTCGACCGCTCGCCCGACCTTCCCGACGAACTGGTAGCCGGAGTGGTTCGGATCGCCCATCAGGACCGCAGTGCCCTGCTCCCCGCCGGCCACGCGATCGGCGAACGTCGCCAGCGCGTCCGCCTCGTCGCGATACCCGCACGTCAGACACTCCGCGTCGGTGCGATCGCGGACGAACTCGACGACCGTCTCGAACCCGACGACGACGTCTGCCTCCCGGATCGCGCGCTCGCTCCTCGGCACGAGGTAGTCTGGGTTTCCGGGCCCGATTCCGACGGCGTGGACGGTCATCACCGACTCGGTCACCCCGTCCTCTGGACGGTCCGCGGCGTACGCCGCCGGGTCCGGGCCGGAATCGAGGTCGTACTCGTCCGTCACGGGCTCTCCTCTCGAAGTGCGTCGAGCGTCGTCTCGCCGTTTCGGACGTCGCTGGCGGCGTGGACGAGCTCGTTCGTAAGCCCGGCGGCCACCCCGGACCCGCCGCGTCGACCGACGTTCGTGACCGCGGCGACGCCGTGTTCCGCTGCCACCTCGCGGACTCGCTCCCGGCTCTCGGCGGCCTTCACGAACCCGACCGGCGTCGCGACGACGACCGCCGGCCGCGTCCCCTGTTCGATGCAGTCGGCGAGCGCGAGCGCAGCGGTCGGCGCGTTGCCGACGACGGCTATCGCGTCGTCGTAGACGCCGCGTTCGTCGAGTTCGAGCACGCTCGCCGCGGTCCGGGTCATCCCGGTCTCCGCCGCGAGTTCCGCGCCGTTCCCGATCGCCTTCCTGACTTCGCAGTCGTGGCCGCGTCCCGTGATTCCCGACTTGACCATCGTGATGTCGGTCACGATCGGTCGCTCGTCGAGCACGGCCTCCGCGCCGACTGCGACCGGGTCGTTCGCGAACCGCATCAGGTGCGCGAATTCGGGGTCGCCGGTGGCGTGGACGGCCTTCGCACGTAGGCGGTCTGTCGGCGTCTCCTGTGGGACTAACTCGTGGACGCGGTCCATGCTCGTCTCGGCGATTTCCATCGCATCCTCGGTCGTCGCGCCGAGGTCGGCGTAGGCGGCGGTCCCGTCGCCGCCCCCCTCCGCTCCGCCCTCAGTCGTCATCGGCGGTCACCTCCGTCGGGTCGCGCGAGGCGCGCTCCTCAATGTCGCCGTCGACGCTGAGGTTGCGGTCCCGAAGTTCATCGACCGTCTCGGCGTCGGCGTCCCAGAGCCCGCGCTCGATCACCTCTAAGAGCGTGTCCGTGATCGACTCCAGCGCCCACGGGTTGACGTCCCGCATCCAGTCGGCCCGGTCGTCGTCGAGGGCGTACTTCTCGGCGACGTCCCGCCAGAGGCGGTCGGAGACGACGCCGGTCGTCGCGTCCCACCCGAGCGCCACGTCGACCGTCTTCGAGAGGTCGCCGGCGCCTTTGTAGCCGTGATCCTCCATCGAGTCGAGCCAGTCGGGGTTGAGAACCCGCGCGCGCATGGCCTTCCGGACTTTCTCCTCGTTCGTGTAGACATCGACGTTGTCGGGGTCAGAGGAGTCGCCCACGTACGACGCCGGTTCCTCGCCGGCCACCTCGGTGACGGCGGTGATGAACCCGCCGTGGAACGCGTACCAGTCCGAGGAGTCGAACTCGTCCTGCTCCATCGTGTCCTCGATCTTCACCGTCGCCTCGACGTTGCCGAGCCGACGCTCGAACGCGTCGTGTGCCGCGGAGGCGGTGCCGCGAGAGCCGAGCGCGTAGCCGCCCCACTGGACGTACACCTCGGCTAGGTCCGCGGCGTCGTCCCAGTTCCCCTCGTCGACGGCCTTGTTGGTTCCCGCGCCGTAGCCGCCTGGACGCGTCGTGAACACGCGGTGTTTCGCGGCCGTCTCGGGATCGTCGTGGCCGTCGGCGGCGAGTTCCTCGGCCTCCTCCTCGACGTGCTTTTTCACGTAGTTCATCTCGTGCGGCTCGTCCAGGGCGACCACCGCGTCGACCGCGTCGTGGATCACGCTTGCGGCCTGCGGGAACGCGTCCCTGAACAGGCCGGAGACGCGGGTCGTGGCGTCGACGCGGGGGCGGTCTAACTCGTCGAGCGGGATCGGCTCCACGTCGTCGATCCGCCCCGCGTCGGTCCAGACTGGTTTGACCCCCATCGTCGCCAGCACCTGCGCGATCGTCTCGCCTCGGGTCCGGACGGTCGGCGTCCCCCACGCCACGACGCCGATCTCCTCGGGGTACTCGCCCTCCTCGTCGCGGTGGCGGGTGAGCGTGTCGGCGGCGATCTCGTGACCGACATCCCATGCGGCCTTGGCGGGCACCTTCCGCGGGTCGAGGGTGTAGAAGTTCCGGCCGGTGGGAAGCAGGTCGACGCCCCCGCGAGTGGGCGCCCCGGAGCCGCCCGACGGAACGTACTCGCCGGCCAGCGCGTCGGCCGTGCGCGGGATCTCCGCTTCGGCACCGCGAACGCGAGGCGCGGCTTTCTCGGCGATGAACCGGAGCGCGTCCCGAAGATCGTCGTGGGCACCCCCCTGAACGCGGGCGTCGCCAAGCGGGTCGATACCGACGATCAGCAGATTGATCGTCGTCCCGTCGTCCGCGCCGGCGTCTGATTCCGACTCGGGCACGTCGAAGTCGTGGGCGGCCAGCGTCCGGACGAGCTCCTTGCTGGTCTCGTACACCTCGTCTGCGGCCTCACTGTAGGTCATGCCCAGCGTCTCGTCGTACTCGCCCGGGGCGTCGAGCATCCGCTCGTAATCGACGCCGAGCACGCCGGCGACCGACTCGCGGAGGCTCGGTCCGCCAGGGTTCTCCAGCCGGGTGAGCGCGACGAGGTACTCCACGAGGCGGTCGTCGACCGGCGGCTCGCCCATCGTGTGAAGGCCCAGCCGGATCTGGGTGTTCTTCACGTCGGTCAGGTACGCGTGGACCCGCTCGACGAGCTCCTCGACGGAGACCTTGTCGCCCGCGACCTCGCCGTCCGCGAGCGTCGTGCCGGCCTCGTCCGGCCCGCGGACATCTGCTTGCTTGTCGACTTCGCCGGCGATCCCGAGGTCGACGGCGAGGTCGAGATCGTCGACCGTCTCGCGGATGAGGTCGCCGAGTCGGGCGCCCTCGTCGGTACGGACCTCGGTGCCGCCTGCCTCGCGGTACCGGCGGGCGAGGTCTTCCAACTCGGCCAGCTCGTCGTAGCTCCCGGCGCGACGCATCACCGGGGTTAGGTAGTCCACAACGGCAGCGTACGAGCGGCGCTTCGCCTGCGTCCCCTCGCCGGGGTTGTTCACGATGTACGGGTAGACGTTCGGGAGGTCGTCGATCAGGCCGTCCGGCGCGGAGCCGGAGCCAAGCCCGACCGTCTTGCCCGGCAGCCACTCCAGCGAGCCGTGCGTGCCGAGGTGGACGACGGCGTCGGCGTCGAACTCGTTCCGGAGCCACCCGTAGAAGGCGACGTAGTCGTGCGGGGGCCAGAGGTCGGAGTCGTGGTACACCTTCTCCGGGTCCATCCCGAACCCGCGCGGGGGTTGGACCGTGACGAGGACGTTGCCGAACTCGACGCCGGGGATCGCGAAGGGCCGATCGGGCGACTCGCCCCACTCGTCGAGGACGCCGTCGCGGAACCGGTCGCTCGCCGCGTCGAACCACTCAGCGTACTGTGCGGGCGACACGGTGTCGACGCTGCGGTCGCGCACGTCTCCCGGCGCGACCCATCGGTCGTCGAGCGTGAGCTGGCTCGTGAGCGCGTTGATGAGTTCCTCCCCGTCGGCGATCGGGGTGTCTCCCCTCTCGTCCGTGCCTTTCGACCCGAGGTCGTAGCCGCGACCGTTCAGCTCCTCTAGCAGGTTGACGGTCGATTCGGGTGAATCGAGTCCGAACGCAGTCCCGATCCCGTCGTCGCTCGGCGGGTAGTTGTGTAGCACGACCGCGACCTTCTTGTCCCTATTCGGCGTGTGCCGGAGCTTCGCCCAGTTGACCGCAAGCCGCGCAGCGTGGTCGACGCGATCTTCGATCGGGAAGTGCTGTTTGGGTGCGGAGCCGATGCCTGCGGCATCGTCAGTGCGCTCTTTCCCCGAGATCGGGTGTGTGATGACGTTCCCATCAAATTCGGGGAGCGCGACCGAGAGCGCGAGCTCGAAGCCCATCACGCCGGTATCGCTCGACTCGTACCGGGAGCGCGAGCGCATTGTGGTTACGGTTTGGATCACGGGGACACCGAGGTTGTCAAGGAACACGCTCTCCGCGTCGGCACCCTCGTCAGCGGCGTCGCGCCCGCGTTCGCTCATCGACAGTGAGAACATGAACGATGAGAGCACAGCGTCGATGACCGGGTCGTCTCCATCGTCGGTGAAATAGTGCTCGGCGGTCCACTTCGCGTCCTCTTGATTTGGCTCGTCGCTAACGGGATTACAGAACACGGGCAACACGTTCGCGCCGAGCGCTTCCAATCGGCGGACCTGCGCGTCGACGTATCGGACGTTCTCGTGCGTCCAGTGCGACTCGTAGAACCAGACGCCGACCGTCGGCGCGTCCGAGTCAAATGTCGCGATCAGTTCATCGTAGTCTACACCGGGGTAATCAGGGTGGTATACGCCCTCTGTCGGAAGTTCTATCGGGCCGTCGATCCCTCCCTCGACCGTTTCGTCGCCGTACTCCCGAGCGAGGAACCGCATCCCGTTCGCGATGTTAACTGTCCCACCGTAGTCGAGGTACTCGGAGACCGTCGCCCGGTCGGGCGAGGCGACCGTGGTGTCCTGCAGCGCGAAGGCGTCGCCCGTCGCTTTCACCACGAGCGGCACCCCGGCGTCTCGGAGCTCATCGACCGCGAACTCGTATGCCGGCATGCTGTCTTGCCCGCCGTGGAGCCAGAGGACGACCGCGGTCGCGTCTCTGAGCTCGTCCACGAACGACGCCACGTCGCGTTGCTCGTCGAGGTCGCTGTCGGACCGAACGACGAGATCGATTCCCGTGAGCTGCTCCGCCGCCGTCTGGACCGCTCCCAGCTCGTTCTCCGTCGCCGTGTAGAGGCCGATTTTTGTCACAAGTTATTAAACCTCCTCTGTAATAACACAAGTATGGTTGATTTGGGGACAAACAAAAAAGTTTCCACCCCCCTGCCGGCGGTCGTCGGCCAAGCGGATCTCAAACGGGTTCTTCTCGCGTTAGCGGTCGAACCAGGTCTCAGCGGTGCCCTCCTCAGGGGGGAAAAGGGGACTGCCAAATCGACGTCCGTCAGGGCGCTCGCAGACCTATTACCCGAACAGACAGTCGTCGCCGATTGCCCGTACGGTTGTCCACCGACAAACGCAACCGGTACCACGGACGACTATTCCGGCAGCGACCAGTGTGCCTCGTGCCGCGATCGCGAGGATCCGCCGGTGGAAACGAGACCGGCTCCGCTCGTGACGCTCCCGCTCGGTGCGACCCGCGACCGAGTGGTCGGGACGCTCTCCGTCTCCGACGCGCTCGACGGCGACGCCGAGTTCGACCCGGGACTACTTGCCCGCGCCAACCGCGGCGTCCTCTACGTCGACGAGGTCAACCTGCTTCCGGACCATCTGATCGACGTGCTGCTGGACGCTGCCGCGATGGGAACGAACCACGTGGAGCGCGACGGTGTCAGCGTCGCCCACCCCGCCGAGTTCACGCTGATCGGGACTATGAATCCGGAGGAGGGTGAGCTTCGACCCCAGCTGCGCGACCGTTTCGACCTCTGCGTCAACGTCACGGGAAGCGACGAGATCGACGAGCGCGTCGAGATTCTGGACCGAGTCGTCGACGACGACGGCGGCCAAGACCTCCGCGCGGAGTTCGAAGCGGAGACGGCGGCCCTCCGAGAGCGCGTTCACAACGCCCGCGACCGCCGACCCGCGATTCCCGAGGAGTTCAAGCGCGACATCGCCGAGCTCTGCCGGGACGCGGACGTCGACGGCCACCGCGCCGATTTCGCCATCGCTCGGGCCGCCCGGGCGTTCGCCGCGCTCGACGGACGACCGAAGGTCATCGAGTCGGACGTGGCTGACGCCGCCGAGTACGGCTTGAGTCATCGATTACAGAGCCGTCCGTTCGAGGAGCCGGTCGACCCGGAAGAGGTGGTGGACGATCACTTCGGCGACGACACTGCCGAGGGCGACCGCGATCCGGAGGCCGACACCGACCCGCTTGGGGACGGTGACGGGACGGATACCGAGGATCCCGATCCGGACGGGAGCGACCCGGATCAAGGGTCCGGTGCCGACGGAGAGTCGGTCGGTGGGGAGAGTCGCTCAGACACGAACCGAGGAGGAAACTCCGACGACCGTGGTACCGACGGACCCGACCGCGATCGGTCCGGCGCTCCCGATGGCTCCAGATCGGAAGACGCCGACGACACCGAACGCCCGCCGAGCAACGCGGCGGCTGCGGACCGCGGCGACGGAGCGGACGAGGAGGCGCCTGATTCCGACGGTGACGACGAGGCCGCACCGATCCCTCCAGGACGCGCTCGCGCGGGAGTAGCCGACGCAGCGGCACCGGAGGTCCCGTCACCCACGAGTCGCAGTGACGCGACGGGTGAGGGTGACGGCCGACACGCGGCGGCGCCGTCTCCCGAGGGTCGCGGGCCGACAGTGCGAACGGAACGCGCAGAGGAGACGGAGTCAGTTGACCCGGTATCAACCGTGCGGGCGGCCGCGCAGAACGGCCGATCGCGACCGGCCGATACCGACCTCCGACGGGCGGTTCGAGCGGACGACGCCGACACCCTCACGGTGTTCGTCACTGACGCCAGCGCGTCGATGGCCCCCGCGATGCGCGCGGCCAAGGGCGTGGCCTTAGAACTGTTACGAGACGCGTACACCGAGCGGGACGAGGTGGCGTTAGTCTCGTTCGGCGGCGACGGAGCCGAGGTACTCCTCCCGCCGACGACGAGCGTAACGCTGGCCGCGCGTCAACTGAAAGAGCTCCCGACGGCGGATCGGACGCCGCTTCCGGACGGACTGAATAAAGCCGCGACGCTTATCGAACGGAAAGGGTCGGCCGCGGCGACGGTCGTGCTCGTTTCTGACGGTCGCGCGAACGTCGCGAAGGGCAGTCCAACGGCTGCGACCCGTCAGGCGGCCGAACGGGTCGCGGAAACGGACGCGTCCGTTCTCGTCGTCGATGCGGGCGAGTCGAGGGCCGGCGTCCTCGACATCGTGTGCGAGACGACAGACGCGAGGCGGACCCCGCTCGCCGCGCTCTCAGCGGACGCGGTGCTTGGAGACGAGTAAGGTTTCTGTGGAGCGTAAGTTTTACAATCTGACTTTACTTTTTCCAAGTTGGATTTATGTCGACAAACACCGACACCGTCGCCGACCGGTTCGCAACGGCCGGGGCACAGATCGATCCGGTAACCGCGCTTACCGCTCTGGCGCTCGTCGCAGCGCTGGGCTTTACGCTCGCATTCTTACAGGAACCACTCGTCCACGAGGCGTTACACGACTTCAGACACGGGGCCGGGATCGTCTGCCACTAATGATCGATCGGCTTCGATCGGGCGTTACAGCCGGAGCCCTCGTCGGCCTGGCATACGGGCTGTTCACGTGGCTGGTCGTCTCGCCGGTCGTCCGCCACTTGGAGCACCTCGCGTCTCACGGCGGCGACCACGGACACAAGGTGGCACCCGCCGTTGGTGAAACCACCACAGCGGTTATCAGCGCCGGGGGCGGCGTCCTGTGGGGAATCCTGCTGGGTGCCGCGTTCGGCGTCGCGTACCATCTATTTGAACCGGGACTTCCCGGCGGAACACTGAAGCCGTACGTCCTCGCGGGAGCCGGATTCCTGACGGTCTCCGTCGCCCCCTGGACGGTGCTTCCGCCGGCCACGCCGGGCATGGAACCGCTGTACGGATCGTCGCTTCGCGTTCCGCTCTACCTCGGTCTGATCGTTGTTGGCGGTCTCGTCGCGGCGACAAGCATCCTCGGGTACGTCCGCACGGCCCGCACACGCGGTCGTAGTAGCGGCGTCTTCGTCGCGTTACTTCCGCTGGTAGCGCTCGGCCTTCTCTCGGTCGTCGCTCCGCCGACGCTGACCAGCGGCGGCGCTCCTACCGGGCTATCGGCCGCGTTCCGATGGCTCGTCGGCCTCTCGCAGGCCGGCCTGTGGGCGCTAATCGCCGTCGTCTTCCGCCGTTTCGACCGACGCGTCGATCGCCGTGGCACGAACGCGCCGATGGCGACAGCGAGGGGAGGCGACTGATGGAACGACGAACGGAGCAGATGCGCGAGCGCGGGGTGAGCGCGACCGTCCTCGTCTGTACCAACGACCGGACGGAACACGCCGCCTGCGCCGCCGTCGATGGCAACGGGGTCGCCGACGCTATCCGAAACTGGCTCCGCGAACGCGACCGCTACTGGTCGGAGGTCGCCGTCGCGGAGACCTCCTGTCTCGGGATGTGTAGCGAGGATGGCGTCGCTGTCGTCGTCCAACCGCACGACGAGTGGTTCGCAGAAGTAGCGGTAGACGACGTGCCGAGCCTCATGGCAGGAATGTTCGAGGCTACTGGAGACGATCCCACCGCGACGGAACCTACGACGACCGGTTGAATAGCCCGAGGGGCTAGAACGCGTCCGAATCGAGCACTCGGTGGGGGACATTCTGATCTCGGAGCTTAGAGGTGTGGCGCGGGATCTCGTCGGTCACCGCCACCAGAAGCACGTCGAGGCCGAGCATCCCCGCCTCGGCGACGCCCTCTGCGGTTCCGAACCGAATGTCCGGAGCGACGTCGCTCTGAGAGACGAGCGCGTACGCCTCCGTTCCGGCGACCGCGACGAGTCCCTCCTCCGGGACGCGCGTCGAGACGACGTCCGAATTCGGCCGGTCAGCGTCGGTGACGGTCGGGACAGGCAGCACCGAGACGGTTCCGGCGTCGTAGTCGACGACGCCCTCGAAGTCGGCGACGCCGACGGCCTCGCCTTTTTTGCCGCTCGTGACGGTGACTGCGGTCGCGGTCCCGCCGGCGGGGTTGGCGTGTAAGATGCCGTCGCGCATCACGATTCCGACCTCGATCCCTTCGTCCACGTCGTCTAATGCGATCGCGGCGTCGACTTCGACGCTCCCGAGCACATCGGAATTTACCCGTTCGAGATACGTCTCCAGATCGTCCGTCCGAGAGATGAGCCAGTCGACGCCCTCCTTCGTCACCTCGTACCGACCGCGACCCCTCTTTTCGACGTACCCCGACTCGACGAGGTCGCGGACGTAGTCGCTGACCGCCTGAGAGGTCACACCGATCGTGTCCGCGATCTCGTTCTGGCTCACGGCCGGCTGGCGGGCCGCGATCTCAACGAGTATCTGATACCGGGTCGCGCTCCGTTTGTTTTCGAGGACGTCTGGTGAGTTCTCGCCGTCGGCGTCGGCCATTACCGGACATTTTCCTGCCACAAACAAAGTCTTGTTGTCTGTTTCACAGCGCATTTGCTCTGATCGAGCCGCTCGAGGGTGCCTTTGTAAAGCCAACTTTAGTAAAAACAACCAAAATTGTTTTGTGGCGTTGTTCACTTGTGTAGCGTGAATGCAGGCGACAAACCTTCCGAACGACGCGAAAGCGGGACCGACCAAGCCGGAGGTCCGGGCGGTGTTGGCGCGGAAGCTCGCGCTCGGTCCCGACGACCACTTCGTCGAGGTCGGCTCCTGTACCGGCGCTGTAACGATCGAAGCCGCCCGCCGAGCGGGGCGGGTAACGGCGCTCGAACGGAAATCGGAACGGGTTGAAGCGACCCGAGCGAACCTCGACGCCAACGAGTACGGCGCCGACGTGCGGCTCGTGAACGCCGAGGCGCCGGAGAGACTTCCCGACGACGGTGACGTGGTTTTCCTCGGGGGATCACGAAACTACGAGCGAGTTCTCGACGACGCCGTCGCCGCCGGCTACGACCGGATCGTGATGAACGTGTCTCGGCTCGAAGTCGCAGGTGAAGCGGCCCGAGCCTTCCGCGACCGCGACCTCCTCGATGAAGTGTTGTGCCTCCAGATGGCGACCGGCTACGATCTGGCAGGCGCGACGAGTTTCGACGCCGACAACCCTGTGTACATGCTCGTCGGCGAGCCGGGGTCCAGCGAAGAGCCAGGACCTAGTGAAAAGCCGGGTGATAGCGAATGACTCGGAGGGTCCGTGCCGGAGGCGTCGCATGACTCTGTACGGCGTGGGGCTCGGCCCCGGCGATCCCGACCTGATCTCCGTTCGCGGACGGGAGATCCTCGACGGGGTCGACGTGGTGTATTCTCCGGGTCGACTCTCGCGGGCGGTCGCGACCGAGCACGTCCCGGAGAGCCGGATCGGGGACCTCGATTTCCCGATGACGAGCGACGAAGAGCGGCTGCGCGAGGCGTGGAAGGAGGCCGCGGCCGAAATCGCCCCAGAAGCGCGCGCCGGCGACGCCGCGTTCGTCACGCTCGGCGACCCGAACGTGTATTCGACGTTCGGGCACCTCAGACGGACTCTCGACGCATTCCATCCCGACATCGACGTGGAGGTCGTGCCCGGGATCAGCGCGATGACGGCGTTCGCGACGGCACTCAACGTCGAGGTCGAAGCCGGCGCCGGACTCGCGCTCCGCGAGGCCGCCGGCGGACACGCGCCGACCGGGCCCGACAGGATGATCCTATTCAAAGTGACCAACGCCCCTGAGACGGCTCGCCAGCTCGATCGGGCGGGCTACGACGTGCGGTTCGGACGGCGGCTGTTCATGGACGCGGGCGAAACGGTCATCACCGACGACGCCGAGGCGGTGGCGGACCGCGACTACTACACGCTCGCGTACGCCAAACGCCGCGGGCTGGAAACGTCGCGGGCGACCGACGAGTTCGCGGCCGACGTGGACACGAACGGTCGCGTCTCCGCGACCACCGACGTGGAGGTCGGCGATGACTGACGGTCCGGTCGATTCGCAGGCGGCCATAGACGGCGTCGGCGACCGGACGGCGGGCGAACTCGATCCCCGGGTCCACGAGTACACCCCCGGCGAAGATCAAGAGGGGATTCCGTTCATCGGTGCCGGCCCAGGCGACCCCGGGCTCCTCACCGTGCGCGGCAAGGAGCTCGTCGACGAGGCTGACCTCGTCGTCCACGCCGGGTCGTTAGTCTCCAGCGCGCTCTTGGAGGAACACTGCGCCGACGCGGAGTTGGTGAACTCCGTAGGCAAAGACCTCGAAGAGCTCATTCCGCTGATGCGGGACGCCCACGAGAGCGGTCGTACCGTCGTTAGACTCCACAGCGGCGATCCAGCGGTGTACGGCGCCGCAATCGAGCAGATCGACGCGCTCGAAAGCGAGGGCGTCCCGGCGTATATCGTCCCCGGCGTCACCTCGTCGTTCGCGGCGGCGGCGACGCTGCGCACCCAACTCACGCTGAACGGCGTCGCGAACCACGTTGCGTTCACGCGTCCACGAGGGAAGACACTTGACGCCGAGGACGACCACGTCGCCGAATTCGTCGAGATGGGCGACGTGACGACTTGTATCTACCTCGGTACCCACGCAGTGAGTGATACGATGGACCGCCTGCTCGATCGCGACGGCGTCGACCCGGACACGCCGGTCGCGGTCGTCTATCACGCCTCGTGGGACGATGAGGACGTGATCACCGGATCGATCGCCGACATCGGCGAGAAGGTGGAGGCGGCGGGCTACCGCGCGTCCGCGATGGTCCTCATCGGCGAGGCTGCGACGGGTGAGGGGTACGAGCGGTCGTTCCTCTACGGCGATTGGGCGAACGGCGGAGCAGCCGACGCGGGGAGCGACGGATCGAATAGCGCCGGAGGCGCCGCGGAGACGACCGAAACAGAGGCAGACGACTAATGAGCACCGACAGCGACGACGGAACGAACGCGAGTAGCACCGACGCGACCGACGACTCCGGCGGCGGGCACTGTTCGACGGCGGATTCGGACGGCGAAGTGGCAGAAGAGATCGCGGTCATCAGCTTTGAGCGGAAGCTCGATACCGCCGAGGAAATCGTCGAGGAGATCGGCGACCGCTACGAGTCGATCGACGTGATCGAGTACCACGGCGACGTGTTCGCCGAGCATTGGGGCGAGTACGACTGCTTCGTCGGACTGATGGCCTCCGGGATCGCCATGCGGAAGACCGCGCCGTTGCTCGACGACAAGTGGGACGACCCCGCGATCGTCGTGATCGACGAGGAGCTTACTTGGGCGATCCCGATCACCGGCGGTCACCACGGCGCCAATCAAGTGGCAGATGACCTCGCGACGCTCGGCGCTGTGCCGGCGATGACCACCGCCTCAGAAGCAGCGGACAAACAGGGCGTCGAGAAGCAAGCGAAGGCGCTGTCCGCACACGTCGTCAACGGTGACTCCACGGTCGCGACGAACCTAGCCGTCCTCGACGACGAACTCGGCCCGGTCGGACGGCTCGACGGGCCGCGGGCAGTGCTGGTCGACGACGACGTGACGGTCCTCAAACGCAACCTCGACGATGGGGTCGTCCTCGGTACGGGCTCGGTTTCCGGTGCGGATAAAGGCCGATTCCTCGATGCCTGGGACCGAGCGCTCTCCGAGGTCGATCGCGACTGGGCCGATGTCGAGTTCGTCGCCACTGGGACGCGAAAGGCCGATGAGGAAGGCCTTCTCGCCGCGGCCGCGACGCGTGACGTCGGAGTCGTCGCGTTCGACAAGGAGACCCTGCTCGAATTCGAGGGACCGACGCCGTCGAAGGCGAAAGAGCTCATCGGCTGGCCGGGCGTCGCCGAGGCGAGCGCCATCGCCGGCGGCGCCGACCACGAACTCGTTACGGAGAAGACCAGCTACGAGAACGAAGTGACCGTGGCGGTGGGGCGATGACCGGTAACGGCTCGTCTCCCGGCGGCGCGGACGAGGCGCCGGACGGCATGGGAACGCTGTACGTCGTCGGTATCGGTCCGGGACTCCCGCACGCGATGACCCAGCGGGCCCGCGACGTGATACGCCACGCCGACTGCGTCATCGCCTCGAACCTCTACCAAGAATTCCTCCGGCGGGACGGCACCATTCCGCCCGAGTCGCGGACGGAGGATGCCGCCGCCACGGACGGCGGTGCCGCGGTCGGCTCGGTCGACGACAGTACCGACCACGCCGGCTGGACGGTCGGAAACGTCGGCACCCATCCCGACGGCGAGACCGTCGAGATCGTTCGGTCCTCGATGGGCCAGCAGATCGAACTCGCCCGGGAGGCGTTCGAGCGCGTCCGAGACGGACAAGACGTGGCGCACGTCTCCGGGGGCGATCCCAACGTGTACGGGAAGTCTGATCTCGTTTATTTGATGGCCGACGAGGACGACGCCGACGACGTCCCAATCGAGATCGTGCCCGGCGTGACGGCCGCGCTCGGCGGTGCCGCGATGGTCGGCGCGCCGCTCTCGAACGACTTCTGTACGATCTCGCTGTCGGACAAGTGGCGCGGTTGGGAGGAAATCGCAGAGAAGCTTCGCGCTGCGGCGGTGTCGGACTTTTCGATCGTCCTCTACAACTGCTGGCGTGACTACGAGCGCGCGATCGAGGTGCTCCGGGAACACCGCACCGACGACGCCCTGGTCGCGATCGTCAACGACGCCGGGCGCGGCGAGGCCGGCCGTA
The DNA here is from genome assembly GCF_002114285.1 of Halorubrum ezzemoulense DSM 17463. GTDB lineage: Archaea > Halobacteriota > Halobacteria > Halobacteriales > Haloferacaceae > Halorubrum > Halorubrum ezzemoulense. Next base: position 44,574 of record NZ_NEDJ01000012.1, read on the forward strand.
ACTTGGACGACGAGACGTACACGCTGACGACACTGGGCGAGGCGACCGACCACGACGACGAGGTCGGCGGCATGGGCACATCCCTGATCGTCGGCACCCACGAGACGGAAATCTGGGAGAACGACTACGACCAGTTCCTCGTCACCCCGCGTGGCGGGCGAGATGTCGACGACTTCTGACAATGAGTGACACCACCTGCGGACCGACGGACGAATCGAGCTCGAACTGCGGCGGCAGCGATCCCGAGACGGCGATCGACGGTGGCCGCGCAGCGAACGACGCGGCCACCGACGGGGGAGCGGCGACGGAAAACACTAGCGCGTCGTCGCCGTCGTGCGGCGCGAGCGACTCCAACGGCACCTCCTCGTGTGGTAGTACGAAATCTTCGGCGACGGACGAGAAGGTCGGATCGACCGCTGACGACTTCTACGCCAACCCGGGACGGCTGTTCGCCGTCGGACTCGGCCCCGGGCAGCCGGAGGGAATGACGCAGCGTGCTAAGGCGGCACTACTGGAGGCGGAACACATCGTCGGATACACAACGTATATCGACCTGATTCCGGACGACGTCACCGAGGCCGCCGACGAGCTGTACGACACGCCGATGTGCGGCGAAGTCTCTCGGACCGAAGAAGCGGTCGACCGCGCGCTCGCGGGCAACGACGTCGCAATCGTCGGCTCCGGCGATCCGAACGTGTACGCGCTCGGCGGACTCGCCTTAGAAATCATCGAGTCGAAGGGTGCGACGGCATCGGCGCTCGACTTCGAAGTCGTCCCCGGCGTCCCGGCCGCGCAGTCGTGTGCCGCTCGCGTCGGCGCGCCGCTCGTCAACGACTCGGTGTCGATCTCGCTGTCGGACCACCTCACGCCGATGGCGGACATCGAGTCGCGACTCCACGCGGTCGCGGCAGAGGGGTTCACGATCGCGATATACAACCCGTGGAGCCGGAAGCGACGCGAGAACTTCGAGACGGCCTGCGAGATCCTCTCGGAACACCGGCCGGCCGACACGCCGGTGGGTGTCGTCCACGGCGCCGGGCGCGACGACGAGGCCGTCGAAATCGTCGAACTCGGCGAACTGAAGTCGCTCGGCGAGACCGACCTCATCGACATGACGACCACGCTGCTCGTCGGCAACGAGGAGACGTACGTCTGGGACGGCCGGATGATCACCCCGCGCGGCTACGAGAGCAAATATGACTACTGAGCACGTCGACACCGGGACGACGTACCGCGTTTCCGTCGATCTGAACGCCTGCGACGGCGTCTTCGCCTGCCTCGTCCGCGACGATCGGTTCGTCGAGGCCGACGGGGGGCTCGTAGGCTTCGATCCCGCGGACGCCGTGACCTCGGTCGAACGTACCTCCGACAAGGCTGCCGCGACGTTCTGTGACGAGCGTATCGACGAGGCACAGGCAGCCGCGACGGCCTGTCCGCTGGACGCGATCAGCGTCGAGGAACGCGAGGGCGAGATATGAGCGCCGTCGAGACGACGCCGGACGACATGCTCGCCCGTCACCCGGAGACTGCCTATTTCTGGGGCCACGTCGCCGGCGGCGGACGAGTGACCGATCAGGGGATCGAGATCGAAGTCAGCGATGAGGACGCCGCACGCCGCCTGTCCGCGATCTCTGGTGGCGGAACCGTCGATCATCGGATCGCTGAGCGCGACTTCGCACATGACACGGCAGTCACCCGGCAGGCCGACGAATACACGGTACAGATCATCGACCCGACGCTGGCCGCGAATGCCGCTGCGGCGCTCGGATTGCCGGTGGGATCGGATCCCGGCGGGTATCGGTTCGACGCCCTCCGCGACCACCGTCGAGAGCTGCTTCGCGGGTTGTTGGAGGCGTGCGGCGTCGTCTGCTTCCGCGAGTCGAGCGCCTCGGTCGGCATCTCGTTCGTCCACGACGACGCCCGGCTGTTGGAGCGGATCCGGACATCGCTCGACGTGGCGGGGTTCGACTCCGAAGAACCGCAACCGTCGTCGTCGGGCGGATACTGGTTCGGCGTCGCTGACGGCGACACGGCCGCGTTCGCTGAATGGGTCTACGAGGGCGCAGGCGACAGCGGGCTGTTCGCGACAAGCCGTCGTCAAAAGGCGCTCCGAAGCGTCGAGCGGGCCACAGGCCTCGATGTGGGAAGCCTTATCGAACCGATCGACACGGACGGAGGAGACTCATGAGCCGGACGGCAGACGCCGTCGGAATCGGCGACGAAGAGACAGCACTGCTCGTCGGCCACGGCTCTCGTCGGGACAAGTCGAACGAGGCAGTACGCGAACTCGCGGCCGGTCTCGAGGATCGTCTCGGCGTCTCGACCGACGCTGCGTTCCTCGAACTCGCGGAACCGTCGATCCCCGACGCCATCGGCACGCTTGCGCACAGTTCGTCGCGCATAACGATGGTGCCGCTGTCGCTGTTTGCGGCCAGTCACGTCAAAAACGACCTCCCGCTCGCCATGAAGCGAGCGCGAAGCGAACACCCGGGCGTTACCTTCCATGCGGGCGCGCACCTCGGCATTCATCCCGCGATACTCGACCTCCTCGACGATCGGTCGCGGGACGTGGAGGCACAGTTGGGGGTCGACCGCGACGACGACGACGTCGCCGTCGTGGTCTGTGCTCGCGGCTCCTCAGACCCGGACTCAAACGCCGACGTACACAAGCTCGCCAGATTGCTGTACGAGGGTCGCTCGTTTGATCGGGTGGAAGCCGGGTTCATCGGTGTCACCGAACCGCTCCTCGACGAGGTGCTCCACGACGTCGCAAAGACCCGACCAGATGTAATCGTCGTGCTGCCGTACATGCTCGGCGACGGCGTCCTGACCGGTCGGATCCGCGAGGGGGCAGCTGAGTTCGACGCAGAGTACCCGTACGTCGACGCCGCGGCCGGCGACCCGCTTGGAACGGACACCCGTCTGCTAGACGTTCTTTCGGACCGGTGGCAAGAGGCGCGGACCGGCTCGGTCGACATGTCGTGTGACACGTGTAAGTACAAAGTAGAGCTTGATGGGTACGAGGAAGACGAAGGAGGAGCGCGTGCGATGCTCCGCGCACTAACTCACCAGCAGGCACACGAGGATCGCGACGACGTCGCCGACGAACCGCACGCTCACGACGCGCCTGAGACCCACCTCGCCGTCTGTACGAACCAGACGTGCGCGGCGGACGGTTCGCCCGCCGTTCTGGAAAAACTCCGTCAGGCCGCGCGAGACGCCGACGCAGACGTTCACGTCACGCGATCGTCGTGTTTCGATCAGTGCGGCGACGGCCCGATCGTCGCGCAGTATCCCGACGGCGTATGGTACGGGACCTGCGACGATGAGGACGCCGATCGAATCGTCTCCGCCGTCGAGCGGGACCGAATCGTTAGCGACCTCGTTCACCAGACAATATGACCGACAATCAGACTTCGATCCACGATGAGTTGTGACGAAATCGAAGCCCTGCGGCTCGGGCTTATGAACACCCTCGGAAACTCGGACGACGCGGTTCGACGGCACGCAGAGCAGGAAATCGGTGATAAACTCGACGGAGACACACCGATCGCCGCCCTCTCGGCAGCCGAGTCCCTAACGGAACTCCAACGACATCTTGACGCCGCACTCGTCGACTTAGAGGAAACAGTCGCAGCCCTCGACGCGGACGACCCGGAATACGCGTACACTCGAGGACGCCTCGTGGCCGTCCGGGACGCCGAGCGATCGTTGGCTCGACTCGCCGACTCGGGCGAATCGCTCCTCAACGATCTCGGGGATTCCCATCACACGCTTCACGAGGTTTTCCCCACCGAGGGGTGAACTCGCGGGAGAAACGGATGGGCGCTACAGGATTGTGAGCCTCTGAGAGACGGTCACCTCGCTCCGTTCGGCGCTACGTCTCTCGTGGCTCAAATCCTTTGGCCCAGTTTTGATTACTCGTTCCGCTCGGCGTCAGAAACATGGGCGCTACAGGATTCTTACCAAACCGCAAGACAGCACGAGGGTTGGACTGCTATCCATTCAATCAACCCCCGGAAATGTCCGCGGTGTTCAGATAAGGATTGAAAAGTGAGGCGGTGCGTCTTCAGAGTGTCTATGCCCGAAAACGACCGCCTCAACGGCTGTTTAGACGAGATCAAGTTAGATTTTGTGGAGCGAGAGGCAACACCGCGGCTGTTGATGAAGCTCAGTATTCAGCTTCATTCAGCAGGATTATCGTTTTCAAATACTGTTTCGTTTCCTGGGGTATTCGGTGTTGGACGAGTGCGCTCCACCGTTCACAACTGGGTTCACAAAGCCGATCTACAGCCGGAATCTGGTCGGAGCCCGAATCACATTGCGGTTGATGAGACTGTGATTCGGCTTGACTATGAACAATATTGGCTGTACGCTGCTGTCGATCCGGAAACGAACGATCTGCTTCATACACAGCTTGAGCCGACAACAAATAACGCTCTCGCAGATCGGTTTTTCACTGATCTCTGTGACAAACACGACGTGGATAACGCAACCGTTCTCATAGATGGATCAGCTTCACTCCAGAAAGCCTGTCGCAAACACGACCTCGATTTCAGATACGAGCGACATGGAAATCGGAACAGCGCCGAACGTGTCTTTCGTGAGGTAAAACGCAGAACTGCCAGTTCTCAAACTATTTTAGAAACGCCAAAGCAGAAACTGCTGACGAGTGGTTCAGATCATTCGCTTTCGCATGGAACCAGCTTATCTGAACACTACGCCTGAAAGAACGCAAATTTTAAATATTCTGGACCATTTGAAGAGACAATCAGATAATTATCAACCCAATACTTATTATTCTGATCCTCCGTTCACCAGACTCTATCTGCGAATCAATTTGATCTAGCAATCGAAAGTTCGTATCTTGATGCTCTATGATTTGAGAATCTCCGTTCACTTCCTCAGGATCAATATCTGCCTGAATTGTTCTTTAAGTCCGTCTGTCAACTACTTCCGCCCCCTCAAATACGGGTCTAGAGATAGACTCTATTTTTACTACCTTGTTCACTGCTTGTCATCGCCGGCAGTCGACCCTTTACTCCCGTCAGGGGCCGGTGGTGTGGCCGTCTGCTCGGCAGGTGTGTCGTCGCGGTCAACCGGTGTTGTACCGCCAATAAACGTCTTTGTCCGCTCCTCTTGTGGATCTTCGAAGAACGACTGAACGTCGTTGCTCTCGATAACCTCTCCGAGATAGAGGAACACGACCTCGTCGGCGAGTCGGCGTGCCTGAGCCATACTGTGGGTGACAAGAATAATCGTATACTCGGATTTTAATTTTCTGAGCGTCTTCTCGACGCTTTCGGCCGACACCGGATCGAGCGCGGAGGTCACCTCGTCACAGAGCAACACGTCCGGCTCGACAGCCAATGACCGGGCGACACAGAGCCGCTGGATTTGTCCGGTTGATAGCTCCGCGCCCGGCGCGTCAAGCCGATCGGCGACCTCATCCCAGAGGTTGACTTTCCGGAGATAGGTTTCGACCTTCTCGTCGAGATCGGCCTTCGACTCGTAGTCACCGTGGATGCGCAGCCCGTAGGCAACGTTTTCGTAGATCGACACCGGCAGTGCGGTCGGGGTCTGGGGAACGTAGCCGATTTGTCTGCGTATCTCCGGGGCTGGCACGTTGGTATTGTACACCGAGTCCCCGGAGAGCAAGACATCACCGTCGATCTCAACGTTCTCTTGAATATCGTGAAGCCGGTTGAGCGATTTCAACAGCGTCGATTTCCCACAGCCGGAAGGGCCAATAATTGTTGTGAGCGTGTTGGCCGGGAAGTCGATAGAGACTCCTTTGACGGCTTCGATTTCGCGGTCGCCGGTGTACGTTACTGAAAGCTGGTCTGTCGTGAGTGGGATCTCTGTCATCTGTTTCCTCCGGGTGTATATCGCGCGTAGCGGCCGGCTAACAGCTTCGAGAGGAGGATCAAGCCGAGCACAGCAATAGTCAACACGAACGCCGCCGCGTAGGCGTGGGAACGAACCTCAGGATTAAACGACATCGCCTGATCGAAAATGAGCACCGGCAGCGTCGTCGCCGCCTCGAACAGTCCACCAGGCATCCGGGTGCTTCGGCCGGTGGTAAACAGCACGGTTGCCGCATCGCCAATACCGCGGGCAAACCCCATCACCAAGCCGGCGATAACGCCTGGTGCGGCCGCCCGAACGGTCATCCGCATGCTCTCAAACCGGGTCGCACCAAGCCCGTAGGTCGATTCTCGAACCGTCTCCGGGGCTGCACGCAACGCCTCGTCGGTGTAGCGCGTCATAATCGGGTACTGGAAGATAGCGATAGCGACGATGCCGAAAAATAAACTTGTCTGGGCACCTGTAGCGATGATGATCGTCAACACGAAGACGCCGTAGACGATTGGCGGGGTACCCCACAGCACGTTGAGAAACATGTTCACAGCGTCGGAAAACCGTTTACTGGAGTAGTCGCTCTGGAGATAGACCGCCGTCGACACCGCAGCCACCATTGAGACGATGGTTGCCGGGCCGACAATAAAGAGGCTGCCAAGCACTGCATGTAGAAAGCCTCCCGTTCCTTCGAGCATGTATCGCGAGCCGGGTGGCGTGAGTACAATCGATGGATCGGCAAGCAACACGCCCCCACCTCTGACGACGGTGACCCCGATGACCAACAGTAACACACCGACGACAAGCAGGGCGGCCGCCCGCACCGCGATACCGAACAGTCGCTGTGTGGTATAGCGGTTCATTGGTACTGCCACCGCCGTTTGAGCCGCCGCTGGACGAGCATCGCCCCGAAGTTAAACAGCCAGACGACGACGACGAGCATCAGCCCGACAAATATCAACGCCGACTGTGTGAGCGGGAGCGACATCAGCTCGCCGAAATCATTGACGATCAGCGTTGGCAGCGTCTGGCCGGTCGAGAAGACCGAGGTGGGAATCTGTGTCTGGCCGCCGATCAGCAACGCTGGTACGATCGTCGCGCCGAACACGCGCCCAAAGCCGAGTAAGATCGCCGAAAAAATCCCAGGCCCAGCCGCCCGAAGCAACACCGATCGGATCGTCTCAAACTTGGTTGCGCCGACGCCGAGCGACGTTTCCCGCAGCTCGTCGGGGAGCGATTCGAGCGACTCGACCGACAGCGAGGTCATAAACGGGGTGACGACGATCGCCATCACAAGACTGACAGTAAAGATGCCGACGCCAGCGGTGCTCTCGTTGAACACCGGGGCGACGTAGCTACCGATAAACGGCACGACGACGATCAGTGCGACCAGCCCGAAGATCACACTCGGGATCGCCGCCAACACATCGATCAGTGCGGCGACGAGTGTTTTTGTTCGCCCTTCAGCGTACTCGGCGATATAGATCGCCGCACCGAGCGCAATCGGAACCCCCATTACCATCGAGAGTGCGGTGACGTAGACGGTACCGACGATCGCCGGCAAAAAGCCGAAATTGTTCCGCGCAGGGTCCCAGTTTGTAGAGGTTAACATCGAACTCAGCGGATACTCCGAGAGGATTGGCAGCGATCGGTAGAACAGTAGTAGTGTGATCCCCCCAAACAGCGCGATCGCCAGATACCCCGCCAGGGTGAGCCAGTAGCTACTGTAGCGTTCGGCAAGCAGCCGTCGGCCGAGGCGGCTCGACCGAGCCCGCTTCCGCAGACTGTCGGTGTCGGTGGTCACGATTCCGTGTTGTTTTCCAAGGTCGCTCGTCCATCTTCAAGACGGTCTTCCGTTAGAGGGACGTAACCGTTTTCGGAGACATACTGTTGGCCGTCAGTGAGCACCCACTGTATAAACGGCGCGACAGAGGCGTCGAACGTGCCGTTTGCGGCGAGCCACATCTCGCGGGCCGGCGGTGCCGGGTAGTCGCCGCGCTCAACGGCCGCGAGCAACTCGCCGCGAGTTTGATAGAACGACTCCGATTCAGAGAGTCCGTCACCGTTTTGATCAAGGGGAATCGGCCGGATATCACCGTCGAGTTCGCCGCTGTCGAGATTGTAGACGTAATTGACGTTGTTCATCGCGATGGCGTTCTCGCTCTCGCCGAGCGACTGGGCAACCGGCTGATCGCCATTGAAGTTGCCGTCCGAGAGTCCCTCAAGATCGTCTTGTGTGTAGGCGTCGCCTTCGCCGCCGAGGAACTCACCCCACTTTTTGTACGCCGCAGAGGCGTCCGAACGGCCGTAGACGACGATCTCGGCGTCAACACCGGCGTCTGGAAACAGTTCTCCCCAGTTAGTGATCTCTTTAGTAAATATTGCTTCTAACTCCGCTCTAGTTACCCCCTGTGATTGAATCTGATCGATAACCGGGTTGTCTTTATTAACCGTTCCCACGACGGTGTCGATCAACATCGGCACCGCGACCAGCCCGCGTTCAAGTTCCTCTTCAAAGGGTTCACGCCCCATCATTGCTACATCAACCTGATTATTAAACAGATCTGACACTCCGACCCCAGTGCCGCCGCCGGAGATATCGAAGGCAAGGTCGCTTTGCTCAGCATAGATGTCAGCCCACACCTGTACCATCGGCAGTGGCCCGACGCCACCAGAAATCCGCACTGTTTGGCCGCCATCGTCGCCGCCGAGACAGCCGGTAAGTGAAACCGCGGTGCCGGCAGCCGCCGCGTTCAGCACAGACCGTCGTGAATGCCGTCGTGCCATCACTCATTGGAAGGCTTTACTACATATAATTGCTCATTAAACGACAAATGTGGGCTGTTCACCGACATACCTGTAATTGTTGCTCCTATCTAAGTTCAATATGTGAGACAAAATACAAATTACTAATCAAGTCGCAGATGCCGGCAAGAAATCTGACCTTGCGGTCGTGTTAATTTTGACGTGAATTGTGGTAGACGGCGAGGGCTTCGAGCCAGTTTTGAGCTGTCTCTCACGCGACATTGCTAAAACTGTTCGCAAACTAAGATGTTCGTCGTTTTATTTCTCAAAAGACACGTTCGATGGCATTCCAACTTCCATGCCGAATGACTTAAAATCGATAGCCGTCTTCAGCGAGGATTGAGCCGAGATAGTCTGCGTCATCGACGAGAAATTCCACGTTATCGAGCTGATAGCGCCGGTGTAGCTCGGTGAGAAACTATCGCGTCGTCTGTTTATTTGTGGTTGGAAAGAGGCTCACGGGGAGGATCCCGTTCGTCTGTGGATCAACCGCGCCGTACAGCCAGAACTGCTGGCCGTGGAGGCGGATCATCTTCTCGTCAGCCGCGAGTTGATTCTCGGAGACGGTTGAGATCGGCTGTAGATTGGCTTTATGAACCCAGTTATGAACCGCAACGTAGCTCCGATCGATCCCAAACAGTTCAAGATGTTTACTTGCCTCACGAAGTGACATACCGACCAAATGACAGCGGAGCCCTAGTTCAATCGCCCAGCGAGGCGTTCGACCTCGCTCCACAAACGGCAAGTCGATCCACGTGATACGTTCGCTGAGGCGGCCGAATTCTGGCATAGCCACTCAGAAATTGTCCGCCTCATCCTCTAACTTAACGCGACCACGATCAGACCACAGAAACTTTCACTTGAATAGCGACTGACATCAGTAGATGACGCAGCGCGACTCTGGGACGTGAGCGAGAAGCTGACTGGCGTCGAGTATGACTTCGAGACAACCGAGACGGTGAAAGCACCACAGTGAGTCTCCCCAGCGTGGAAACTCGAAATTAAATAGACCGAAGCCAACTATCACCCATGGTACTCGTCGCCGAGATTCTCCTGGCTGACCGCACGCTCCCACTCGTTGGACTTGCAGAAGCGATTCCAAGCGGTGAGCTATCGATCTCGAACCCGTTTATTCTCAACAATAACAAGATACTGATGACGGTAACTGTCGATACAGGTTCGCACGGTGTGTTCGATCGAAAACTGGATTCGGCTACGGAGGTTATCAATGCGATGGAAATTGGACAAACCGCCGACGGCTGGTTCTATCAACTCATCGTGAGAGATGACTCGAATCTTGCCCGGTCTCACGACCCAGAAGAAATTGAGGGAGTTGTCATGGATGCAACAGTGACCAGCGAAGGGATTCGCGAACAGAAGGTGTTCTCGGATTACGAGTCGTTAGCCACACTGCGAGATCGATGTAAGGTCCACGACATTCCATTCGAGCTGTTAAAGATCGCGTCAGACCCCGAGAACGACGGCGAACGCGACCAGTTCGGGTTGACCGACAAGCAGTACCGGGCCATCTCGATCGCCTTCGCCGAGGGGTACTACGATTCTCCGCGTGAATTCACGACGGATGATCTTGCGTCCGAACTCGATGTCTCAGCCGCCGCGGCGTCTGATCTCCTGCGCAGAGCTGAGAGGCAGCTGATAAGCGAGACTGTTGGTCCACAGCAGTATATGAGTGTCTTGCCGCAGTAGCCTCGGACTCTTTCGGGATTCCATCGACTGTTCCATGTGAGTAAATCTTGTCTCTCGGTCGCTTTTCGCCAGACTGTCGTCTGATCTCGCACCCTCTGACCCCACAGGTTGTCGCACCCAGCGTTTAATTTAGCGGAGTGTGACTCCATCAGAATCCCGCTCAATACCCTGGAGTGTGAAGTATGGTCATTTGTCTATATAAATGGGTTTACTGGTAAGCACAACTCGCTCCTTCCGGTATCACATATCTTCTGTTGATGTCTGATAACCTATCGACTGACAGCAAGTACCTTTCCGACAGTGTTGCGATTGTAACTGGCGCATCTTCAGGAATCGGCGAGGCGACTGCCGAAGCACTTGCCACAGAGGGCGCAAGCGTCGTGCTTGCAGCACGGCGTGTCGACGAACTCGAAGCGCTCGCGGACCGAATCACCACGGAAGGTGGAGACGCACTCGTCGTCGAAACCGATGTCACGGAGGAAGACGATATTGACACACTGGTCGAGACGACTATTGACGAGTACGGCCAGATCGATGTCCTCGTGAACAACGCCGGCGTGATGCTTCTCGAGCCACTGGAACGAGCAGACCGGTCGAATCTCCGGCAGATGGTCGAAGTGAATCTGATAGGGCTGATGAATCTCACGCACGCTGTGGTCCCCATCATGCAACAGCAAGACGGTGGCCACGTCGTCAACGTCTCGTCAGTTGCGGGGCGGGAAACGATGACCAACGGAAGTGGCTACAACGCCACGAAGTTCGGTGTCACTGCCTTCACCGATGCCATTCGACAGGAACTCTCGCCACAGGACATCCGAACCACGGTCATCGAACCGGGTGCGGTTGATACTGAGCTCCCGACTCACATTACTGACGAGCAACTGCTTGAACAACTTTCCGAAGTGGATATGCCAACGCTAGCTCCCGAAGACATTGCCCGTGGAATCGTGTACGCAACGAACCAACCCGAACACGTCGACGTCAACGAACTCATGATTCGCCCGACTGGACAAACGATGAACTAGCACCAGCCTCTAAGCCTCGCAGCCGATCGCATCTTCAGTACCTCACAAAGCGAGTTAGTTAGAACGTCTGCTTGCTGAAGATGTGTTCAAGACCTGGCGACGCCCCGCCGAGGCGGACGTCGCCTCTGGTGGTGGCCGTACAAGGAGTTCGTCAATATGGTTCGACGGGCTGCGTGAACTGCCCTCGCAGTGCGTCGGGTCGTCCGCGCGAACCGGCCATCTGACGACCGGTTCCACCGGTAGTCACTGACCGAGCAAGCATCTTCGCAAGTGGCAACGCTGTCGCGTCGGCGGCTGACCGCCGCCGACAGCGACAACTCCGTCTTCGATCAGCGTTGCTCAACCGTGATCGACGACTCATCACAACATAACAGGTGGTTCAGGTCACGCTAACTGGCAATGCTTTGTGAGGTACTGATACTGAATCACAAAAAAGTGCTCGTCGCGGCAGATCCGTCGATCGTCCCACACCACGAGGTGCGAATACTCGCCAGCTTCAAGATCGCTGACGCATACTTGAACGCGATCGTTCTGGTCTAGGAGGCCCGCCGAATTATCTCGTGTCATCGTCGAGAAGCCAGTGTGGATCCAGAGATCGAGAACCTCCACCTCGTCGGCGGCGTCCTTCGCGAAACCTTGGACCAGCCCACGCTGGTCTTCGAGCCCAACGTCATCATCGTCACCCTTCGACTTCCGGATTCACGCGAGTGCTTTACTCATCGACGACCGTCACCTCTAGAGAGCTTCCCGATTTGACCTTCCTGTTGAGTCTCTTTCCGTCAAGATCCATAGCCTCGGCGAGTCCTTTCGGAACTGTAACCCTGTACTGCCCGTTCGCCCCCTGACTGACTCTCGTTTTCGCCATCTCTATATAGGCCTATTATTAGGGTTAGACTTAGTTCTAATGTAGGTGTTCAGAAAACCCCCGTTTCTTGTACGGTCGCTCGTCTGTAGGAGATTGTTAGTACAGTCGTCGCTAGTTGAGCCGAGGGCTAATCGACCTTCTAGGCATCTCTACCGTGAACCCCTATTTTGATTCATACACCGCAAGCCGCAAGACCGCAGTCTATCAACAATGTGCTACGCAAAGGTTAACGGAGTCAGCGAGTGTCGGCTGTGCCGTCGAGTTTCCGCTGTTATCCCGGTGAAATGCCGCGTGTCGGCAACCCTCTGAATTTCTGTCTTGAGAGATGCTTGGATAGTGTTATTATCCAGCCATTATTGTATTCGTTCATGAACAGTGAAGCAAGCATCCACGTGCTTCATGTCGACGATGAACCAGACTTCGCTGAGTTAACTGCGGAGTTTCTGAAACGCGAGGATGATAGCTTCACCGTCACGACGGCGACGAGCGCCAGTGAGGGGTTAAAACATCTCTCTTGTGGCGACTTCGACTGTATCGTCTCTGATTACGATATGCCTACACAGAACGGTATCGAGTTTCTCAAATCCGTCCGAGAGAACTCCCCTGACCTGCCATTCGTGCTGTTTACTGGCAAGGGTTCTGAGGAGGTTGCTGGTGAGGCTATCTCCGCTGGCGTGACTGACTATCTCCAAAAAAAGCGTGTAGCTGACCAGTATACTGTATTGGCGAACCGACTGCGAAACGCCGTCGAACGATATCGTGCGGAAAAAGAGCGCAAACGGCAGCGCAAAGCCATTGAAACGGCGCAAGAAGGCATTAGCATCCTTAATGAGGACGGTGAGTATATCTACGTCAATCAGGCCTACGCAGACATCTACGGATATGACCCCGACGAGATGGAGGGGAAACACTGGGAACTGATCTACCCCGACAGCGACACAGCGATGGTGCGGGACGTTATTTTGCCGACTGTCGCCGAAGACGGCTACTGGAGCGGGGAGACAACTGGGCTCCGAGCCGACGGAACGACCTTCGTTGAGGATCACACCGTTGCTCAGACGGAGACCAGTGAGCTAGTCTGTTCAGTACGGGATCGCTCTGTGGAACAAGAACAGGAGATGGCACTCACTCAATTTCGCACACTCGTCGAGACTCTCAACGATCCGGTCTACGTACTTGATGAAACAGGACACTTCGAATACGTGAACGACGCGTTCATCGAAATAGTTGGGTACGACCGTGAGAGAATTATTGGAGCGTCACCAACACTAATTAAATCATCGGAGGTGGTCGACCGCTCGGAAGATCACCTCGGGAGGCTTCTTTCGTCGAACGGCCCCGATAGTGTACAGTTCGAGATTGAGGTCCAGCCCGCCAAAGGGGAACCAATCCCCTGTGAGGATCACATGGGCGTCTTACCCTACGAAGGGGAGTTTTTCGAGGGGTCAGTTGGGATTTTGCGTGATATCAGCGAGCGTAAAGAGCGCAAACAAGAGCTTGAACAGACAAATACTGTTCTTCGTACAATCGTCGAAAATCTGCCGATGGGCGTACTCGTTGAAGACGCTGAACGTGACGTACTCATGGCAAACGGCCAGTTGGGCGAAACACTTGGCGTTCCGATCGACAGTGAGGAAGTAATTGGACGCGACTGCGCCACAGCAGCTGAAGAATTTAAATCCCGATTCACCGACCCAGAGGCGTTCATCGAAGTGATTTCCGAGCGACTTGAACACCGGGAGCTGGTTCAAAACGAAGAACTCCAACTCACAGATGGTCGCGTGTTGGAACGTGATTACGTGCCATATACCCTGTCCGAAGGTGAAGCGAACATATGGTTATATCGTGATGTCACGACTCGTAAGCAGCAAAATCAAGAACTTGAGCAGGCCAACGAGTTCCTTTCCCAGACCCAGACCGTCGCAGACATCGGTGGCTGGGAGCTTGACCGCCGAACAGAGTCACTCCGATGGACCGATGAAGTCTACCAGATTTACGGCGTCAACATGGACTTTGAACCAACAGTCGAGAACACAGTCGAGTTCTATCATCCTGAAGATCAGACAACGATTCAGGATGCCGTCGAGCGAGTGTTAACTGATGGGGAACCATACGACTTGGAGTCGCGCATCGTCAAAGCTGACGATGAGGTGCGATGGGTCCGTACCCGCGGCGAGCCTTGGCGTGAGGATGGCAAAATCGTTGGTGTGCGCGGCACGTCTCAGGATATTACTCAGCGGATAGAACGCCAACAGAGACTAGAGGAGTTCGCCAGCGTTGTGTCTCACGATCTTCGGAACCCGCTGAACGTTGCTACCGGGCATCTTGACTTGGTGGCCGACGAGTGTGATAGCGACCATCTCGACAGTGTCCGCCGAGCACTAGATCGGATGGAGGCGCTGATTGAAGATCTTCTCATTTTGGCTCGGAATAATAAAGAGGTGAGTGACACTCAGCCAGTTGATCTCGACACGATAGCTGAGAGGTGTCGGGAGAACGTTCAGATGGAGCAGGGACGCGTAATTACTACCGTCGACCGAACCGTGTGGGCAGACAGCAGTCGTCTCAAGCAAGTATTTGAGAACCTGTTTCGAAACGCGGTTGAACACGGTGGGCCAGAAGTGACAGTGACGGTCGGAGAACTAACTGACGGGTTCTTTATTGAAGACGATGGGGCAGGCATTCCGACCGACGAACGCAACGCTGTCTTTGAGGTCGGCTACTCGCAGTCGGCAAATGGAACTGGGTTCGGACTGAATATTGTCAAACAGATTGTCAATGCTCACGACTGGCAGATTCGCGTTACGGACGGGACTGACGGTGGAGCACGGTTTGAGATCACGAACGTTAATTTCGTAGATGAATAGACATTATTGATATCCTGCCCAATCTACTCTGATGGGATGAAAGCCTGCTAAGTCCCCAGCGTGCGTGAAGAGGTACTGGGGTGGTCAAAGGCCGATGATTCAACAGCGTCATAGAACGCGTGGCTCTGATTGGCCTACCTACCAAGGACGCACTATCATGGGAGGCCGCCCGGATGCCGTTAATGAGTATGAAAACTTTTGTTAGTTAAGCTTGATAGAAGAGTAATGGAGCGCTCACGTCGAAAAGAGATTGAGCATCACTTGACTGAGGAAGAAATCGATGAACTGCTACGTGAGGCCGAAGACG
>NZ_NEDJ01000130.1 GCF_002114285.1 Halorubrum ezzemoulense DSM 17463
GCTACGGTCCACGGCCGCGCCCCCGGTTACGGTCCGCGGGCGCGTCGCCGATCTCGGCTGCCGGACTTATCCTTTTATATACCACCCGCTGTTCAGGTCGATATCCCGGTTTAGGCCGTCTTCTGCCGATTAAACCGAATTAAATCGGGCGTAATTCGGCTGAACGGCTTGGGGCATTAAACCGTGTAGCGCTCCGAGGATGAGTCGCAATGAACGCACTCCGAACGACGCTGCTCGTGGCGCTCGCCACGGTGGTACTGATCGGGACCGGCGCGGCCGCCGGTGCCGTCGCGGCGACGCCCGGCCCGGACAACGCCTCGGGCGACGCGGGCCCGCCGAGCGACCTCCCGGACCAAGTGCCGGACTTCGTCGGCGGGATCCTCGACAGCGTGAACGAGTTCCTCGGCGGCGGGGTCGATGACCTCGGCGAGACCGTGAGCGATATCGCCGGGAACGGCGTCGGCGAGGGCGACGGAACCGACGCGGAGAACGGGACGACCGCCGACGGAGCGGGGGGTGCGTGACGTGACTGACCGCGCGCCCGACCTTGACGCGCTCGACAGGCGCACTTACCTCAAGGCGACCGGCGCCGCCGCCCTCGGGGCGACGGGCCTCGCCGGCTGTGTCGGTCGCGCGACGGGAACGCTCGCGACGCAGGTGACCGACCAGCCCGCCGACATCGGCGACTTCGAGTCGCTCGTCGTCACCGTCGAGGGGTTCTGGCTCGGCCCGGAGGGCGCCGATCCGGAGGAAGGTGACGCTGACGGCGCGAACGAGACCGACCCGGACGACGGGAGCGACGACACCGACGCCGGCGGGAACGAGACCACCGACGGCAACGGGACCGACGACGAGGGGGACGCCGCCGAGGGTCGCGAGTACTTCGAGTTCGACGAGTCACAGGAGGCTGACCTCGTCGAGCTCCAGAACGGCGAGACGCAGCTGATCGACGAGCGGGAGCTCCAGACGGGCGAGTACCCGTACCTCCAGCTCGACGTGTGGTCGGCCGACGGGACCCTCACCGACGGGAGCGACGCGGCCGTCGATCTCCCGGGTAACGCGCCGCTGAAGTTCAACGAGCAGTTCGAGATCCGCGAGAACGCGCGGACGACGTTCACCGCGGACTTCGCGCCGGTGCTGCGCGGGAACGGCCGCTACCTCCTCCGCCCGGTGCCGAGCGGGATCGAGGTGGAGTACGAGTCCGAGGCGTCGGAGGACGGTTCGAGCGGCGAGAACTCGACCGACGGCGACTCGTAGCGACGCCGCGCTCTCCCGGTCCCCCGTTGGAGTCGCGGCCGCGTCCGGCGCTCGCAGGGGCGAGCGCGGACCGCACCGCGGCTTCGGGGTCAGGGCTGGGTCGGCTCCCGGGATTCGGGGACCGGGGGAATGCGCGCGTCGCTGCGAGCGGTTCCCGACGCAGAGCACCCGTCTGCTGTCAGAGGCACACGGCCCGCACGACCGCCCGAGCGACGACACGCCCGGGCGGTCTTTTCGCTTTCTGCGATCCGTCCGCCGTATCGGCGCCCAGTGTCCGCCGAGTCAGACCGTCGTCGCGTCCGACCGGAGGAACGTCCGGTAGAGCGGTCCGGCGAGTATCAGCACGCCGACGGCGGCCATGCCGAGGACCACGGCCGGGTCGACGAGCGACCCGCCGCTCGCCGCAAGGCGGTCGAGCGAGACGCCGACGGCGACCCCGGCGAGGACCCACGGGAGTTCGCCGAACGCGGTACCGGCGATGAACGGCCGGACGCCGACGCCGGCGGCCGCGGCCCCGACCGTCACCGCGTCCGACGGGAGCGGCAGCAGGCGGGTCCCGGTCACGGCGCGCACGCTCCCTGACTCGGCCGCGAAGCGCTCGCCGGCGCGACAGAACCTGTCGGCGATTCCCGGCGCGTCGCCCGCGTTGGCGCCGTCTCGGAGGCGGAATCTCCCCGCCCGGGCGAGCGCGTACGGGGGGAGCGCGGTGCCGACGACGAGCGCGAGCGCGAGCGGCGTCCCGGCCCAGCCGTACCCGAAGCCGACGGCGACGGCAAGCAGAGTCGTGGGCCACGCGAGGAGCGGCCTGACCGCCGCGAGCGCGACGATCGCGGCGCCGAACCGCAGCGGGTCTGTCGCGAGCCACCGGAGCCGCGAGAGCGCCGCCTCGGGGGAGACCGCGAGGGTCACTGCCGCCACCGCCGCGACGAGGACCCCGGCGACCGCGTACCGTCCGAGCGCCGACCGGCGATTCACGCTCCGGCGTCCGCGGGCGTCCGGTAAACGCTTTGTGGGTGCGTCCGGCCGCCGCCGGGCAGCCGCCGGCTCAGGACAGCTTGCCGAGCGCCTCGAAGAAGTCGGAGGGGGGACCGGCGATCCGTATCGGTGGCGCGGCGCGTTCGACGGTCACTTCGGTCGGCCCGTCGAGCGCCGCGGTGTCGCGTCCGTCGCTGACGACGGTCGCCCCCGCGTCGTCCGCGACCGCGACGGTTATGCTCGCGTCGGCGTCGACGACGAGCGGTGGCATCCCGTCCTCGGCGACCATCTCGTTGACGATCAGCCCGTTCACCTCGGGGTGGACGAGGGGCCCGCGCTCGGAGAGGTTGTACGCGGTCGACCCGGTCGGCGTGGCCACGAGGACCCCGTCTGCGTGCCCCCCGGCGTACCGCGACCCGTCGACCCGCACCTCGTAGTCGATCCCGCCGCCGGGGCCGCGTCGGTCGCCCTGAATCACCACCTCGTTCGCGGCCGGCGTCGACGTCCAGCCGCCGGCGCTGGCGGCGAGCCGCGGGGCTTCCCGGACGTCCAGCCCCCCGTTCCGGAACGCCCGGACCTCGGCGCGGAGCGCCGCCGCCGCGTCGGCGGGCGGGACCGCGTTGAGGAACCCGACCTCGCCGAGGTTCACCCCGACGATGGGGGTGTCGCCGGCGTTGCGCGCGACGAACAGGAACGTGCCGTCGCCGCCGACGGCGACGACCAGGTCGCAGTCGTCGAACGCGTCGACCGCCCGGGCGTCGTCGCCCGCGTCGAGCGCGGCGGCGGTCTCCGCGTCGAGCCAGACGCTCTCTCCTTCTTCGGTGACGATGTCTCGGAGAGTCGCCGCGAGCGACGCCGCCCGCTCGCTGCCCTTTCGCGCGACGATGCCCACTTCCATGCGGAAGCCATCCCTGTCCCCGGATAAAAGCGTGCGGACATCGGGGAGCCGGATCGAGTTCTCAACGCGCGGGAGTTCGCCGGAAAGTTTCAAGCCGCTCGGTCGCGTTGCTCGGCTCATGCCGAACCCCCACGGGCGGCGGAAACGATGAGCGAGGAGGACGACTGGTTCGAGCGCGCGCTGCGCGAGACCGACGAGGAGTCCGACGAGCGGCCGGTGGGCGACGCGGAGCGCGGATCCGACGGCGGGCCCGGGGAGTCGGATGATGCGCAAGAGCGGGATGACGCGCCGGACGAGCCGGAGGACGCGACGGGAGTACCGGACGAGTCCGACGCTCCCGGCGACGGGGGTGCGGAGCGGGAGTTCGACGACCCGGCGGTCGAACTCGGCGCATCGAGTGACGACGCCGAGCCCGCGGACCCCTTCGGCGGGAACCGCGGGGAATCGGACGCCGACGCGGGCGACGGGGACCCGTTCGGCGGTGCGACCGATGACGGCGAGGCGCGCTCCTCCGGCGACACGGCCGACGACGGTGACCCGTTCGGAAGGACCGACGAGCCGAGCGGCGACCGGTCCGCGGGCGACCGGTCCGGTGACGACTCGACGGCAGACGGCGTACCGGCGGACGCGTTCGGCGATGTCGGCGGCGGCGGCGGAGAGTTCGGGTCGTTCGGTGCGGACGACCCCTTCGGCGGCGGGAGCGACGCCGGCGCGAGCGAAGCGAGCGCTCCCGACCCGGACGCCGGTTCCGGCGGCGGGACGGACTCGTTCGGTACGGACGACCCCTTCGGCGGGAGCCGCGGGGGCCTGTCGCTTATACAACTCTCCGAGCCC
>NZ_NEDJ01000131.1 GCF_002114285.1 Halorubrum ezzemoulense DSM 17463
GTCGGGGGCGAGGGGAATTTTGGGCGTGATCGAGGCTGTTGCTGGTTGGTTCAAAGCGGGCTTGAGAACTGATTGTGTCGGCAGTTACCAGGTCAGTCTTTCGTAGACGATGCCGTCTCTTCGAGAGATTGTGCGGCGGCCGTCGACGGCGACGAGCGTGGCCATCGCGTTGAACTCCTCGTCGAGGGTAGTGATCTCCTCCCAATGGTAACGATTAGGGCGGCGGAGGCGCCGTCGAGTACGGCCGCAGGCCTTTCTACGTACTGGATGCCGGGGAAGTACTCGCGCATGTTCTCGCCGGCGATGGGATCGTAGGCGACGACCTCGGCGCCACGCTGTTGGACCCCCTCGATGATGGGGATGGACCGGGAGTTCCGGATGTCGTCAGTGTCCGGTTTGAACGCGAGGCCGAGATCGGCGACGTGCTCCCAGCGATGTCGACATGGCTGTCCATCAAGGAGAGAAGGCGCTTCGGCTGCTGGTCGTTGATCTCGGTTGTAGCATCAAGTCTCAGCGGTTCGTAGTCCTCTTCGGGTAGCAGCACGGATGATGGCCACATTCCTAAGTAGACAACTTCCATCCGAGTTGACGGCATTAAGCAGAGGTTGGGAGAAATTTTGACAAATTTGTGATGTTTTGAGGCATATTCAGCACATAGGTAGCCTTTTATTACGTGACTACTACAAGCACTATGAGATGAATGACAATTCGGTCCTTTTAATAACTCCCTGGGATCGAGAAGGCGGACTAGCTACATATAGTCAATATCTAACAGAGGAAATATCCGATAATACAAATTTAGAGGTATTCAACTGGGACTATGAGTCATTATTTGAACGGGGGAGCTCAATTGGAGCAGTCAGAGATGGGATTGTAGGGGATATTCGAGAATCGGACGTTATTCATATACAATATACTTTCGGAAGGTTTCTGTTATCTGGACTGATAATTTCTGCGATTGCCAAATTATTCAATACTGAAACGGTTCTAACTCAACACGAAAGGTTCGAAAATATTCCGATGGCCAAGTTTGTGTATTATTATCATCAATTTCTGTATGTTTTTGTGGACCGCATAATCGTCCATACAACTGCCAGGAAAGAAATGATACCCAAACTACATCGAAAAAATGTGCTAGTTATTCCTCATGGAGTTATACATAGAGATATGAATAAAAGTGTCGAAATTAATGAACCAATTGAGATATTAGTTCCAGGAATGATACGTCCAATTAAAGGGCATGTGGAGATTATAAGGGCAATGTCTCATCTATCAAATTTTGACCTGCGAATTATTGGCGCGATCGATAACAAACAGTACTACAAGCGTATAGTTGAAGAAATTGAACAAGTCCCAACCGAGTGTAGTATAGCGGTTGAAACCGGGTTTATTCCCGAACGTGAGTTGCAGGCAGAAATACGGGGTGCAGATATTGTAGTGTTAGCCTATCAGAGATACACCTCAATGTCTGGCATATTAGCGCACTGTATCAGTTGGAACACACCAACTTTAGTTACCGACTGTAAGTCATTCAGATCGGTTATTAACACGGAACATGCATTCATACCCTCACATGACCCAATAGGTATCGCAAAGGGTATCAGATCCATTGGAGAGAGTAAACAAAGGAGGAAGATTATATCAAAAGAATTCAAAAGAATTTCTCAAGAATGTTCTTGGAGTAATGTGGCTGAACAGACTGAGAATTGCTATCAACAAGTTCAAGTCTAATAACACAGAATCATCATTATGGAACTATCATATCTAGTTGACACATTATCGAGGAATTGGAATAGCTGGCATTGGTGGAATGTTATATTCAATAGTCAAATAGCAGGGAGATATTATGGTATGAAAGAAAACAAGGGACTCTATGTAGCAGATGAAGACTGGGATAATCTAATAATATTAGATGGATGTAGATTTGACCTATTCTCTGAAACCATAGACAGTTATGATTTAGGAGGAGAATTGAGGAAGGTGGCATCTCGTGGAGCTGGGTCTCCTGAGTTTTTGCGTGAGAATTTTAATCGAAGGGAACTGGACGATGTCGTGTATGTAAGTGCTAACCCGTTCGTGCGGAAAGTGCTAGATTCACCTTTCCATCATACCGAACATGTTTGGCTAACAAAGTGGGATGAAGAACTTGAAACAGTCACACCTTCTGTAATGATAGAGGAGACTGTGAGATTATCAAACGAATTCCCTAACAAAAAAATAATTTCCCACTTCATGCAGCCCCATCATCCCTTCATTGGAGAGAAACAACTGGAAAGCGATCCTGGATTTGTGGGAGCGCGCGCTAAATCACTTGATGAGGAGGTCCCAGAAGCGAGGTTTGTATGGGAACAGCTTCGTCAAGGTAAAGTTACAAAATCGGAAGTTTGGGAAGCTTATCAAGATAACCTCAAAATCGTATTAGATCAGATCGGAGAACTAATAGACGAACTTCAGGGTAAAACTGTTATCACATCGGATCACGGGAACGCACTAGGTGAAAGAGCATCTCCATTCCCGACAAGAGTATACGGTCACGGGGATCGTATCCATATACCCGCGCTGCTCGAGGTACCATGGTATGAACTCCCATATACTAGCCGAAAATCGACAATATCTGAAAAGTTGGAAAAAAATGAACAAACCACAACCGATAATAAAATCAGCGAGAGACTTGAATCTCTGGGATATTTAGATCAATGAATAAAAAAGTGCTGGCCATAATCCCAGGGACCAGCTTATCAAACCCCTCAGAAGGGCATCAAGTAAGAGCATATAACCTCCTAACCGAATTAGAGAAGCGAGGATGGGAAGTAACGGTGCTTGAGCAGGGACAGAATGAAAATTCTAACTTTGAGAATTGTTATAAGTTTAAGAATATAGTTCCTGACAGACTTAACGATATTAACCCATTCCTATGGAGAGAGATAATCGACAAGGGAAAAGATGCTGACATCGTACATGTAAAAACATTCTCTGGAGTGACTGCAGCTAAGGTAATATCTCAATTACCGGGTTATGACTTCTCTGTAGTTTATGATGCCCAGAACGTTGAGGCAGCCAAAATTAAGCAGAGTAATATATCCCATCTGAATATCGTCAAAAGACTCTTTGCACCAATCGTTGTTTCGAATCTGGAGAGACTATCGGTCCGATTGGCTGATAAAGTTGTTGCGGTAAGCGACAAGGACTATAATAGGTTTAATTCGACATATGACATAGAAGACGAGAAAATAGAGGTTATCCCATCTGGGTCAAATCTAATCACAAGTAGCAAAGATGATTATACAATACCAGCGATGTCAACCTCAGACCTATGTATTGTATTTCATGGCACATATGATTACTATCCTAATAAAGAGGCTATTGAAGCAATTTCAGATGTCGCTGAGGGAATTGAGTCAGGAGATGTGCACTTCGTGATCGCTGGAAAAGGAGTTCCTTCAATAGAAACAGAGAATCTTTCGATGGTGGGGTTTGTCGACAATCTTGAGGCTTTACTAGGACGAGCCGAGATTGCTTTCGCACCCATCCGACGCGGTGGGGGAACAAAATTAAAGATAATTGATTACATGGCAGCTGAGCTACCCATAGTAACAACAACAGTGGGGGCAGAGGGTTTAGGAATCTGTGATGGTGAAGAGGCGATTATACATGATCCAGATGAAGATTCTCAAACTTTCAGAAATAGTCTGATAGAACTGATAGAGTGCTCTGGGAAGAGAAGGTCACTAGGGTCTAACGCACGAAAACGATTTGAAGAGGGTTTTTCATGGGAGAGCATTGGGGTTCGTCTAGACAATCTATATACGGGGTTGTTAAATGAGAAGTAAACACACGGACTTATTGATTGGAATCTCACTAACAACCACCACTATATACACAATTACACAAGATACAAATCTTGTTCTAGATCCAATATATTTGATCGCAGGAC
>NZ_NEDJ01000132.1 GCF_002114285.1 Halorubrum ezzemoulense DSM 17463
GGCGACCTTCCGGTCGCACGCCCAGCTCATCCTCCATGAACTCGGTGAGTATCTCGGTTACTCGCCACCGCCGTTGCTGGAGCGGCTGATCGAGGACGCCCAGAAGATTCACCAGCAACGACCGATCGTACAGGAGACGCTCGCTACCGCTACACAACCGAGGTGTGAGTCTTAGCTAAAGACGAATGGTTGTCGGCTTCATCCACGGGGTCAAGCCCCGTGGCATTCGCCTCGACAGCCTGTAAACACCCCAAACCAGCGGTGCGGGGCCGTGGAAATCTTTGCCGTTCAGGGCGGAGAGGGTGTCAATTTGGGGTGCTGTTGACGATGCTGTTCCAGTCCGTTCGCGGGATCAGATGGACTGCGGTGAACGGTCGGCTGTCCGGGGTGTCCAGTTGTGGCTCGGTGACTGCGGGACTGCGAGCTTGCTCGAGTCCGATGTTGGCAGGTCGATTCTCTTCGAGCGTCAGCTCGCCATCGAGAATCATGACCTTGGTGTACTCTTCGTACGACGAGCACTGCGGGACGAAGGCTGTCCGAAGGAGTGACGGTCGCTCTGCGGGCGGGCAGCGTCCGTCGTGTTCCGTTATCCACGCATCGTAGCGGGGCCCCTTCTCGATTGTACTGTTCCAGCGTTCGGATTGGGTGGCTCCCGTTTCGAGGATATCGTTCTCGAATTGGGTTTCAGGCTCGTTGCTATCGCGCACTTGGTGTCGGTCACCGAGGTCGGCCTCTTGATCGGACGCGGGTGGGAGCTCAACAGAGAGGATCGGTTCAACAGGCGCCGGTTGCTCGTCGGTTGTTGCGACCCACACGCATGACTCCGTACAGGTCCGCTCGTTGCCGTCCGGGGTGAACGGAGCTGGCTGGGTGTAGCACTCTGCGCCTGCTGTCGTCCGCATCACCACTGGGCACTCGAGTAGTGCCCGAAGTCTCTCGGCATGTTGTGCGGATGTGGTTGCGATATGGACTGGCTCTGCGGCGGCGGTGAGTTGGCCGACAGTTTTGAGCACCACTCCCGGCTTGATGACGTTACTGGCGTTGGCGAGGACAGCAATCTGCGGTCCAGCGCGGGACACGTGGAAGCTAACTGGACCTCGTTGGTCGGCTCGGTCGCTGTCGATCGTGTAGCCAGCCGCCCGATAGGCTGTTTCGACTCGGTTGGTCAGTATGTCGTGGTTCGCCATTGCTGACGATTCAGCGCACTCAGGGAGTCATAATAACGGATTCGAGGATCAAACGGGCGTAGAGCACGTTAAACGGGCGTTCAGGGAATCATACGACCGTACACTAACCACGTGGTTTTTATCGGCGGACAAGACGAATACCCCGAGGCTTGACCTCGGGGATGAAGCCGACAACTCGTGATACAAACCACTAACTGAACACCTCACTAATCAATAGACAGCGATGGAACACAGTCACCGCTACCACGCTTACCCGACACAAGAGGTAGCGGCTGGACTGGAACACCATCTGGATGTTCATCGCCAGCTCTACAACCACGTCCGCTGGGACTACGAACAAGCCCCGGAAGACAATAAGCCGAGTGAGTACGACCAGAACAACAAACTTCCCGACTGGAAGCGAAAGTGGCCCGTCTTCAGTAAACTACACTCGAAGGCCGCCCAAGCTACCGTCGCACGCTTCTATCGGAACCTCTCGAACCTTCGCAAGAAGAAAGAGAAGGGATACAACGTTGGTCGGCTCAAACGGCAAGCGCCCACCGATTATCGAAGCGTCACGTACAACCAGTCTGGTTTCGACCTCGATGAAAAGAGGGGCCAAGACAGGTTCGCGTACGTCCGCTTCAGCAAAATCGGTTGGGTGAAGATTCGTTACCACCGCCCGATTCCCGACCACGCCACCATCAAAGAGGTCACCTTCAAAAAGGAGACGACTGGCGAGTGGTTCGTCTCCTTCGGCCTCGAAACCGACGACGCCGATCTCCCCGAGAAACCCGACGTAGAATCGCTGGACGCGAGCAACAGCGTCGGCATCGACCTCGGAATACTCAACTACATCCACACTAGCGACGGCAAAACCGTGGATTGGCTCGACCTCGAAAACGACTACGAGCGACTCGGACGCGAACAGCGTAAGTTATCTCGGAAGGAGAAGGGGTCGAACAACTACGAGAAACAACGAGTCGAAGTTGCCAAACTCAAGCGTCGGATTCGTCGGAAGGTGCTGGACTACCAGCACAAGATAACGACATGGCTCGTCCGCGAGTACGACGCCGTATTCGTCGAAGACCTGAACGTGAAGGGGATGCTTGAACAGTCGCACAACACTCGAAACAAGCAGGATGCGGCGTGGCGACAGTTCATCACCCTGCTCGAATACAAAGCAAAATTGTACGGCAGTCACGTCGTGCAGGTCGAAGCCCGAGGCACGAGCAAAGAATGCGCGTCGTGCGGTGTGGAGACAACGAAATCCATCTGGGTCAGGGAACACTCCTGTCCGTCGTGTGGATTTGAGACGGATAGGGACGCGAATGCGGCGATGAACGTCCTGCAGAGAGGCTTTGCTGAATTAGGGCTGGGATGGCCCGAAGACACGCCCGTGGAGACTGTGACCGCTACGGACACGGCTCACTTCGAGTCTGTGTCTGCAAGTCACGTCGTGGAAACGGGAAGCCTCGGGGCTTGACCCCGAGGCGATTCACATAATGAATAGACGTGCGCCGGCTGAGAGAAGAAATATATGCTAATTTTGTTTGCGGCCTTTCTGACCAAAATGACTATAATGTGAGTCTGAGAAGCGCCTGGTAATGACCAATCAAGCAATACGTTCTGATATACTTCCCGAGGCGCTGGCTGTCGCGCTCCTTGATGCTGGGTTTGATCAAGTCAGAACGCACGCCCGATATAAGTATCTCGAAGCGTTTGTCGATCGTGACGCAACGGAGCAAGAGCAAGCCCTCACGCGAAGTGAAGTTCAAGAGTACCTCGAAGCGACCTATCCCGATCTGGAGTTCAATTCACGGACGACGGGTAATACTGCGTTACGGGACCTGGTCGAAGCCGGGTTTCTCAACTGTAACGACCAAATGCAGACTTATCGATACTACTTAGTTTGGAGCGGTGCGGACGGCTCGGAGGGTGCCCAGTGTGGTTCCACTGGGGAGACCGCGATGGCGGATAGGAGCGATAATGATGGGTCGGTTAGCGTTAGTGGCCAGGGGACTGCTCTCCGAGGCACTGGTACTGTGGCCTCCGGTGAAGGAGATCAGACTTCAGCTGCAGCGTCGACCGGCTCTGCGACTACTGATAGTGCTCCTACCGGCTGGGTACCATCTGTACGCAATTTGTCTCAATCTTGGGTAGGTGCGTGGGCCACTCTCTTCGTACTGTTTGCTGGCGGGAGCGGTGCGTTCGTCACTGTGTTGTTGGCTCGGCTTGCGGTCCCATCATCGGTTGTGACCGGCAGTGCGGCAATCGCGTGGGGGCTACTCTCGCTTGCGCTCGCTGCGGGGGTAGTGCTGGGTGTGGGCTCTCTGGAGCGTCTCAGCGTCGCTGGCCAGATCTACTAGCAGAGCATTTCTGACAGGGGGCCTGTATTTCGGACGTGGTTGTGATCACTCTTGGCTTCGATACGGGAGTGTCGTGACATCGAAGGCATCGTAATGGCGGTCGTACGTGAGTACATGATCAACATCTAGCTCGTCCATGTGTGCAGCGACGACGAAATCTGTGAATGACGCATCGAGATCCGTCCATTCAATGAAGGTCTCTTTGGCATCGATAACGACGCTCTCGGGGACTGCTTCAAATTGGTGAACCGCCTTGGGGTCAAGCCCCGAGGCTTCCCGTTTCAACGACGCGACTTACAGGAACCGACGAAGACTGTCCTCCATCGGTTTCCACAGCGGTCGCAGTCTCCACGGGCGTCGATTCGGCCTGTCCCAGACCTAA
>NZ_NEDJ01000133.1 GCF_002114285.1 Halorubrum ezzemoulense DSM 17463
CGTCTTCGGCCTCACGTAGCAGTTCATCGATTTCTTCCTCAGTCAAGTGATGCTCAATCTCTTTTCGACGTGAGCGCTCCATTACTCTTCTATCAAGCTTAACTAACAAAAGTTTTCATACTCATTAGAGGTCAAGGCCGTCGAGGAGCTCGAGAAACTCACCAAGGACGTCGCTGGTGGTGTCGCCAGCGACAAGCTGGCGCACCGCCAGCGTGTACCGTTTGTTGCGTACCCGCGCGTACAGCGTCGCGTACGCGTGAAACGTCGTCGTTCCCCGTTTCGCTTGTGAGGAGTACAGCGCTTCTGTTTCGTCTTCATCGCCGTAGTAGGGGTCGAGGTGGAGGTCTGCACAGGCCTCCACCGGTCGATCTGGAAGCGTCTCAAGCGCATCTCGTTGAAGTAGCGTGTCGCCAACCGCCTCAACGGAGTCAAGTTCAAACTGCTCGGTGAGATGTCCTCGGACGGTGTTGGCGTGTGGCGAGCCTTCGGTCGTTTCGCAGACGTGATTGATCGAGGCCCCGCCGGCGCTGGCGCCGGCGAGGACCTCGTACAACGTCTCTGTCGTGACCTTGACGTTCTCGTCGATGTCTATCTCAAGCTCTTCATCGAGGCTGTTGACGACAAAATTAAGAAGATGCTCTTCCTCTATCTCGTTGTCTGCTTCGGTAGGTTCCACACTCTTCCCAAGCAGACACTTTCACTCAAACCCGATGTGATCGACTGATATTGGTTCTCCGTTCTCTCTAAGTGGGCTATCGGTTACCCTAGCTGGATAATATTCGGGAATTAATCGGCTGTAACACCATCCTGTTCTCGGAGAACAGTTGCGACATCTCCGAGGCGCTCCGATTCCTTCGGGAGATTCTCGAGTGCCGTATCAAGATCGACTGCCAGCGAATACTGATTTTCGTCGCCACGACCTCGTCCCTGTCGCTTGTTGAGCACGTTCGTATCGGCGAGATCATTGAGCCGGTCACGGAACCGGCGGTTTGAGAGCGCGTTCACGTCCGCGTACTCACAGAAGGTCTTGTACTGAGTGTAGATCGGTGTCGTCGTCACGGGTGTGTCGCCTTGGATTCCGTGATACGTGACTGCCATGAGCGCGAGCATTCGCTGGTTCGGGAGTGTCTGAATCCCCGACTCAATGGCTTTCGTCTCCAAGAAGTCCCGTGCCTCGCGCACGTGCTCTTCTGTGACGGTCGTCTCGCCCCTATCGTCGGCAAACCGAGTCGCACGGAACAGTAGGCGGATCGCCTCGCGAGCGTCTCCCGTGTCCTGTGCGCCTAACGCCGCGGCAAGCGGGATCGTGTCGTCGCTCAGAATCTCGCTTCGGAGATGCTGGTAGTCCTCGATACTGTTCTCGAAATACGTGTCACGGAGGGCACCGGCGGCACGTCGTGCGAGGATATTGCGGAGCTGATCAGCGTCGTAGGGCTCGAAGCGGACCTCGTCTTCACCGAGGCTCGACCGGACGTCAGCGTCGAGGTTCTCGCGGAACTGGAGGTCGTTCGTAATTCCAATGAGGGAGAGACGGACGCCATCCGGATTCGACCGCGGGAGTTCGTAGAGGATGTAGTCGTCGTCACCGATGGCATCGATCTCGTCGAGGACAACGATGACCGTCCCGCCGACCTTCTCCAGATTCTCGATCACCATATTGAGGAGAGTCTTCCGCTGGTGACCGCTCGGGAGCTCCTCACCGGGCCCAAATCGCTTCTCACGGAGTCGCTTGACGAGATGTGTCAGGACGTGGTAGGAGCCGTCCATGCCCTTACAACGAATGTAGACCACAGTGAGGCCCATCTCAGAATCATCGGCGTACTCCTGAAGTTGGTCGGTCTTGAGGCGGATTCCGACGGTCTTCCCCTGCCCGGACTGCCCGTACACGATCAGGTTGAGCGGCGTCGAGCCCATCGTCGCCGGACGGAGGGCGGAGTGGATCTGGTCGAGTTCCACCTCGCGCTCCGGCAGCGACTCGGGCTGATACGTCTGCTCGTTGGGGTTGAGGACGTCCATGTCCTCGAAGATCGTGTCCTCGTCGCCGAACGCCTTCATACGCTCCCGTTTTCAGGTGTCATACATAAAACCCCCGTGTCCTACATGTCTTTCTGTCTAAGATACGGGTGTACGTCCTGAAAGCTGTGGTCGGTTCTCTCTCGGCTCTACTGTGCTTTGGGTGGCAAAGGGGGACAGAGGGGGGTGCGTCCAGCAAACTACTGAGATACTCGACTGTAGTTCTAGTGTCCTCATAACGAGCCACGATCCTAGAACCGCTCTGTACCCGATACGACACTCGTATTCATCGTCTCAGGACCGCGCAACCCTGGGAGGGGGGTGCGTCCGGCAACGGACCGCAGCGAATGTCGCTTCGAGAATAGTCGGCCCACAACGTTTTATCAAAACTCCCGAAGACGCATGTCCATGGGCCAAAATGTCTCGCGAATCCACGGGCACGACCTCCGCTCGGTGTGGGAGGACGAAGAGCGGGACTTCACGCAATGGTTGACAGAGAACATCGACCTGCTCGCGTCCGAGTTGGGGATAGAGATCGAGGACGCACGAGCTGAGGAAGCCGTCGGCGACTTTTCGGCCGACATCGTCGCACGAGAGATGAACACGGGCGAGACCGTCGTCATCGAGAATCAATACAACCGGACGGACCACGACCACTTGGGGAAACTTCTGACGTACTCGTCGGGAAAGAACGCCGGGTTCACGATGTGGCTCGCCGAGGAGTTCCGGCCGGAACACCGAAGCGTCCTCGAATGGTTGAACGAAACCGGGCCGAAAGGCGCGAAGTTCTTCGCGATCAAACCCCGCGTCGTGAGTATCGAGGGATCCGAGGAGCGTGGGTTCGAGTTCGAAGTCGTTGTCGAGCCCAACGAATGGGAACGCGAGGTGAGCACCGAGTCGCTGTCCGACCTCGGGCGTAGCTACCGGCAGTTCTTCGCCGAGATGGTCGAGGCGTACTCGCAGCGACGGCCGACTTGGTACAAACTCAAGCCCGGACCTCGGAACTGTCTAACGTTCAGTGCCGGTATCGGGGGCGTCCGATTCGGCTGGGTGTTCCACCAGGGGCCCGAGTTCTCTGTTGAGCTCTACATCTCCACGTCGGATAAGGAACGCAACGAGGAGATATTCGAGGCGCTGAAACGCGACCGAACGGAGATTGAGAGCAATTTAGGCGTCGAGTTAGAGTGGGAACGGTTGCCTGAGAAACAAGCATCCCGGATCTAACAGCCTGAAGATATTGATCGGACCATCACCGATCTCACCGCAGACCAGCGAAATCACTTGGTCGAATGGGGGGTGGATGCGATGGACGAATTTCAGGAGGAGTTCGAACCACGTCTTTCCGCTCTCGGCTCCAACTGATCGCTGCTTCTACCGGTGTAACGAACTCGCTGCGTAGGTGCCTCCCATCCTCCCCGTCTTGTCGGACGCACCCCCCTCCCCCTGTCTCTTCTACACATCCGACGCTGCCGACGAACCCTAGGGTGTAGCACTCGGTGGATCCCATTTATCTAAAACAAAGAATCAATAGCACCTGGGCATCAAGCTGGTTTCCAACTAACGCAAAATTCGTAGACAATATCGGTGCAGATTCAAACATCAGATCTATCTTACAAAGAAAACTTTATTACGCAGGAATCAGCCAAATTTAAGTAGAAATAAGTGCTAAAACACTACGAGTGACTTTAGTGTTCTC
>NZ_NEDJ01000134.1 GCF_002114285.1 Halorubrum ezzemoulense DSM 17463
CGCCCCTTCGAGTCCCGCCCCGCACAGCGACCGCACCTCACGCCTCCCCGGCCTCGTCGCCGGCGGCCACGCCGCCGGCTGCCAGAGGCGTCGCGCCTCGCTGCCGCTCACGGCCTGTTGGCGGTTCGCGGCGTCCCTCGCACGCGCTTCTCGCGGCCGCCGAGGGCGGCCGCTCGACGGCGCGCGGCACCACACCTCGGCACAGCACCGACAGCGATCCGCTACCGCATTATTCGAACTCCGGATCGCGCTTCTCCAAGAAAGCCGTCATCCCCTCGCGCTGATCGTGCGTCCCGAAGAGGCCGGCCCACGCACGGCGCTCCAAGGCGAGCCCGGTCGCCGCCGACCCCTCGCTGGCCGCGTTCAGCGCCTCCTTCGCCGCGCGCAGCGCGGTCGCCGGCTTCGCTGCCAGCTCGCCGGCCAGATCGTCGATCCGGTCTTCGAAGTCGTCGTCCGCGACGACCTCGCCGACGAACCCGACCTCGGCCGCCTCGGTCGCGTCGATGCGCTCGCCGAGGAAGATCAGCCGGCGGGCGACCTCGTCGCCGACGAGCGCCGGGAGCCGCTGCGTGCCGCCCCAGCCGGGGATGATCCCCAGATCGATCTCGGTCTGCCCGAGGACGGCGCTCTCGGCGGCGACCCGCAGGTCACAGGCCAGGGCGAGCTCGCACCCGCCGCCGAAGGCGTAACCGTCGACGGCGGCGATCGTCGGCGCGGGGAACGTCTCGATCGCGTCCGCGACGCGGTGGCCGAGCTCGGCGTACGCCTGCGCCTCGGGCGTCGAGAGGTCGACCATGTGCGAGATGTCCGCGCCCGCGACGAACGCCTCGTCGCCCGCACCGGCGATCACGAGGACGCGAGCGTCGCGCTCGGCGGCCTCGTCGAGCGCGTCCTCGATCGCTTCGAGCGTCTCGGCGGTGAGCGCGTTGAGCTGCTCCGGTCGGTCGACGGTGATCGTCGCGACTCCGCGGTCGTCGACGTCGAAGGCGATGGTGTCCCAACTCATACCCGCCCCGTCTCGCGGCGACGTGAAAACGGTTCGGCAGGCGGATCCGACTCGGTCGGAGGCGGGGCTCCGCGGGCGGCGGCGACTCGACGGTCAGACCTCTTCGCGGCTGTCGATCCCGGTGTAGATGAACCACGCCGTCGTGTACACGCCGACGAACAGCAGGTAGCCGACGATCAGTCCCCCGAGCTGGCGGCTCGCGAGCCCGCCGGGGAGCGTCCGCGAGAGGATGCCGAGCGCGAGGGCGAAGACGACGAGCGAAAACAGCCCCGAAAGGGCGTACACGCCGAGGTCGGAGGTGAAGCGGTCGCGCACGCACCCACCAACGCGTTCCCCTTACATACCGCCGTCGGTCGCGCGCCGGTCGGCGCGTCGTCTCGAAGTCCGGGCGAGCGCCGCTCGTTGCGCGGATTGCAACCCCTATAAGCCCCCGGCCACACGTACCGGTATGAACGGGAACCGGTTCGGCCGACTCTTCCAGCTGACGACCTACGGCGAGAGCCACGGCGACGCGATGGGCGTCACCGTCTCCGGCGTGCCAGCGGGCGTCGAGCTCGACGAGGAGGCGATTCAGGCGCAGCTCGACCGGCGCAAGCCGGGCCAGTCGATGATCACCACCTCGCGGGGCGAGCCCGACGAGGTCGTCGTTAACTCCGGCGTCCAGGACGGCTACACCACGGGCACCCCGATCGGAATGGTGATCCAGAACAAGGACGCCCGCTCGGGGAAGTACGAGCCGTTCGTCACCGCGCCGCGCCCCTCGCACGGCGACTACACCTACTCCGCGAAGTTCGGCACACGCAACTGGGGCGGCGGCGGGCGCTCCTCGGCGCGCGAGACGGTGAACTGGGTCGCGGCCGGCGCGGTCGCCGAACAGGTGCTCGACGCCTCTGACCACGACGTCGAGATCAAAGCGCACGTCAATCGCATCGGCGACATCGAGGCCGCCCCGGTGAGCTTCGGGCAGATCCTCGAACACAGCGAGGAGAACGACGTGCGCTGCGCCGACCCCGAGGCGGCCGCGGAGATGCAGGAGCTGATCGAGGAGTACCAGGAGGAGGGCGACTCGATCGGCGGTTCGATCTACTTCGAGTGCCGGGGCGTCCCCCGGGGGCTCGGATCGCCGCGCTTCGACAGCTTCCCCGCCCGCCTCGGGCAGGCGATGTTCTCCATCCCGGCGACCACCGGCGTCGAGTACGGGCTGGGGAAGGACGCAACGCACGTGGCGGGCAGCGAGCGCAACGAGGACTGGACGTTCGACGACGGCGAGTCGTTCGACCACGTCGAGAGCGAGGAGGGCGACCCCGTCCCCGTGGGCAACGACCACGGCGGCCTCCAGGGCGGGATCACCACGGGCGAGCCGATCTACGGCGAGGCGACGTGGCACGCGCCGACCTCGATCCCGAAGAAGCAGCGCTCGGCCGACTGGGAGACCGGCGAGGAGAAGGAGGTCCAGGTCGTCGGCCGCCACGACCCCGTCCTCCCGCCACGGGCCGTCCCCGTCGTCGAGGCGATGCTGTACTGTACGGTGCTCGACTTCATGCTGCTCGGCGGCCGGATCAACCCGGACCGCGTCGACGGCAACCCGGGACAGTACGACACCGATTACCACCCGAGTAGCCCGCGCAACGAGTAGCGACCGACGCCCGCACCCGGGCCTGTGCCGCGGTCGTGCGCTTCCAGCGTCCGGCGCCCGCTCACACCACGACGACGGCGTCGACGACGACGAGCAGGACGAAGCCGACGAGGAACGCGCCGGTCGCGGCGTCGGCGTGCCCGTGCCCGTGCGAGGATGGGATCAGCTCGCGGAAGACGACCGCGAGCATCGCGCCCGCGGCGAACCCCGACGACACCGGGAACAGTCCGGCCCCGACCGACACGAGCGAGAAGCCGAAGACCGCGGCGACGACCTGCGGGACCACTCCCGAGAGGGTCGTGTACCAGACCACCCGGAGGTTCGACATCCCGGTCTCCGCCATCGGCACCGCGAACGCGAACCCGTCGGGCACGTTCTGAAGGCCGATGACGACCGCGAGCAACAGCGCGACCTCCTCCAGCCCGGAGGCGAACGCGACGCCGATCGCCAGCCCCTCGGGGGCGTTGTGGAGGGTGATCGCCCCGCCGATGAGCAGCGCCTTCCGGAGCGAGGACTCGCGCTCGGCGAGCGTCCCGGCGTCCTCGTCGACCGATTCCGGCTCCGCGTCGCCTCCCTCGGCGGCGGAGCCCCGGGTGGCGACACCCTCGGCGACAGAGTCCCCGGTCGGCGGCTCCATGACCGCGGCGTCGTCTGCGGTCGCGCCGCCCTCGACGAACCACGCCCGGTACTCCGCGTGGAGGTGCGGAATGAGGTAGTTCCCGCCAAGCAGCGTCGCCCCGCCGAGGAGCACCCCCGCCATCACCGCGCGGAGCGTCCCCTCCTCCATGCCGGGGATCACGAGGCCGAACACGCTGGCGGCGACCATCAGCCCGGCCGCCAGCCCGAGGGCACCGTCGTAGATCCGGTGTGTCACGCGGTGCCGGAAGAAGACGGGGAGGGCCCCGATCCCGGTCGCGACCCCGGCGACGGTCGTCACGCCGAGGACCGAGGCGAGCGTCGTCATACACTGCGAGACCGCGCACTGGGGTATAAA
>NZ_NEDJ01000135.1 GCF_002114285.1 Halorubrum ezzemoulense DSM 17463
AGTGCTCAAATCGAAGAACGTGATGGCTCATATATCGTGGATGTCCCCGCGAGTGAAATTGAACACGACGCGCTTGCTGCCGACGAAACGTATCGCGTCGCGATCTTGAAATCGGAATCCTCGACAAGCAAGAAGACTCAGGAAGAGCAACCCCAATCGGCTGGCCAAGAACCAACTCCGACGTCGGATGGTCCTCCCGTAGACGAAGGTGCAATCCGCGACGTGACGATCGAGACGACTGGTGATCAAGGTGACGGCATTGCGAAGGTTGAACGCGGCTACGTCGTGATCGTTCCCGGCGGACAACCAGGTGATGAGCTGTCGGTCGAGATCGAGCAAGTCAAAGAGAACGTCGCGTTCGCCAGTATCGTCGAACCCGACTCACGGGCGCTGTAACGTCGTTTTACTGGCACATGTCTATTTGACTGGGATGAGGGTGTCATAGAACTCTTCTCACACCTTGTTGACTGACCTGTGGATCGCTCAGTACAGGGCATTCATGTACCGATCGCGTACTTCCCCGCTACCTGTCAGGAAAGTCGTGCGAGATACAGAGCGTCAGCTCAGCAGTAGAGGGCCGTCCAAAATAGACGCAATTCTACATTTTGCGCAGTTTCAATCGGTAATGGTATAATGATCTGATACTATCTCTCATACGTGGTAGCGCTTATATACGGATTCTTGATTATCGGACTCTTTGCCGGGGGCTGGCTGTGTTGGTTTAGTTATTCAGTACTGCGGATGGATCCACAGCTCGGTCGTCTCGCACTGGCAACGGCTGTCGGCATCTTGGGTGTTGGAAGCGTTCTCACCGCAGCAGTCGGTATTATACCGTGGCTTCCGGGTCCAGAGACGAATGATCAGGTGTGGTTGCTCCTGCCACTTGTGACCTGGAACCTGATGACTGCGCCGTGGTTTGTATTTACGCTTCAGTACACCGGAGCGCGTCCGGCGATCAGTCGTCGGTTGATAGTGGCACTGACAGTACCGGTGTTGCTAGTCCCACTCCGTGTTGGTCTCCAAGCAAGTCCGGTTGAATTACCACCAGCGATTACAGGCTTTACTGCCACAGTCGTTTTTGCGTATGTACTTTCGCTGGTTGCTTCCGGCTGCTACTTGTTATTTCGGCAAAATAAAAACGACGCTCGTTTCTCGTTACAGCAGGGTCTATCACTTTCAGCCATCCCTATCGGGTCGTTCTTGCTCTGGAACCTCTCAACCTTTGAGATAACAGCGACCGCGATGGTGGTTGTATTTGATGCCGGGACGATTACCGTCTGTGCAGGCTTGGCTGGTGCTCGCTACCGGTATGGTCTCTTCAATTCGATTCCGGCAGTCGGAACGCTCGGTGAAGAGGCGCTGATCAAACAGACAGACGATCTAATGTTTGTCGTTGATGCAGATGAGCAAGTCATACAGAGCAACCGGATCGTCGTCGAGAAACTCGACACGACGCGGAGCGAGCTTCTAAATAGTAAAATTGACGACGTCATAGGGTACGAGATTGACGAAATCGTGGCTAGCGAGACTATCTCTCTCGAAACGTCTGCTGGGGTTCGACAGTACGATTCGCAGCTATCAGCCGTTACCGGTCCACATGGCAACAGGCTTGGAAGTGTACTCAGCTTTCGTGACGTGAGCGACCGTGAGATCAGCCAACAGCGACTGTCCGTTTTGAACCGAGTGCTTAGACATAACCTTCGAAACCGGATGGATATTGTAAAGAGCCACGCTGAGGCCCTTCCAAGTAACGTGGAGGAACACAGTTCATCGATCATTGGGGCTGCCGATGACGTTGTTGCTCTCAGTCAGCAAGCAAAGCAGATCGATCAGTTTGTTTCGGCCCAAGAATCTAGCAGTCAAGTCGATCTCACGCAAGTAGTAGAGGCAGTATTAGACCGTCTTTCGAGCACGGACGTGACCGTCACTACCGACATGCCGGAAACGGCTATGATAGCCACGAATCAACGGGCTGCCACGAGCGCGATCGAAAGTGCATTAGAAAATGCGGTTAATTACGCAGCTTCGTCGGTGGTAGTAACGATCACAACCTCAGAGGGAGGCTACTGCGTGATCATTAGCGACGACGGTCCAGGGATTCCTGTAGCGGAACTCAACGCTCTAGACAGAGGTACAGAAGACCCACTGAAACACACGACTGGACTAGGATTGTGGCAACTCAAGTTGGCAGTGATGGCACTCAACGGGGACGTTTTATTTGAAATAGATAACGGAACGACCGTAAGAATCGATATTCCCGATAACGCAGCATCTGAGATAGAGTAACTTGGTGATTACAAGATAGGAGGTCAAGTTCCTTTAGTTGCCACTGTACGAGATACGCGTCCTGTATCTCGCACAGGTAGCTGAACCTCTCGTTGAGCTGGCAGAATTTTTGACAGTCAATACGCAGGTGCGTTTTATCGGCTTATTCGGCTGTAAATTCACGAAATAAATATCGTGGCAACTCCTCTATGACACTCTATGGGATCATTGGAACCCTGACTATCCTGATCCACCCTACTCGCTTCCGGGCTTCCCGATGTACTCCGATTTCATCGTCCCGTTTTCACGATAGTAGCGATAGAGATACGGGCCGTGCATATCCGCGGGGTCTCCGCTGGCGCACTTACAGCTATCGTCGCCACAGGTGACTTTTTCTTTGACGACGGTCCCGCTTCCTGCGCTATCGGACTCGTCGACGGGCTCGGCAGTCTCGGGAAGCTCCTCGGTGTCAACCGATTGGTCGCGATACTCGATGAGCGCCTCGACGTAGTTCCGTATCTCGTGGAGTGTCTCCGTATCCTGTTTTGGGAGCCCCTCTGCGAGATACTTCGGGAGCGAGGTGGGTGGTGACGGCTGCTCTATACCTTATGTAACAATTGGAGCCATGTTAGCGCTCGGGTGCTACATAAGGTATTGAACCTTCTTTCCCCACCGTGACCACCTCAGCAATTACTCGAGATCGTAGG
>NZ_NEDJ01000136.1 GCF_002114285.1 Halorubrum ezzemoulense DSM 17463
CTTCTTTCGCACACGGACCAGTCAACAGAACGTGCTCTATGGCACGAAATCCAGGTCGGTCTCTTGCGCCCCATATCTTGTTTCACGCTCTGCTAGGGTAGCAGCGTTTCCATCGAGTCAACAGAGCACGAACTAACAAACAGAAACATAAAAATCACACATTCATAAGCTGTGCCAGAATAGTCATCGAATTCAACAGATTATCTACAGTAGTACATCCAATGAGTAGTTCTGGTAGCTCACCTCGCAGTGAGAGTCTACAAATGCGTTCTTTGTGCGAAGCGTACCAACTCGGGATCACCATCCGAAATGAACTCAAAAAAGTCGGTCTCGTCACCGCGTTGGAGAACCTCGATTACTCGACCGACGCGATCGAAGACGGGTATCCAGCGTGGCATCCCGCCCCACTCTCCTTTCGCGCGATGGTCCTCTCGTTCGTGTTCATGGAGATAACGGGTGACTCGTACGCCGAGTTTTCTCGACGACTCACTCGGTAACCGGAAGTAGCGACAATCCTCGGCTTCAGCCGAGTGCCCGACGAATCAGCATTCTCACGGGCATGGCGGAACCGGTTCGACGACACGATCCACGAATACGTCCACGCTGCCGCTCACTTCGTTGTCAAAGAAGTCCATGATCGCAATATCTCAGCGCCGGAGGTGCGGCCTAAGGCAGAGATCGTCGACGATGAGCAAGAAGATACAGACCCAGTAGAAGACGAATCCTTCTCACAGGAAGAGATTATCCAGACGACGCGCCTCGCGCTTGATCACGCCTTCGGACACTTCGATTCTGATCGGGCGACGAACGTCTCGTACGAGGACACGCAATTTTTCGAGTTACAGACGTTCATGGGGATGGTCCGCTGTGGCACCGCGCAGGGAGCGACTCGCTTCCAATATCGTCGTGGTGAAGAGTACGGTCCCCACGGTGATACTCATCTCCGCACCGTCAAGCAGTTCGATCCCGAAGGGCTCGTGAACGGCTTCAATGAGACGACGGACCGCTTGCTCTCAGTGATCGCCTCGGAAGCATCGTTCCGCCGGCCAGTCACTGCCGCGATCGATATCACGACCATTCCCTACTACGGGGATGTCGAAGAGATGCCGATGGTCAGTGGAACCCGGAGGAAGCCGAGTCGTTCTGTCAGCGCTACAGCCGCCGGTGGCAGATCGAGAGTGAGTACAAATCGATCAAAGGTGACTTTCTCGCCAAGACCTCCTCGGAAGACTACCGCGTTCGCCTGTTCTACTTCGTGTTCGCGATCCTCTTGTACAATATCTGGCGGCTCACCGACTTCCTGCTGAAAGCGGACGTTGACGGCGAGATGGACTACGCACCTGTGATTACTGCGGGTGAGTGTGTTGAGCTCGTTGCCTCAGCATTGATTCCACACGACTAACCCGCTAAGATCTCGCTGAGTCTGCCGTTCGGGAGTGGCAACTCTATTCAGGAGCGCAAAATCCATACAATTTCGTACGCTTGTCTGGTAGTTCAAGCTCAGAGATTCAAAAACGGTCCTTAAGTGGTGAGAATAACCATGAATCGATAGAGATTCGATCCAAAACTTGCCTATCCTCCGAAACTGTGGAGAAGCGCAACCGACGATTCCGTATCGCGATATACACTATACAAACAGACGAAACGCGGTGTCTCCCCGAAACACCCCACTATCAAAGTGTATCTGACCGGGTCTAGCCCCTTGGTTCAAGGCTCGAAGATCGGTTTGTCACGGGTGTGAGAGCGGCGGAAACCGGGTTTCCGGTGGGAGTATGTACAGATTTCGAGATTAACGAGGCTATCCCGAGCAGTGGACCCACACAACGATATCCGAGCTAGTGGTGCTCATAAATTGAGTAACCTATCAGCACTGTCGGTCGATCCACTGACACCACTTCTCGAAGTCCTCCGCTCCGGACTGGTCTGCGATGTTACGTAGTGTTCCAGTTCGGATCCGATCGTGTTGCGGGACGGAGACGACACGGACATCGTCGTCGTTCGTCGGGTGCTCGTATCGAAGCTTGACGTGGCTGCCGGTCCGATCAACGATAGCAAAACGATTCTTCGAGAGTGCTTTGACGACATCGCGTCCAGAAAAATCAGGCGCTCCCATCCGACTTACTACATGAACTCGGGGAGGCCATCGTGCTCGTCGCGAGCCTGCTGGACTTCATCAGGATCGATACCAAGTTCCTCAAGCACTTCTTTTTCCTCCTCCCAATTGTCGACCGAGTCACCAGTTTCTCCCTTGTGAAGTGCGACTGCCTCGTCAAGATTGTCGAGGGC
Source organism: Halorubrum ezzemoulense DSM 17463 (assembly GCF_002114285.1). Classification (GTDB taxonomy): domain Archaea; phylum Halobacteriota; class Halobacteria; order Halobacteriales; family Haloferacaceae; genus Halorubrum; species Halorubrum ezzemoulense. Next base: position 2,287 of record NZ_NEDJ01000136.1, read on the forward strand.
ATCTTGTCGTGTCTCACCCTGGCTTGCGACACCAGTCGCCTCGTCACGGGCGACCCACCAGCCGTCGTTCGCCTGAGTGAGCGTAATCGTTCGCCCACTCCGGACGTCGTCGTTCGTACTCGTTTCGGTGCTCATTATCACCGTGTTACCTGAGCGGCGTCATAAGCATTCGGCCGTTGAGCGGCATTCCGTACAGAATCGACTCAACAACCGAGACATATGCGTACCCTGTAGTTGATGGCAATCAGTCGATCACGTTCGCAGGGGTCCATCTAAAACAGATTATTACTTAGACTATCTCGAACACTGACCCCATCACCCCTAGCATCCTGCGGTTCCGGTCTCGCTCTTATGTAGAGCTGCGGAAAGACCCCATAACAAGGCAGTCGATGGTGATATCGACAGATGCGCCTGTGAGATTCAGCGATCTAACGATCCCGAATGTATGAGCGGCCTGTTCCAAGCCTTGCTTGGACAGGCCGAGGAACTTCCGCAGCCACGGTTGAACAAGCGAAAACAGGCATTCTGCCTGATTGATGTGGACTCCGTCAGGCGATACGTACCTCTCTTTGTGGACGACCGTTCGGTGATCCCGATCCATCTCGCGGTACGCTTGGAGTCCATCTGTCCAGACCT
>NZ_NEDJ01000137.1 GCF_002114285.1 Halorubrum ezzemoulense DSM 17463
ATATTAGGATATTAATATGTGGCTTATTAACACATATATGTTTGTTGAATCTACAAGAAATATTAATAAAGACTTGGCAAGCTTTTTAAAGGTTGAAGTTCAACTAGTTATTACACACAAATTTGAAAGAATGTTTGAATGCGGTCGAAGTATCTAACTGATACTTAGTAAATCTCGCGGGATGTTACCAGCATCCCACGGGGGAGATGGACTATTATGCTATCCAATTCTAACTATAACCCTAACGAATTTAAATGTATCGCTTTGCGGAGACTTAACAACGTTTCTGTAAATATTAGTAACATCGCTATACCCCTGAAAGACGGCACTAAGAAGTGTTATATTGACTTTACCGACAAAACCCATCGGAGAGATTTAGAGCAAAATCTAGGTAACTATGCGGTGTTTGCTCACGGGAGATTACACTTTATTGATATTGACGACAAGGACAAAGCCCCTGATAAGTTGCTTAAAAACACCCAAGATACCTTTTCTGTATCAAGTCCCCACGGATCGCATAGGTGGGTAGTGTCTGACGATGTTTTGCCTAATGTCGATGAGGATTGGGGCGAGATAAGGAGTCAGAATCAGTATGTGGTAGGTCCGGGGACCGAGATACATGGTATCAGGGAGGGTAAGGATTGTCCAAATCCCGGAGAGTGTTGTTCTCCCGAAGATCCGGGGATATATCGTATCCAGAATGATGCACCAATTCAGCAAATCAGCAAAGACGACTTGGAGGATTGGATTGGTGGATTTGAAAAAGAGACTGTAGAAGGTTATTCTGACGACATCGATATTGAATCACTCTCCGAAGGTTCAGAGCGATTGAATGCAGCTCAAGAGATTTTGAGCAAACTACAGAGCGATCATACGGCGTTTTTCCAAGACCTACATGACCGGCTTAACGGCGGGAGAGGGAGTATGGGTCACTCTCTCACAAAGGAGGGTTCAAACAAAATCGACCGTAGCAGATTGGACTTTGTTACGCTAGAACACTTATACGGTGTTTTCAAATATTATGGTGAATCTCACAACGAAAGCCGGGGGTTAGCGGGAGAGGTTTACTCATATTATTCAAATCAAACACCCTTCACGAAAGATGGACAAAAGAGAAAGTGGGTATCTCGGGGGAAGGGATACAAGCATGGTATGCTGGATAATGCTATTCGGCAATTCGATCAATCGCTATTCAATAGATTACTGAACCAGCGAAACAACGACAAAAGAAAATTCAATGAGTATTCAGAGATAACGCAAAATTATGTTGACTTTGTAATGAATTGGCTGATTGAAGATTGGGATATTGATACTGCTAAGGATATGGCTCAAGTATGGAACTTGGAGATTGACAGAGGGGATTTGGAGGCTGTTTGTAAAACACCAATGTATCAAGATACCCCCCGTCCCCTATCGGAGGGTAAAGAGACTGAATACCCGTCCCCTCATGCGATTAGAAAGATTTGCTCTGAACTAGATAGAAACACCGAAGAGACGTATAGAAGAGCCATGAAGAAAATGCGAAAGAAGGGTTCTATCAAATTAGCCTGTATCAAGGAGGGGGTTGATTATCGGGTGTATCCGGCGGATCTCCCGGACCCAATCGATGCACAACATATCAGGTACAAGGCAGAGAAATATGAACCCGAAGATAACCAACCCATGTATGTAGATAGGGGGGGTTCAGAGCAACACTCTCTAGCAGATAATAACCAACCCATGTATCAAGATACCCCCGGTGGTTTATCCGAGGGTAAAGGACAAAGAAGTGATAATAATGTAAAGAGAGTAAGTATATGATTGAATCACTAGCAACTTTGGGGATTGGTAGCATGGCAGGATTAGCACTAGCAGTTTGGATTTTTCAATAATGAGTTTAAGCGTAAATAACAACGACGAAAGTACCGACATTAAACTAATCAGATGTGCGATTAACGACGAGGATTTAACAAAAGCTTTTGAGAACTACACATATGATAAGAATTACAACGAAAAAATGTTAGTAGAACTATCCTTGAGCAAGCTCCTTGAGGATGAGGGATACCTATGATATTCACTCTCCTTTCTTCAATCGGCTTTGGACTTGGAGCGACGTTACTGTTATTCGGATCTATCCTTTGCTATACAGTCTTTTTCGGGGATAGGGAGTTTGGTAATTCGTTAATCCCGATGGGCTTGAGCTTCGGATTTCTTACGATAGGCATGGCTCTGCTATATGGGGTTCTAGTATAGGATAGCATAACCCTGTATCAAAAAGCCAAGTACCACAAGAGCGATACCATACGCTCTGATTTTCGTTTTGCCTCTCCGGATCTTACGATATATCTGAAAACGTATTCTCTCAAATTCAGGCTCTTCAATTCTATCTACCTCTTCATCGTCAATATATCCAATAACTTTGAAATTTGTAACTCTCCCTCCCACGTCGATACCCGATGAATAAATATCGATTTTGTCAATATCTGATCTTAAGTGATACTCTTCTACAATATCATTAATCTCGGCTCTTAGTTCTTTAAATCCAGTATTATCACGGTGTATCGCTCTGGATTCTAACGTTTCAATGGCTCTTAATAAGCGACCGGTTGGATAACACTTTTCAAGATAAACAATATCTGGATACGTTATAATACCAGTTCCAACTAGTGTGAAGAAAGTACCAAGAATAGCTAACATTGATTTAAACTAACAACACTCACGATCCTGTTTAGCGTTTCGGACCCTCCAAACCGCATGACGTGAGCCTGATAACACAATGGGGGATAGTTACGTGTTATATACGGATATTCCATACTCTCAAAGGCTCTTCTTACTGTTTTCTAATTTAATTACTATTCGTTATTTTCTTAGTTTGAATC
>NZ_NEDJ01000138.1 GCF_002114285.1 Halorubrum ezzemoulense DSM 17463
GAACTCGTGCGACTAGCATGGCTAAATCGGATCCCAATAGCAATGGCCTCCGGCAGGATCAACCGGAATGAGTATCCTTCAGGCCTGATTCCCGGCCTGAAGGGGGTGTTGGCGGGTGTCAACTTCGGTTGAGACGAAGGTTGACACACCATTGCATTGGTCTGTGTGGTGTCCGGTCCATCCAGCGGCTTGGATGACACCGAACGACCACGGCTCACATCAGATCGCCGCTTACGCCGGAGCGCAGGGGGCGCGATCCTCATCGGGTGAGTCGGATGAACCGACTCTGCGAAACCGGGCCGAGTTGAACGGCCCGAGTCCGCGGTGCGTTCTTCGCGTTTCAACCGAACGGGCTTATACACTTAAGCACGTCGGAACGCTTCGACCGGCCGCGTTGGCGGCCGGCCGGTGCCCCCCGTCGGGGGCTCCTCGCATTCATTCGAATGCCCGGGTTGTATTTAACCCCGTCGAAGCGTCGGCCCCACGTCATGCGGTTTCATGGAGCAGTTTACAACGAGCTGATCCAGTAGGGAGATTTGGTATCGGCAGGATCTCGCGACACTGGGCGATACGATCGGAACGTCTGAGAGCCGAACGTATCAGAAGTGTATCATGGAATCCAGGTTGCGGCGGCGGCCTCACGCGCGCGCAGGACAGGACACTATGTGCGGTGTGGGGCAGTTGGCCATTTATACCACGGGCGTTTATAAGGGAGGGGGACACATATAAAAGCGAACGATGACGAACCCTGCAGACTCGATCGAGATTCAGAACGTTGTTGCATCGACGGGTATCGGTCAGGAGCTCGACTTGGAGGCGCTCGCAGAGGATCTCCCGGGCGCAGATTTCAATCCCGACAACTTCCCCGGCCTCGTCTACAGGACTCAAGAGCCGAAGGCGGCCGCGCTCATCTTCCGGTCGGGGAAGATCGTCTGTACGGGTGCCAAGAGCATCGACGACGTCCACGACGCGCTCGGGATCATCTTCGAGAAGCTTCGGGGCCTCCAGATCCCGGTCGAGGATGATCCGGAGATCACCGTTCAGAACATCGTGTCGAGCGCGGACTTGGGGCACAACCTCAATCTCAACGCCCTCGCGATCGGGCTCGGTCTCGAAGACGTAGAGTACGAGCCGGAGCAGTTCCCCGGGCTCGTCTACCGGATGGACGAACCCGAGGTCGTCATCCTCCTCTTCGGAAGCGGGAAGATCGTCATCACCGGCGGTAAGCGGACTGACGACGCCGAGGAAGCCGTCGAGGAGATCGTCGAGCGGATCGAAGGACTCGGCCTGCTCGGCTGACGCGGGCGAATCGATCGGTCTGTGCGGGGCCTCGTCGCGGCGACGGCACGGTGCTCGTCGTAGAGCGGTGGCGGGGGGACCGTCGGGTGGCCGAACCGACTCGATCAGCTCTCGGCATCATCCTCGGTAAGGACCTCTTTGACGACGCTCGGGTCCTCGAGGAGTTGGTGCTTCGTGTAGCTTCCTTCGGCGCTACCGCCGCTGTGTTTCGACTGTTCGATGATGTCGAGGAACGCGTGCTCCTTCAGGAGGTCGCGGACGCGCCGTAGCGAGAGGCTATCGGATCCCTCCTGCCGGCAGATGTTCTCGTAGATTTCGTACACGCGGCTCGTGCGGAATCCGTCCTGACGACCGTTCGAGAGCGACAGTAGCGCGAGCGCCTGAAGCACGTACCTCGAGTGCGGGGTGGACCCGCGAATGAGTTCGCGGAATCGGTCGGTCTCGGCTCGCTCGCGCGCCTGCGTGACGAACTCCTCACGAACAGTGGGTTCGCCGTTCGCCTGTGCGATCTCGCCCGCGTACCGGAGGATGTCGATAGCCTTCCGCGCGTCGCCGTGTTCGCGCGCCGCCAGCGCGGCGGCGCGCGGGATCGTCGAGGGTTCGAGAACGTCGTCGTGGAACGCGTCCGCCCGCGCCTGCATGATTTCCCTGAGTTGGTTCGCGTCGTACGGCGGGAAGACGAACTCGCGCTCACAGAGGCTCGATTTAACGCGCTCGTCCATCCGGTCTTTGTACTGGATCTTGTTGCTGATGCCGACGACGCCCAACTTACAGTCGGTGATCTTTCCCGCCTCGCCAGCGCGGGACAGTTGCATCAGGATGGCGTCGTCATCGAGCTTATCGATCTCGTCGAGCAGGATCAAGACGACGTCGTACCGCTGGTCGAGGATCCGCCAGAGTCGCTTGTAGTACGTGGACGTAGAGAGCCCCTTATCGGGGACGTTGATCCCGGTTTCCTCGGGGTCGTTGACGCCCTCGGCGATCGTCTGGACCGCTTGCGTCTCGGTGGTGTCCTGCGCGCAGTCGACGTAGGCGAACGTCGCCGTAACGCCCTCCTCGCTCGCGGTCGAGACGAGTCGCTTGGAGACGTACTTCGCGCACAGGGACTTCCCGGTGCCCGTCTTCCCGTAGATGAGGACGTTGCTCGGGCTCTGGCCGAAGATGGCCGGATTGACCGCCGTCGCCAGATCGGCGATCTCGTCGTCGCGGCCGACAATGCGTCCCTCGCCCGGCAAGTGACTGATCTCGAGGAGTTCCTTGTTCGCGAAGATAGGGTCCTCCCTCGTGAAGAGGTCGTCCGCTGCGTCCATGAGGGAGACACCGTGTTTCCGGTGAAATGTGTTCTGTTTCGCGGCCACGTTCGGAGCGGAACGAGGGACGGGTCGGTGGAGAGAGACACACACCGTGTTTCCGGTGAAAAGGGTGGTCGGCCGTGGGG
>NZ_NEDJ01000139.1 GCF_002114285.1 Halorubrum ezzemoulense DSM 17463
ACTCTGTTGGCATCAAGAGCTTCCCGGTTTTTTTCTGAGCCGTTGGTTTCCCAGTTATTGCCGTTAGTCGGTTTGGCATATTTTTTACATGATTCGATAAACCCGTCAGTAATATATTTCAGAAAAAATATAAAATTCAGAAAGCAGTTCCTATATGTGATGGTCGGTAGCGTAGTCGGTATCGTAGTTGCAATTTTTCTAGCCTTCGAATTTGACAATGCCTCGGCGTTAGTTGGTGGATTATTATCAAGAAGAGCGTCTCAGCTAGTTATGTCGTTCTTGATAACAGACTATTCTCCTTCCTTTGGAATAAATTCTAACCTTCTAAAGTCTCTGTTATCATATGGTCGGTGGATTCATGCGACTGCTATCGTTTCGTTTCTAGCTAATTCTGGAGATGATCTGTTCATTGGTTGGTTACTCACATCTGCTGCCCTCGGATACTATCGAGTTGGTTTCCAGTTATCAAATGCACCTGCAACGGAGCTATCTCAGACAATCAATAACGTAATGTTCCCCGCGTTCTCAAGAATACAAGATGATCTCGACAAGGTAAGAGAGTCTTTTATAGATACCTTGGGACTAATATCTGTTCTCGTTATGCCTGCTTCTTTTGGTATAATATCTATTGCCCCTGAGTTCACTATTCTCGTCTTTGGTGAACAGTGGGAGTCAATGATTGTACCCATGCAAATTCTAGCCATTTCTGGTCTTTTTCGCTCGATCGCTAAAACATCTAGCTCCGTATTTCGTGGTATTGGAAAGCCCAACTGGGGCTTTCATATGAACTTAGTTCGGACCGTAGTAATCGCGATATCTATCTATCCTCTTACTAATAGCTTTGGCATTAGTGGTGTAGCTATTAGCATTACCTCTGGAATGATATCAACATTACCTTTCCAATTTTACGGGCTCCAGGAATCAATAGGATTAGAAGTTGGCCAGCTTCTGCCTGATCTATTGTTCCCTTTAATAAGCTCAATTACTATGGCCACTATAGTCCTGATCATTGTTCAACCAACATATATTTCTGTCATATTTTCCATATTTGCTGGAGCAATCATATACATCTCGTTATTGTTTGTTTCCTCGAGAATACTAGGTCATTCTCTATTTTCTAACCTTCCGAACGGATGAATTTCCGTTCGTATATACAGTGTTCGTACTAACTAGGCCTGGTCTAACTTCATCAAATTCGTATAATCTTGTCTTTTTATCAAACCCCCTAACTGAGATGAGGTTTTCTCTTTTGTTCACATATGATATATATATGTATGACCCGTATTGGAAGTCACCAATTGAAAGATATAGTGGAGAACTAACAGATGTTTCTCCGAACCATGTAGAAGCATCCCGAACTCTTCCGTAACTAATCAATGTTGAATATGATAGTCCTGATAAATATATTCTGTGTGACCGTAGATCTGCGTGATCTCTTATCCATTTTGATGTGTACACGTTCGCCACTGGTGATGTATAATAGTTGTAAAATTCAAATTTTTCATCCAAATTTTGATTATGAATTGTATCACCACTCATTGAAGGCGAAGACGGATTCATACCCGTCATATCTGATGCCATTCCTGAGTTCAAAATCAGCACAATAACTAGAAATATAGAGAACAAAGATTTTGCATCTGCGACCCTATCCAAACTCAGAGTCTTGGAGATCCGATTGAATCCTACTTGAGAAAACGGAGCTAGAATGATAAGTGTGATTGAGGCTAAACGAGTAACTTCCAGACCAAAATAGGGGGTAACTGTTGTAATTGCGAGGAAGGCGCACGCTGATACAGAGGTTGCGATAAATGTGTCATTTTTACTATCTTCAAGTAGGAGGTATTGTATTGTTTTTGCTAGCACTCCAATGCCAATTATTAGTAAGATTAACATTAAGATTGCTTTATTCACAGTTTCTATCACATTTGAAGAGCTCCCTGAAACAGCTCCTAAGCTGCTTGACGTACCTGGATTCAGAAGGTTTGTTGAAATTGTATACAACCGAAAGACCATGTCGGTGAAAAAGATTCCACTACTTGTATTTGAAAACCAAAATATAGAAAATACACCCAACAAAGCTAATACTCGAAGGGGAATAGTGTGGTGGTGGTCCTCGCCTTTAATGTAGGAGACTATATGGTATAGAATCACTCCACCAATAATGAAGATGCCCCCAAGGATCGCAGTGGCATAGTGGGACACAATAATACTAACGCATAGTATTGATATAACACTGGATTGCATCGGTTTGTCTCTCACCATGTGCATGATAATCAGTGAAAGAAAGAGCATTGAAATCTGTTGTCTCGCAGTAGAAATATTGATCATATAGTATGGAGATATAAAAATAAACAGGCATGTTGACAATAGTGCCGCCTTTTTTTCCAGTATCTTCAGTGATATATAGTATATTGAAAGTGTAGTGAATGAATACACTAGTGGGTACACTAGTTTAAACGTATATGATAGATTAAGCGGAGTCAGTGTTTCTATCAATGGCGCAAAAGATACGACACTTAGAAGACTGTTATATGGATCAGCTATTGTAATATCCCAGAAGCCCTTCCTGATTACTGTCTCAGCTAAATAGTATTCGGTATGTAGATCTCGTCCAAGTATGTACTGAGACACAAGTGAATTATGGAGGGCGAGAGTGATACCAATTGCTAGTACTATGATGGGTATATTAAATTCTTCACTAGAATAT
>NZ_NEDJ01000013.1 GCF_002114285.1 Halorubrum ezzemoulense DSM 17463
TGTGCTGTTCATCAGAGAGTTCGGTTGGTCTGCCTTCGCGCGGATCGTCGTAGGCGACTTGCTCGACCGGCTCATCAGCGAGCCGGTCGAGCCGGCCAACCCACCGAGACAACCATGGACCGGTGTATCCGTATCGTTCAGCAACCTCCGCCATCGTTGCACCGTCTTCTTCAAGATAGTTGATCACCGCCATTAGCCGCTGTGTCGGCTTTTTATCTTCGACCTCCGCGAGAGCGTCGCGGAGGTCGTCAAGAGTGGCGGCGTCAAGCGTAGACATACTTGCTAATCACACTCTAACCTAAAGAATATTTAGCTGACAGTATTAAGAATCGCGAACTCGGGCGGCGGGTCGCGCCGGCGCTACTTCCCTCGCCGTCGTTACCCGTCTATCGCGGCCGCGACCTCGTCGGCGACCGCGTCGAGTTCGTCGTCGGAGAGGTCCGGCCGCCCGCCGGCGACCGCGTGGATCGCCGCGCCGCCGTCGCCCTCGAAGCGCGGGACGACGTGAACGTGGACGTGCGGGACCTCCTGCCCGGCCGCCTCGCCGTCGTTGACGCCGACGTTGGCCCCGTCGGCGCCGACGGCCGCTTGAATCTCCGGCGTGAGCGACGCGGCCGCGCCGAACAGGTCGCTCGCGAGGTCGGCGTCGAGGTCGCCGACGTGGTGCGCGTGCGACTTGGGGATCACGAGCGTATGTCCGCGCGCGAGCGGGTTCGCGTCGAGGAACGCCAGCACGGAATCGGTCTCGTAGACGGTGCGCGCCGGGATGTCGCCGGCGACGATCGAACAGAAGATACAGTCGTCGGACATACCCGAGCGATCGCTCGGCCGTCTCATCAAGGTTTCCCGGGGCGGCTGTCCCTCAAGATTTGCGCCGTCGCGGCGCCTGCGTCCCGCGCCGCCAACGGACCTATATCCGCCGCGCCGAAACGGCGGGTATGGACGACCGGCTCGAACGCGTGATCCGCCAGCAGCTCCGCAAGGCGGGCAAACAGTTCGAGGAGGCCAAACGCGCCTACGCCGAGGGGCGCGACGACCCCGAGGGCGACGCGGCGGCCGCGGCGCGGTTCGACCTCCCGACCGACGAGTCCGGCGCGGCGCGCATCGTCTGCCGCCGCCACGCGGAGCGACGGACCGTCCCGGTCGACGCCGAGGGCCGTCCGGCCTGCTTCGAGTCGGGTCACCCCGACTGCGAGGGGTGCGCCGAGGACGTCCGCGACGGCGTCGTCGAGACGTGGTGACGGGGGACCGGCGCTAGGCTCCCACCGATAGCGCCGCGGTCCGACACGCCCCGGTTTGTTTTCAGACGTACAGGTGCGGCGCATGAACCGGACCGCCGCCGTCGCCGGACTCCTCGCCGCAGTTGCCGGATTTGGTACCGGATTCCTCGTTGACTTCACGGCGCTCGGGTTGCGGTTCCGCCTGCCCTTATCCCCCACGCGCGGGGCTCCTCGCCGAGCTGGCGCTCCCGCTGCCGAACGCCATCTGAGGCGGCTCGCCTCGGCGCTCGGGCGGCCCGACGGCGTCGGTGCGACCGCTCTCGGCGCGACGACGGCACAGAAGAGATATACCGAGCGGCTGAAAACAGGTGGAAACGTCCGAATGACGCGATCGATCAGTCGACGAGCGGCGCTCGCAGGGCTCGGCCTCGCGGCCGCCAGCGCCGGCTGTCTCGGTCGCACGGAGAACATCGCCGGCCGCGATCCCCCCGAGCAGCTAACCCTCGAGATCAACGCCACGCCGGCGGACGCCGACCCCAACGGGATCCGCATCGCCAGACAGCTCGAAGAGCACCTGACCGCCGTCGGCATCGATGTCCGGCTCAACACCGTCGGACAGACCGACCTCTGGCGGAAGGTGCTCATCAACCAGAACTTCGACCTCTACGTCGGGCAGTTCGTGGAGACGGAGCCGTTCGACCCCGACGCGCTGTACGGGCTGACCCATTCGCGGTTCGTCGCGGAGTCGGGGTGGCAGAACCCCTTCGGCCTCACGGAGATGGCCGTCGACGACCTGCTCGAACGGCAGCGCCGGGCGGCCGGCCGCGACCGCGACGACGCCGTCGACGCCCTCCAAGAGACGGTGTGTGAGCTTCAGCCCTTCTCCGTCGTCGCGTTCCCCGACGCGCTCACCGCCGTCCAAGAGAGCCGGTTCGACGGCTGGACGGAGGACCGACAGCCGCTCTCCGTCACCGGGCTCCTCGAACTCGACGACGTCGCCGCCGACGGCTCGGGAGGCGGCGGTTCCGCGACGAACGCGTCGGCGGGCGGCGTCGAGACGACGACCGACGCGGCCGCCGCCGACGCGACGGGGGACGCCCTCCGGCTCGTGACGACCGACGACCGGATCACGGAGAACTGGAACCCGATCGCCGCCGAATACCGGAACCACGGCACGTTCACGGGTCTGTTGTACGACCCCCTCGTCCGCGCGGACGGCGACGAGTTCTTCCCGTGGCTGGCGACCGGCTGGGAACGGGTCGACGAGACCACGCTCGACGTCACGCTCCGAGAGGCCTGGTGGCACGACGGCGAGCCCGTGACGGCGAGCGACGTGGCGTTCACCTACGCGTTCCTCCGCGACACCTCCCTCGGGAACGTCGAGACCCCGGTTCCGACCCCCCGGTTCCGCGGCCGGAGTTCCGTCGTCGAGGGGGCGCGCGCCCGCGACGAGTCGACGGTCCGACTCACCGTGGCCGACGTGAACGAGACGGTCGCCGCCAGGGCGCTCCGGGTGCCGATCCTCCCGGAACACGTCTGGTCAGAGCGGACCGGCGCGGCGACGATCGCCGGCTTCGAGTTCGACTTCGAGACCACGGAGGCGATCGTCTCGAACAACCCCGACCCCGTCGGGAGCGGGCCGCTCCGGTTCGTCGAGGCGACCGCCGGGGAGTCGGTCGCCTTCGAGCGGAACCCCGACCACTTCCTCGTCCGGTCGACGCCCGAGGACGACGCGGACGCGTCCGGGGAGACCGCTGACCCGCGAGCGGGGGTCCCGTCCCGATACCACGGGAAGCCCGCCTTCGACCGGCTCCGCATCGAGGTCCTGCCGTCGGACATCTCGGCCGTGGAGTCGGTCGCCGAGGGACTCGCGGACGCCACCGTCTCGAACCTCGGGCCCGAGTCGGTCCCGCGGATCGGTCGCTCGGCCGACGCCCGGCTCGTGAGCGGGCGGTCGGCGGCGTTCTACCACGTCGGGTACAACGTGCGCCGGAGCCCGCTGTCGAACCCCCGGTTCCGGGCGGTGATCGCTCGGCTGATCGATAAGACCGCGATCGTCGACGGCGCCTTCGACGGCTACGCGCGGGCGGCGACCTCGCCGCTCGCGGCGTCCTCGGCTGATGTTCCGGAGTCGGTGGCGTGGGCCGACGGGAGCGACCCAGTCCACCCGTTCTTCGACGACGGTGGGTCGCTGGATGTCGCGGCCGCCCGCGAGGCGCTCCGGGAAATCGGGTACCGGTTCGACGGCGAGGGGCGGCTGCTCTCGCGGGGGCGATGACGCCGTTCCTCTCGGTCCTCACGTCGGTCGTGGCGTGGGTCGTGGCGATGCTGGTCGTCGCGAGCGTCGCGGTGATCGGCCCCGCCCGGCTCCGCGAGACGTGGAGCGGGCTCCGCGACCGGCTCTGGGACGCGCGTCGGGCCGTCGCTGTCGTCTGCGCGGTGCTGATCGCCAGCGCCGTCGGGCGCCCCCCGCTACTGGACGTCTCCAGGCTGTTCGGCCTTCAGGCGACGGCGTTCATTTACGGGCTGGAGGGCGGCTTCGTCGCGTGGGTTCAGGCGACGTTCGCGACCCCCGCGCTGACCGCCTACTTCTCGTGGGTGTACGTGTACGGCTACGCGTTCCTGCTCGCGTTCCCGCCGGTCGCGTACCTCGCGCTCCCCCGGACAACGACGTTCAGCCGCGTCCTCGTCGCGTACGCGCTCAACTACGGGATCGGGCTGGTGCTGTACACGGCGGTGTTCGCCCACGGCCCGCGGAACGTGATGCCCGACATGGTGACGCCGCTGCTGTTCACCACGCAGCCCGACGTGATGGCGCTGACGAGCGAGGTGAACGTGAACTCGAACGTCTTCCCGTCGCTTCACACCTCGCTGTCGGTCACCGTCGGGACGTTCGCGGTGCTGACCCACGAGGAGTACCCCCGGTGGACGCCGGTCGCGGTCCCGCTCTCGCTGTCGGTCGTGGTCGCGACGATGTACCTCGGCATCCACTGGCTCACCGACGTCGTCGCCGGGTTCGCGCTCGCGTTCGGCTCGGTGGCGCTCGCGTACCGGCTGGTCGAACCGCGGTCCGACCCCGGAGTCCCGCGCGACGGCCCGGAGGACGACCAGCCGCCGTCGGAGCCGAACGCGAGCGACTGACCCCCTCGACCGCCGCCGAACACACCGTTTTGTATCGCCGGGCGTTACGCCCGTCCATGAGCGCCGACCGACAGACCATCACGGTGTACTCGGACTACGTCTGCCCGTTCTGTTATCTGGGTCGTCAGTCCCTCTCACAGTATCAAGAGAACCGCGACGAGGAGCTCGCGATCGACTGGCGCCCGTTCGACCTGCGGAGCCAGAAGCGCCGCCCGGACGGGACGATCGACCACTCCGTCGACGACGGGAAAGACGACGAGTACTTCGAACAGGCGAAACAGAACGTCCGCCGGCTCGCCGACGACTACGGCGTGGAGATGGACCTCGACATCGCCGAGGATGTCGACTCGCTCCCCGCCCAGATCGTCTCGTACTACCTCCGTGAACACCACGACTACGAGACGTGGCTCGCCTTCGACGAGGCGGTCTTCGCCGCGCTCTGGGAGGACGGTGAGGACATCGGCGACGCCGACCTCCTAGCCGAACTCGCCGTCGACGCGGGCGCCGAGGCCGACGAGGTGCGGTCGGCCCTCGACGACGAGACGCTCCGCGAGACCGTCCGCGAGCGGTTCACCGAGGCGCAGCGGGAGGGGATTACCGGCGTGCCGACCTTCGCATACGACGGGTACGCGGCGCGCGGCGCCGTCCCGCCCGAGCAGCTCGAACGCCTCGTCGAGGGGACCTGAATCCGTTCGTCGTCGCGGTGAGGCACCGACCGTTCGCCGTCCGAGGAACCCGGTAGCTCGGCCGAGCGGGAAGAACACCACTAATTAATACCACTAGGTTGTATCACGACTATGCCCGAGTACGAGCCGGTCGAGCCGCCGGTCGCGCTGACGATCGCCGGCAGCGACAGCGGCGGCGGGGCGGGGATCCAAGCGGACCTGACCGCGATGCGCGCGCACGGCGTCCTCGGCACATCAGTCGTGACGGCGACGACCGCGCAGAACACCCGCGGCGTCGAGGACGTTCACCCCCTCCCCGCCGATCACGTCGCGAGCCAGTACGCGGCGGTCGCCGACGACTTCGCCGTCGGGGCGATCAAGACGGGAATGCTGGCGACCGCCGAGACCGTCGAGCAAGTGACTGAACTGGTCGCGGAGACGGACGCCCCGCTCGTCGTCGACCCCGTGATGGTCGCGGCGACCGGGGATCGCCTGCTCTCGCCCGCCGCGGAGGACGCCTACGAGGGGCTGATCGCGGACGCGACGCTCGTCACGCCGAACGCCGACGAGGCCGCGGTGCTGACCGACGCGCCGGTCGACACCCCCGCCGATGCCGAGCGCGCGGGCCGCGAGCTCGTCGCGCTCGGCGCCGACGCGGCGCTGGTGAAGGGCGGGCACCTCGACGGCGAATCCGCCGAGAGGGACGCTGTCGTCGACACCCTCGTCCGGGCCGACGACGCGGGTGGTAGTGCCCCGGAACGCGTCGCGCCGACCGTCGACCGCTTCGAGACGCCGCGGATCGACACCGAGGCGACGCACGGTTCCGGCTGCGCGCTGTCGAGCGCGATCGCCGCGCGACTGGCGAGAGGGGAGCCGCTCCGCGACGCGGTCGACGCCGCGGTCGCCGGGATGACCGAAGCGGTCCGACGCGGTTACGACGTGGGAGAGGGCCCGGGCGCGGTCAATCCCACGGCGTTGGGCGAGGAGTGACGGACCCCGCCGCCGGAACTCACAGGTACGCGAGCGGGATCATAAGCGCGACGCCGAGCGCGACGCCGCCGACGAGGACCGGTTTGCCGCCGCGCGGGAGGTCGGCGCCCGTTTCGAGCGCCTCGGGGACGAACTCCGACAGGACGAGGTAGATCATCGCGCCCGCCGCGAAGCCGAAGCCGTACGGGAGAAACTCGCGGGCGTACCGGACGAACGCGAACGCGATCACAGCGCCGATCGGCTGCGGGAGACTTGAGAACACCGACCACCACACCATCTTCCACTTCGAGACGCCCATCGCCCGCAGCGGGATCGAGATGGCGGTCCCCTCGGGGACGTTGTGGATCGAGATGGCGACGGTCATGAACACGGCGAGCAGCGGGACGGTGAAGCCGAACAGCGCGGTCCCGCCCTCTAGCCCGAGGTCGGCGAAGGAGACGCCGACCGCGATCCCCTCCGGAAAGCT
This sequence comes from Halorubrum ezzemoulense DSM 17463, assembly GCF_002114285.1. Taxonomy (GTDB): domain Archaea; phylum Halobacteriota; class Halobacteria; order Halobacteriales; family Haloferacaceae; genus Halorubrum; species Halorubrum ezzemoulense. The sequence continues at coordinate 6,483 of NZ_NEDJ01000013.1, forward strand.
GTGGACCGTCAGCACGCCGAGGATCAGGATCAGCTTCTTGAAGTCGGCCTCCTCGTACTCCCGCGGATCAATCTCGGTGTCCGCCAGGACCTCGTGCGCGATGACGACGAGGACGACGCCCGCGAGCATCCCGACGCCGATCTCAACCGCTGTCCCCTCCGCGAGCCCCTCTTGGATCAGCCCGAACAGCGACGCGGAGAGCATGATCCCCGACGCGAACCCCCACAGCGCCACGTTCCCGCGGTCGCTGATCGTCTCGAAGAAGAAGAACGGCAGCGCGCCGATCCCGGTCGCCAGCGCCGTGATCAACCCGGCGACGAACACGAACGCGTAGGCGTCGAGTGCGACCATTCGTACGCGACGGTACGCCGCTCCGGGTCATAACTCCGAGGGACGCCCCCACGCGCTGGGAACTACCTACCCCTCCGAGGCGAAGCCGAGTTCACCCCAGGCCGTGAGCGAGACCGGAAATAAGCACCAACAGAAACAGCGCGACGAGGAGCAGGAGTACTGCGAGCTTGGTGCCGAGCGCGCAAGACGGACCGCCGCCTCGAACTCCGCTCCGTCGCGGTCGAATCGGTACGTCCACGTTCACGATCCGCCCTGCGGTCGAATCGAAGTCACCGGTCGGTCTCCGCCGCGACGGCATCGACCGTGCTCGGCGAAGCGGCGGCGCCGGTCGCGTCCCCCGCGCTGGCCGATCCGTTCGCCGTCGGCTCGGTCGTGTTCTCCGGCGGCTCCGGCGACGGTTCGGACGGCTCCGACGCGTCGTCATCGTCCGTCTGGCTCGTCGCGTCGGTCTCCGACCTCTGCGCGTCAGACGTGCTGTCGTCGGTGTTCGACGTGTCGTCGGTGTTCGACGTGTCGTCATCGTCTGTCAGAGTCTTCGCGTTGGTCTCCGAACTCTGTGCGTCAGACGTGCTGTCGTCGGTGTTCGACGTGTCGTCGGTGCCCGAGGATGTCACGGCCGGGTCGGACTCGTTGCTGTCCGTGTCTGCGGATGTCACGGCCGGGTCAGACTCGTTGCTGTCCGTGTCTGCGGATGTCACGGCCGGGTCAGACTCGTTGCTGTCCGTGTCTGCGGATGTCACGGCCGGGCTCGACGCGCTCTCGTTCGCAGCGTCAGCCGTATCGGAATCCGTGGTGTCCGGCGTTTCAGACGGACTATCCTCGTTTTCCACGGTTGCCGTTTCGTTCCCCGACTGATCCGCTTCGGCTGTCGCCGAGTCGGTTACCGGGACCGAGGCGTTGGTGTCCGCGGTGGGTTCCGAGACGTTGCCGCCAGTGGGCGCCGAGACGTTGCCGCCAGTGGGCGCCGAGACGTTGCCGCCAGTGGGCGCCGAGACGTTGCTCCCAGCGGGCGCCGAAACGTTGCTCCCAACGGGCGCCGAGACATTCTGGTCCAGTCCGGCGCCGTCTCCGTCAGGGTCGCTCGTCCCGTTCTCGACGGCCACCGCGGTGAGATCGACATCGGCGGTCTCGTTGGTCTGGCTGCCGTTGGTCGAGGTCTCGTTGATCTGGTTCAGTTCGTCCGGGGTTTCGAACGTCGCGGTCACGTCGACGCTCGCCGAGAGGACGGCGACCGTGGCCCCTCCGGCGAACGCGACGCCCCACACGAGGACCGCCAGCGCGACGAGCGCGACGAGCCCACGGTTCGCGGCCATCAGTCGCCCTCCCCGGCGGCCTCGGGACGTGAGACCGGTGTCGACCCGGGCGTCGACGCCGGCTCGGCCCCGTCCTCGGCCGCCGTCGTCTCCGCCCCGGCGGCGACCGCCGCCGAGTCGACGGTGTCGTTCGGCTCGGACGCGCCCCCGTCGGACTCGGGGGAGTCTCCGTTACGCATCGCGTCTGTCGTCGGTCCGCTTGCGTCCGTCTCGACAGCCGGATCCGGCGTTCCACCGCTGCGGTCCAAGACACCGCTGGCGGGCACCCACGCGGCGAGCGCCCCGAGCAGCAGCGTCGACACGCCGATCGCGACCGATATCGCGACGGCGGTCCGGAGCTCGAACGCGACGTACACCGCGTACGGGGCGAACGCGGCGAGCACCGCCGCCGCGCCGCCGACGGCGTCGACCGAGACGCCCCCGGAACCGCTCGCCTCCTCCGTCGCCTGCGCCGTCACGATTTCGGCCGCGGGACCGGGTCCAGCCGCCGGGTCGGGCCCGACTACCGGATCGAGTCCGGCCGTCGCCCCGTCTCCGTCGCCGGGTTCGTCGACGGGGTCGACCGGATCGACGGTCATCGAGGGTTGCGATTCAGATCCGTCGCGGCCCCGGACGATAGACCAGATCTCCGTCGCGGCGAGCAGCCCGAACGGGAACAGGACCAGCGCGACGAACCCCACTCGCGTCCCCGCGAACTGGATCACGTACCCGACGTACGGGATCGTCAGCGTCACGGCGCCGACGAGGCTCCCGGCGGGGACGAGCCCCGGATCCGGCCCCTCGTTGGCGTCGCCCATCGTCTCGAACGCGAGCGTGCCGGCCTCGTCGACCACGTCGATCACGCGGTGCGTCACCGGCACGTCGCTCGTGCCGCGGACGAACGTGATCACGTCGCCCTCGGCGATCGCAGTCGGGTCGCGCTCGGCGACGATCACCACGTCGCCCGGCGCGATGGCGGGCGTCATGCTCGCCGTGAGCACGACGAAGCTCTCGTCCGCGCCGACGACCTCCGGCGCCGCGTACACCGCGAACGGTGCGACGAGGGCGATCAGCAGGACGATCCCGAGTACGTTCGCCGCGCGCTTCGTCCGTGGTGATGTGAGTAGTTTGGTCATCAGTTCTCCTCCGTGCCGCACAGCGGCTCACCGCCCGTGGTCGCGGCCGCGGCGATCTCGTACAGCCCGCCGTAGACGTCGCCGACCCGGAGCGGAACCGAACAGCTCGTGTGGATGTTGACGCCCGCGTGGCCGCCGCCGTTGCCGCCATTTCCGTTTCCTCTGCTGCCGCCGCCGTTTCCGCCAGTACCGTCGGCGTCGGTCTCGGGGTCGGTGCCCGTCCCGCCGTCGTCGAGGTAGATGTTGGGGCCGATCCAGCCCGGGTCGCCGTTGGTCGGCGCGGCGGTCCCGTCGACCACGAAAGTCCCGTCCGGAGTCACCTCGCCGTCGAACACGGTCGTCCCGGCGGTGCCTCGACCGCCCGCGCCGCCGCCGGTGGCGACGACGACCACGGTCGCCGGGTCGTCGCCGAGGTACCGGAGCGTGAGCGAGCCGACCGCGACGCCGTTCTCGTCCTCGCAGGGGACGCACGCGGACGCGCACTCGGTCTCTACGAAGGGGTTCGACCTCGCCGCGTCCGCCTCGGCGACGTGGCGGCACTGCTCCGCGTACACCCGGAACGTCAGGTCGGTCGCCGCGCCGCCCACGTCGGGCGAGTCCGCCGGGAGGTACGGGAACACCTCGACGGCGACCGGGTCGGCGTCGGGCCCGAGACACCGGGCGTCGATCCGCACCCCGGTCGCGAGGTCGCGCTCGACCTCGGCGAGGGGGCGGTACCCGCCGGTCACGGATTCGCCGTCGACGACGACATCGACCTCTAGGGCGTTCCCGAGGCGATCGCCGTCCGGACAGGGGGTCGCGAGCCACACCCGTACCGGGTTCGCCGACGCCCCCACGTCAAACGTCTCGGGTCCGGGACGCTCGTCGAACGTCGTCCGATCGACGGTCAGCGGGCCGAGCGAGACGGTCCCGTCGGTGGGGTCCCCATCGACCGTCAGTCCGACCTCGCCGGCGCCGAAGACATTGCCCGGGAACGTCTCCCGATCGGCGAGGTACGCGCCCGTGCCCATGCCGCTCGCCATGCCGACCGCGCCGACGCCGCCGATCCCGGCGAGCAGCCGTCGTCGGCTCAGCCCGCCCGGGCGCCGCCCGCCGTCGTCGGGGCTCATGCGTCGCCTCCGGCGCCGCCGCCCCCGGCCGCTACGTTCCCGTCGAAGGGGTTCCCCTCGGCGCCGCACTCGTCGGCGGCGAACTCCACGAGGAAGTCGACCGCGCCGCCCTGTCCGGCGTTGCCGCCCTCGCTGTCGAACTCCCACGCGAAGGTCAGGCAGCGCTGTTCGCCCGGGGCGAGGCAGCCGTCGCCGAGGAGCCCGGGGCGCAGTTCGATCCCGTCCGCGAGCGCGGAGCCGTCGATGTCCGCGAACGTCTCGTCGGCGATCAGCTCCCCGGCGCTCGCGAACTCGCCTTCGGCGCCGCCGCAGCTACCGATGCCGAATATCCCGGTGTCCTGCCGGACCGTGAGCGTGACGCGCTCCGCGAGCGCGGCGCTCGCGGCGTCGGCGCCGTCGAGGTGCGGGTCGATCCGCAGCCACACGCGGGCGGTGTCCTCCGGATCTTCGAGCCGGAGCCCGACGCTCGCGGTGCCGTAATCGTGCGGCAGCGCGTTGCCCACGTCGACGAGCCGGACGCCGACCGCTCCGACGTCGTCGACCGCGCCGACCGCGCTCGAATCAACGAGCGTCCCGTTCTCCGTGCGCCGCCACCCGACGAGCAGATTGAACGGCGTGTCCGTCTGAGCGTACGTGTAGTTCGTGTACTCGTCCCAGTTGTCCGTTCCCGTCGGTCGTCCGGAGGCGGCCCCGAGGGCCGCGAAGCCGACGGCTCCGGCGCCCGCGAGTGCCTCCCGCCGCGTGAGTCCCGATTCTTTCTGTGTCATTGTGTGTCGTCGCGGCTCCGAACGGCCGTATCGTCGATACCCTTCCTACTCTCACGACGCTCGTATGTATGCGCGCCCTACCCGCCCGGACCGGTGACCGTTCCGGGCGGTACGGACGCCGTACCCGCCCGCGGTCGGCCGATCGGCAACAGACCTTCGTTCCCGCCCGCCGACGCCGCGACGCGGTCCGAGACGCGCTCTCAGGCCGACTGAACCCCCGCGCCGTCGTTGTGGCGCGCCTGCTCGGTGTAGAAGCCGAGGTCGAAGCCGAGCGCGTCGCCCTGAACCTCGTTGCCCACGCCGATCGGCAGCTCCCATTCGAGCGCGACGCAGTGCATCACGCCGTCGCCCGCGAACGGGTCGCGGTTCTCGTCGTCGGCCGGGTCGGCCAGCTCGCCGTACGGCGTCGCGCGGTTCCCATCGAGCGGGATTCCGTCGCCGCTCTCGAGCTCGTCGAGCACGTCCGCGAGCGAGCCATCGATGATGATCTTCTCCTGTCCAGTCTGTGCCGCGAGGTTCCCGAACACCGAGGGAATGACGAGCAGGTCGTCGATGTCGTTGAAGAATGACGGATCGCCGCCCGGCCCCCCCGCGGGGCCGGCCATCGACGACAGCACCGCGTCGTTCGCGCTGCCGACGGAGATGGTGTACACGTTCGTCGCGGGGTTCGGCGACGCCGCGCGGGCGTCGTCGGCTGCGTCCACGGGGTCGGCGAACTGGGTGCTGCCGGTCCCGTTGAACGACTCCCCGTCGGAGAGGACGATGTTCCGGAACTCGACGCCGCCGCGGCCGTTCGCGTCGAGTTCGGCCTGCGCGTCGTTGACGCCCTCGCCGATGTACGTCCCCGTCGCGATGCCGCTCGCGTTCGAGAACGGGTCCGCGTCGCTGTCGTCGATGTCGGGGTCGTTGTTCGTCCCGCTGACGACGTTCGCGAGCTTCTTCCGGAGCCCGTCGAGCGCGTCGTCGACATCGTCGAGGTCGGCCGTCAGCGGCTGGAGGAGCCCGGTCCTAGGCTCGGTGTCGCCGCTCCCCTCGCCGTCGAAGTACGTGACGCCGACCTGGACGTCCGACCCCTGCGACTCGAGGTAGTCGACGAACTGGCGGGTGCCGAGCTCGACGAGGTCGATCTTCGTGGTCTCGTCGTAGGTGGTCCCGCCCACCGTGATGTTGTCCTCGCTCACCACGCCGTCGAACTGATCGTACAGCATCGACCCCGAGAAGTCCAGCGTGAGCATGATGTCGACCGGCTCCGCGCCGTCGTACACGTTGTCGCAGTCCTCGTCGTACCAGAGCTTCGCCTCAATGGCGTCGCCGAGGTCGCCGACGTTATCCGGGTCGACGGTCAGTTCCGGTTCGGTTTCGGTGCCGCCGTCGTCGTCGACGTTGGCCGCCTGCATCCAGATGTAGCCGGGGTTGTCACAGAGGTGGAGCGAGAAGGTGATCTCGCCGGAGTCGCCGGGCTTCACGTCGGTGAGCCGGACCAGCGTCTTCATCACCTCGCCCGTGACGGGGTCCGTGCCGAAGTCCGCCTCCGACAGCGGCGGGATGGTCTCGCAGTCCAGGATCGGAAGGTTCGCGCCGTTGCTGTCCTCGTCGTCCTCGTCCGGGAAGTCGCTGTACGTGAACACCTCGCCGTCGATCTCGATCGACTGCTCGCCGTCGCCGTCGTGGTCCGGGTGCGCGCTGACGAACTGGTTGCCCTCGCCGAAGTCGTAGGTCTGTTGCCAGTCGACGAGCAGGTCCAGCTGGCCCGCGGTGAGGGTGTTCCCGTCGAACGACTCGGTGTCGTTGAAGTACGCCGTGGTACCGAGACCCGCGCCAGCCGAGGCCACGCCGACCGCGCCGAGGCCGGCCAGCACGGTCCGCCGCGACAGTCCGATGGAGTCGATGTTGTCGTTGTCTGCCATGATTGTGAATCCCCGAAGGGAGTCCCACCGACGGAGTCGAACCGTCGTCCCGGCCGCCCGCGCGGGTCCGGGGTGGGAGGCGATCACGCCGCTTCGAGCGACGTCGTCAGCACGTTAGTCGCTGAACTCGATCGCGTTCGCGCTGTTGTAGAAGTCCGGGCCCAACGAGGGGTCGACGTTGACCTCCGCGATGGGTCCCTCGCCGCCGGTGCTGCCGTACCCGAGCAGCCGGAACGTCGGGTTGATGTCGCTGTTCGGGATTCCGAACACGATCGTGTTCCCGACCTTCACTGCCGAGAAGCCGGCCGGAAGCGGTTCGGCGGCGCCGTAGCTCCCGCCGTTGTTCGGCTGGTAGCCGAACGGCGCGTCCGGGAACCCGGCGTTGGGCTGCCAGATGAGCTGCCAGTCGTGGGTGCCGTCATCGTCCGCGTCGACCGCGACCGGGAGATTCGTGCTGGAGTAGTCCGCGGTGTCGAGGAAGTCGACCCCGTCGCCGTCGTCGGCGAACGCGAAGCTCAGAACGGTCTGGTTCTGGCCGAACGAGACGCTGGTGTAGACGTTGCCCTCGGTGGGGTTGCCGAGCGTCTGGCCCTTCCAGTCGTTGTCGTACGCCGTGACGACGGTCTCGTCGACGCAGGGGTTGTGCGCCCCGTCGTTGTGGCGAGCCTGAACCGCGTAGAACTCGAAGTCGAACATGACCGAGTCCGTCTGGATCTCGTTTTCGACGCTCGTCGGCACCTCCCAAGTGAAGCAGACGCACTGCTCGTCGACGTTCGGTTCGCCGTCGGTGAACGCCTCCGTGACGCCATCGAAGGTGGGACGATCCGCGAGGGGCGCGTTCGCATCGCCGTCGCTGGACAGCGGGACGCCGGCCCGGAGCGCGAGCATCACGTCCCGCAGCGAGCCGGAGACGATTTCGTCGCCGATGTCGTTGCCGCCGTCGCCGTCGTCGGTACAGTACGAGACGGTTACCTGCATCGCGTCCGCGAGTTCGCCCGTGCCGTCTCCGGGGTCGCCGCCGGTGTCGTCGTCGTCCATCTCGGGCTCGGACTGCCCGTTCTCCGCGTTCGCGGTCAGCTCGCCGCACATCCACATGTACGCGGGGTTGTCGACGATCGAGAAGCAGAACTCGCCCTCGCCGGAGTCGCCGGGTTTCAGGTCGGAGACCCGGATGCTGAGGGGGTCGCCCGTCGAGCCTTGGCCCTCGATCCCGACCACGTTCCCGTCGACGTACGTTCCCGGCTCCGTGGAGTACTGCGCGTAGCTGCCCTGGTCCTCAGAGTAGTCGACGTGGACGAACAGGTCGAGCGAACCGGCCGTCAGCTCGTTGTTCGCGAACGTCTCCGTGTCGTTGAAGTACGCCGTGGTGCCGAGGCCCGCGCCCGCGGAGGCCACGCCGACCGCACCGAGTCCGACCAGCATCTTGCGCCGCGATAGTCCGATTTTGTCGTCGTTCATGATATGTTGTCCCCAGTGGGGGACTCCCGGTGGCGGTCGCGAACCGCCGCGTCGGCCGCCCGAAGGCGCCGAGCCGGGAACCGGACGTGTCTCGTCGTCCGGGGCCGCGTTGCTCCGAGGAGCTAGTTCGGATTGCTCACATTGCCGGTGCCGTTGGGGGCGGGACCGGGGCTGGTGCTGTTCACGTCGGTCCCGTTGAACGCCACCTGCGGGTCGTCGTTGTGCCGCGACTGCTCGGCGTAGACAGCGAGATCGAAGCTCACGGAGTCGGTCTGGATCTCGTTGCCGACATCCGCCGGGAGCGTCCACTCGAAGCCGATGCACTGGGTGGTCGCGCCGGGGTACGGCTGCCGACCCTCCTCCTGCCGGTTGCCGTCGAGCGCCTCGCCGTCGGCCAGCTCCGCGAAGACCTCGCTCATCGTGCCGGAGAGGATCTTCTGTTCGCCCGCTAAGACGATCTGCGCGATCTCGGCGTAGACCGTGTCGAGGTCGGCCGGGTCGGGCGCGAGGAACGCGTCGCCGGGCGACGACGAGATGTCCTGGACGAGGCTGGCGTCGACGTTGTTGCCGAGCCCGATCCCGAAGATACGCGTGCCGGCGTTCTTGGCCGCGGTGGCGGCCGTCCGAGCGTCGCCGACGTTCTCGAAGCCGTCGGTCAAGACGATCATGACCTTCGAGGCGCCGGGCGTCGCGTTCGTGCCGCTCGTGAGCTCGGTCTGTGCGACGTTGATCCCGCCCGCGACGTTCGTGCTGCCGGACGCGGTGTAGTTGTTGATCGCGTTGATGACGTCTTGGTAGGTGGTCGTCAGCTTCTGGTCCAGCGACGCGCCGCTCGCGAACGAGATCGCGGCGGCCTCGTCCGGCGACGAGAGGTTACCGACGAAGCTCGTTGCGGCCGCCTGTAGCGCCGAAAGGTTCGCGCCGCTCATCGAGCCGGAGGTGTCGCTGACCAAGGCGACCTCAAGCTCCTGCCGCTCGCCCGTGCCCGTGGGCTCGTACACGTTGTCGCAGTCCTCGTCGTACCAGACGCAGACCTCGATGGCGTCGGCGAGGTCGCCCTGGTCGGGCGTGTCGTCCGCGTCCGCCTCGGGCTCGGACTGCCCGTTCTCCGCCTGGGTTAGCTCGCCCGCGAGGTAGACGTACGCGGGGTTGTCACAGATGTGGAGGCTGATCGTCACCTCGCCGGAGTCGCCGGGCTTCACGTCGTCGAGCGTGAACACCGGGATCCCGTCGCCGTTGACGAGGAACTCGTCCATCGCCGGTGAACAGAAGTCGATCTCGCCGGTCACGTAGTCCTCCCAACTCTGCCCCTCTCCGGGCGCGGGCGTCTGGTCGAGCAGGTAGCGCCCGTCGCCGAGGTCCTCGACGTCAGGGTACCCCATCGCCTCGATGTCGTCTAGGCGCCCGGGGCCGCCGAGGTACGTCGACTTGTAGTCCAGCTTCAGGTCCAGCTCGCCCGCGGTGAGGGTGTTCCCGTCGAACGACTCGGTGTCGTTGAAGTACGCCGTGGTACCGAGTCCCGCGCCCGCGGACGCGACGCCGACCGCGCCGAGGCCCGCGAGCACCTTGCGCCGCGAGAGTCCGATTTTGTCGTTTGTGTCTTTGCTCATGGTGTCTCCTCCGACTCGCCCCCCGTCCGCGCTGGGCTGACCGAATCGGTTACTTTCCCCTCCGAGGGACACCCACCTAGTTACGCGCCCCCACGTCACCGTCGAACGACCGATTCCAGCCGGTAGAACCCTTCACGCCACCGGTCAAATGTCGCGTTCGACGGGCGGTCCGGCGCCCCTACCGTGGCGGATCGCGACCGCATGCGATTCATACCCACACCCCAGATCGCCGCACGGACACCGTACTCGGCGGGTCGAACCCGGCAGGCGGCCCGTACCTCCCGCACCCGATCGGCGGTCCCCCCGGGTAGCCAGCCCATACATATACCCCCGTCAGACGCAGGAAGTAGCAGAACTCGGGCGCCGCCGGGCGCGGCCGCCCGGCCCCCATCTCCATGAAACTCCGAAACGACGTGCTTCCGGCCGAACAGGTGTACGCCATCCTCGCGAACGAGCGCCGACGGCGCGCGATCGAACAGCTCAGCTCCGTCGGCGGGACGGTCTCGGTCAACGAGCTGTCGACGCTCGTCGCGCGCCGCGAGACGGGGGAGACCCCGCCCCCGAAGCGCTGTCGCGAGAGCGTGTACACGTCGCTGGTCCAGACGCACCTCCCGAAGCTGGCCGAGGCGGGCGTGATAACGTACGACCGCGAGTCGCAGACGCTCGAACTCTCTCGACGCGCACGCGACGTGCGCCTGTACACGGAGATTCTCGCGCCCGGCGGCGCGACGTGGTCGGAGCTGTACCGCGCGCTGGCGGTGGGATCGCTGCTCGTCGTGCTCGCCGCGCTCCTCGACGTCCCGCTCGTGTCGGCGGTCGACCCCATGCTGTGGACCAGCCTCGCGCTCGGCGCCTTCGCCGCCGCCAGCGCCGCCCAGCTGTGGGTCAACCGCTTCTCGGTATTGCGACAGCTGCGGCTACGCTGAGGCCTCTCCGACGCGACTTCCCGGAAACCCACTCCCCGAAAACTGACCGTCCATTCCTCTCGACTCGTCCGACCTCCCTCGGCTTCCTACTCGCTCGCGGCCGCGAGCGACGCCGGCAGTCGCAGTTCGAACACCCGCGCGTCACAGCCCGCACAGCGACCGGCGACCACGTCGTAGCTGGAACAGCAGGACTCGACGACGCGCTCTTCGAGCGCCACGTCCCCGGCGCACGACGGACACTCCGCGACGAACAGCCGGAGGGCGCCGAGGACCGCGCTCCGCTCGGCGAGCGGGCGATCCGCCCAGTCGCCGTCGAGCCCCGTCAGCACGCGGTCGGCCGCGGCGTCGGCCCGGAACGCCGGCCGCGACTCCCAGTGACCGATCCGCTCCTCGCCGGCGTACGCGAACCCCGCGCCGCCCCGCCAGTCGATTGAGAGTTCGTGCCGGTCGAGTCCGGTGAGCGCCGCGAGCGCCGCGAGGTCGTCGCGGTCGGTCCGTCTCCCCTCGTCGGGCGTCGCTCCCGCCCCGTCCTCGGCCGCCGCCCGCCACGACGCGGCGAAGTCGGGGGCGAACGCGAAGTCGTCGCCTGCGGGCGTCTCGACGAGGACGCCCGCGTCGAGGAGGTACGTTTCGGGGTCTACCTCACCGACGCCCAGCCCGCGGGGCTCGGCGTTGCCGGGCGCCTTGCCGAACAGCGCGAGCGCCCGCTCCGGGAGGTAGCGCTTCGTGAGTTCCGGCGTCCCGGGAACGAGGTACCCGCGGAGCCAGATGGCTCCGAGCGCGCCGCCGAACCCGACCGCCCCGAGTAGCGGCGCGCCCACCGCGGCCACCGCTCCCGCCCCGGCCGCCGCGATGCCGACGTTGACGGCCGTACAGGGGAGACACCGGTTCGCACCGGTGTACTCCGGCTGCCGGAGGCGACCGACGACCGAGTCTCGTGACACGTTCATGCTGGTCCGAACGCGACGCACCGACCTATGTATGCGCCGCCTACCGCGTCCGACGCGGGCTCTCCGGCCCACAACATCGTTACAGCGCCCGGACAAATCCACTTGTATCGATGTGATGAACTGTGTCGGAGACGTCAAGAACGCCCGAAGTACGGCGAGTGTGTACGGTTCTGTTCGGGCGAATCTTCCGGGGACCGGCTCTAGTGGGTACAATGCGAAGTGATATATCCTCCCATGATAACCGTACTCTCATTCGGCATGTATGAGCTATGACACCACAACTCGCCAAACAAGCGGCGTCGTCGGACACCGACGGTGAGGGCCCCTCGCGCGACGAGGTGTTCACCGCGCTGAGCAATCGGCGGCGTCGCAACGTGATCAAGTACCTGAAGACCAACGGCACCGAGGCGCGCGTCAGGGATATCGCCGAGCAGCTGGCCGCGTGGGAGAACGACGTCGAGATTCCGGCGGTGACGTACAAGCAGCGCAAGCGCGTGTACACCGCGCTCCACCAGTCGCACCTGCCGAAGCTGGCGGCGAGCGGGTTCATCGACTACGAGTCGGACCGGGGGCTGGTGTCGCTCACCGAGGAGAGCCGACAGCTGGAGGTGTACCTGGAGATCGTCTCGGAGAACGAGATCCTCTGGGCCGAGTACTACGCGGGGCTCGCGGTCGTGTGCGGACTGCTGGCGACGGCGGGGTGGACCGGGACCGCCCCGTTCGGCGCGGTCTCCGGGTACGCGTACGCGGCGCTCTTCACGCTCGTGTTCGGGGCGTCCGGGATCGCTCACCGGGCGTCGACGAAGCGGAACCGGCTGGGATGACGGCGCGCCGGCGCGCGGCGGGGCTCGGGCCGACCGGACGGACACCCGCAGGGTTTTAGCCGCGCACGGCGGGAGTAGAGACATATGGCAACGGGGATCGTCGGGGAGTTCCTCGATCTCAAGGCGGAGACGGACGCGGACGTCCTCGCGATGCAGTGCGGCGACTTCTACGAGTTCTTTGCGGACGACGCGGAGTTGGTCGCCGACGAGCTCGATCTGTCGATCTCGCAGAAGTCCTCCCACGGCTCGTCGTACCCGATGGCGGGCGTGCCCCTCTCGGAGCTGACGCCGTACGTGAACGCCTTGGTCGAGCGCGGCTACCGGGTCGCGGTCGCGGACCAGTACGAGACCGAGGGCGGCGACCACGCCCGCGAGATCGTCCGCGTCGTCACGCCGGGCACGGTGTTGGAGACGAGCGACGACGACGCGCGCTACCTCGCGGCGGTCGTCCGCGAGGAGGACGGGCGCGGCGCGGCGGACGGACCCGCCGACGACGGGCCGTACGGCCTCGCGTTCGCCGACGTGACCACGGGGCGGTTCCTCGCCACGACCGTCGACGACGGGGGCGACCTGCGCGCGGAGCTGTACCGGTTCGACCCGGCCGAGGTGCTGCCCGGTCCGCAGGTCCGGAACGACGACGGCCTGCTCGGGGCGGTCCGCGAGGACCTCTCGGGACGCGTCACCGCCTTCGACGCGGAGGCGTTTGCGGCCGGGCGCGCGGAACACGCGGTGCGCGAGCAGTTCGGCCGCGAGACGACCGACAGCGTCGGGCTCGACTCGAAGCTCGCCGTCCGCGCCGCGGGCGCGGTCCTCTCGTACGTCGAGGAGACGGGGGCGGGCGTGTTGGCCTCGATGACCCGCCTGACGGCGTACGGCGCGGACGACCGCGTCGACGTGGACGCGACCACGCAGCGCAACCTCGAGATCACGGAGACGATGCGGGGCGACGCCGACGGCTCGCTGTTCGACACGGTGGACCACACACTCACGGCCGCCGGCGGGCGGCTACTCCGCGAGTGGCTCACCCGGCCGCGACGTGACCGCGAGACGCTCGACGACCGGCTCGACGCGGTCGAGGCGCTGGCGTCCGCGGCGCTCGCGCGCGACCGGCTCCGCGAGGTGCTCGGCGACGCGTACGACCTCGAACGGCTCGCGGCGCGCACGACGAGCGGGAGCGCGGGCGCGCGCGAACTGCTCTCGATCCGCGACACGCTCGCGCTGCTGCCCGCCCTCGCGGACGCGCTCGACGACACCGCCCTCGCCGACTCGCCCGCGGCCGCCGTGCTCGGTAGGGTCGACCACGACCGCGCGGCCGCGCTCCGGGAAGAGCTCGCCGACGCCCTCGCCGAGGATCCGCCCAAGGCGAAGACGAGCGGCGGACTCCTGAAGCGCGGCTACGACGACGAGCTCGACGACCTGATCGACCGCCACGAGGGCGTGAACTCGTGGCTCGACGGGCTCGCGGAGCGCGAGAAGCGAGAGCACGGGCTCAGCCACGTCACCGTCGACCGCAACAAGACGGACGGCTACTACATTCAGGTCGGCAAGTCGGTCGCCGATCAGGTGCCCGAGCACTACCGCGAGATCAAGACGCTGAAGAACTCGAAGCGGTTCGTCACCGACGAGCTCGCGGAGAAGGAGCGGGAGGTCCTCCGCCTGGAGGAGGCCCGCGGCGATCTGGAGTACGAGCTGTTCGAGGAGCTCCGCGAGCGCGTCGCCGAACGCGCCGAACTGCTTCAGGACGCCGGACGAGCGGTCGCCGAGCTCGACGCGCTCGCCTCGCTCGCGACCCACGCCGCGCGTCGCGACTGGACGCGCCCGGAGCTGACGACGGAGCGCCGGCTCGACGTGGAGGCCGGCCGCCACCCCGTCGTCGAGGGGACGACCGACTTCGCCCCGAACGACCGGCGGCTCGACGCCGACCGCGGCTTCCTCATCGTTACCGGCCCGAACAGGGGCGGCAAGTCGACGTACATGCGGCAGGCTGCGCTGATCCAGCTGCTCGCGCAGGCGGGCTCGTTCGTCCCCGCGCGAGCCGCCGAGGTGGGGCTCGTCGACGGCATCTACACGCGTGTCGGCGCGCTCGACGAGCTGGCGCAGGGTCGATCGACGTTCATGGTGGAGATGCAGGAGCTGTCGAACATCCTCCACTCGGCCACCGAGGACTCGCTGGTCATCCTCGACGAGGGCGGCCGCGGCACCGCCACCTACGACGGCATCTCCATCGCGTGGGCCGCGACCGAGTACCTCCACAACGAGGTCCGCGCGCGCACCCTTTTCGCCACCCACTACCACGAGCTGACGACGCTCGCCGACCACCTTCCGCGCGTCGAGAACGTCCACGTCGCCGTCGACGAGCGCGACGGCGAGGTGACGTTCCTCCGCACCGTCCGGGACGGCCCGACCAACCGCTCGTACGGCGTCCACGTCGCCGACCTCGCCGGCGTCCCGGACCCCGTCGTCTCCCGCGCGGACGAGGTCCTTGACCGGCTCCGCGAGGAGAAGGCGATCGAAGCCCGCGGCTCGCGGACCGGGAGAAACGGGAGCCGCAGGGGCGCCGGCGGCGACGGCGAAGGCGGCACCCAGCAGGTCGTGTTCGACCTCTCGTCCGGGTCGTTCTCGGACGCGTCCGACGCCGACGGGGAAACGGGGGCGGACGCCCAGCCCTCGAACGCGCGTCGGAACGGAGGCAATTCCGCGGACACGTCGGTCGAATCCGGCGGCTCCGGCGGCGCTGCGAAGACCGCAGCGACCGGATCCGACGCCGAGGCGGCCGAGCGGCTCGACGCCGAGACCCGCGCCGTGATCGAGGAGCTGAGCGACGTCGACGTCGCGGAGACGCCCCCGGTGGAGCTGCTCTCGCAGGTCCAAGAGTGGCAGGAGCGACTCGACTGAGGCCGCGTCCGCTCGCCGGGGGGTGCGTCTGACGTAAGAACTAATGTCCGACCTCGTCGTGTGGTGTGTATGGGCATCATGAGCAAGATCCTCGGCGGGGGTGGGAGCCGCTCCGTCGACGACTACGTCGAACTCGACGCGGACGACTTCGCCGACGCGCACGCGGAAACGGACACGCAGGTACACTTCGCGGAGATCGCCGACCAGAGCGACGTCATCCCGATCAAGGACGCGGTGTACGACGGCGACTTCGTCATCGCCGACATCACCCGCCACTCCACGTCGGACCGGACGATAGAACACGTCTACGACGAGCTCCGGCAGGTCGTCCAGGAGGTCGACGGCGACATCGTCCAGAAGGGCGACGACCAGATCATCGTCACCCCCACCGGCGTCAAGGTCTCGCGGCAGAAGCTATAGGCGCGCCCTCCCGACCGCTCGTCCCCGTTTTCCTCTCGTGACCCCGGCCTCGCGGCCGGCATTCGGGCGTACCGGTCGAACCGTGTCATATATGCCGTTCTCCCGCCCACGTAGAGTCGAATGGACGAGCCGGTACTGCTGACGGGCGCCGGCGGACGGGTGGGACAGGCCATCCTCCGCGGTATCGGCGACGACTACGACTGGCGGCTCCTCGACCGCGAGCCGCTCCCGGCGGCGAAGGTGCCCGACGGGGTCACCGACGCCGACCGGTACGTCGCCGACATCACCGACGAGCGCGCCGTCCGCGAGGCGATCGCCGACGTCGGCGCGGTGATCCACCTCGCCGGCGACCCGCGGAAGACGGCGCCGTGGGACTCCGTCCTCCGGAACAACATCGACGGGACGCAGGTCGTGATGCGCGCCGCCGCCGAGGCCGGCGTCGAGAAGTTCGCGTTCGCCTCCTCGAACCACGCCGTCGGCGGCTACGAGACCGACGAGCGGACGCCCGACCTGTACCGCCCCGAAGACGAGTACCGGCTCGACGGGAGCGAACTCCCGCGCCCCGGCAACCTCTACGGCGTCTCGAAGGCGGCCGGCGAGTCGCTCGGCCGCTTCTACCACGACGAGTTCGACATGAGCGTCGTCTGCGTCCGCATCGGGAACCTCACCAAGGACCACCCGCCCCGCGAGTACGAGCGGGGGCAGGCGATGTGGCTCTCGCACCGCGACTGCGCGCACCTGTTCGACCGCTGTCTCCGGGCGACGTACGGCTACGAGGTCGTGTACGGCATCTCGGACAACGACCGGCGCTACTACTCCATCGAGCGAGCCCGCGAGGCGCTGGGCTACGACCCCGCGGACAACTCGGGCGACTACACCTTCGAGGGCGAACCCAAGCCGGACCGCGACACCGAGACGAACGGCGGCCGCTACGCCGCCGGCGCGGACGCCGCCGACGCGCCCGCTGAGCCCAACTTCCCGGCTGCCCCGGACGCGCCGAGCGACGACGCCTGAGCGGCCGCCGCCGGCCGCCCTCGCGCCGGACCGCGCCGCTAGAACAGGTCCTCGACGTCCCGCCGCTTCCGCTCTTCTCGCTCCACGTGGTCGCCCAGTCGCGCGGCCACCTGCGGCCGCGCGTCCGGCGTCCGCAGGTACGCGAGCAGCAGTTCGGCGAACTCGGTCCGCCCGGTCCCGCGCTCCGCGGACGCGAACTCGGCCGCGGTCGCGAGCGTCGCTGCGTCGCCCGGCCCGCCCGTCGCCGCGAGCGCCGGCACCGCGAGACCCGCCGCCCCGAGCGACAGATCGCCGAACGTCGGCGTCTCGCCGTCGACGCGGATCCGCGGCGGCGTCGCCGGCCCCGTCGCCTCTGGCGCCTCGGCGAGCCGCTCAGCCCACTCCCGGACGGGGGCCATCGCGACCCCCAGCGAGTCGGAGTCCGCCGTCAGCGCCGTGACGGCGTCCGCCGCGCGCTCGGAAGCGCCCGGCTCGTCGCCGTCGGCCGCGCGGTGCGTCGCCGTCGCGGTCGCGGTCAGCCCCCGAAGCAGTCGCTCGGCGTCCTCCGGTCGCTCTGCGTCTTCCCCGCCGCCGTCATCGATCGACGCCCCCGCCGCTTCCCAGACGTGACGCGCCGCGAGGGGGTGCCCCTCGTTGAACAGCGTGGCGCCGGCGACGACGCGATCGCGATGGACGGCGTCCCCGCGGTCGCTCCGTGCCTCCGAGTCGCGGTCGCTCACGCGTCGCGGTCGGTGGCGGCGAGTGATAAATGTCGAGTTCCGCGAACGGCTCGGGGGAGGGCGGAGCGTCAGCAGGAGGCGGAGGGTTCGTGAGTCAGCGGGAGGCGGAGGGTTCGTGTGTCAGCGGGGTCGGTCAGGTCTCTCGGATGCTCGCGTCGTCGGCCGGGAGGCGGAGCGTCTGGCCGACCGCGCTCGGATACCGTCGGTGGAGCGCCGCGCCGACGACCGCGCCGGCGAGGGCCGCCAGCGCAACCGCGGCCGCGATCGGAAACGCGAGGACCCCGACCACCACGGCCGGCAGCGCCGCCAAGGCGATCGTCGCGCCGAGCGACGGGAGGGACTCGGTCGGGTGCGGGCACGCGTACAGGTCGGGGCGAACCATGCGTCTGGAGGGGGGTCGATCTGCTGTCATCGTCGGATTGGGGTGGTGGTGCGAGGCGTGCGCCTCGCGGTCGGCGTCAGTTCGGCCGCCGGAGACCGCACCGCGCGGTCGGAGGGCGACGGATCGGTGTCGAGAGCAGTCCGGTAGAAGCGGTCGCTCGCGTCGGCAGCGAGCGGGCCGCCCCCGCGTCGGGGTCACGCGGCGACGGCACCGAGGAGAGCGGCGACCGGCCCGCGGACCCGTTTCCGGACGCTCCAGCGGGGGGCGAACGTCGGAATGGGGTCGCGGACGGTCATGGATTCGACCCGGCGGTGGGGACCGACTGGGCGTACGTTCACCGTGTGACGGAACCGGATTAATAGTTTCCCGTGTGTGGAAACCAATGTCGTGGCCGGTCTCCGCCACTCCGCTCGGCGTCGGCGGATCCACCAGTACACTAACCACGTGGGGGGTCGTACTGTCGATCGACGTGTCCAGTAGTCTACTCCCAGTGATCGCGGTGATTCTCGTCTCGGGGCTCGCGGTCCAGCTGCTCGCTCACCGGCTCCGGGTGCCGAGCGTCATTTTCTACCTCGCAATCGGCGTGGTGCTCGGACCCGAGCTGCTCGGCCTCGTCACGCTGGAGACGTTCGGTGAGGGACTGGAGATCATCGTCGGACTCAGTGTCGCGATCATCGTCTTCGAGGGGGCGTTCGCGCTCCGGATCGACCGGATCCGCCGCGCGTCGACGGTGTCGCTCCGGCTGGTGACGATCAGCGCGGTCGTGATGTTCCTCGGCACCGCGGCGGCGGTCCGCGCGTTCACGGACGGCACGTGGGAGATCGCGCTGCTGATCGGCGCGCTGCTGGTGGCGACCGGCCCGACCGTCATCACGCCGATCCTCAACGTGGTCCGGGTGCGGGACCACGTCGCGACCGCGCTGGAGACGGAGGGGATCGTCAACGACGTGACGGCCGCGATCGTCGCGGTCGTCATCTTCGAGACGCTGCTGCTCGATGACCTCGGCGTCCCCGCGACGGTGCTCTCGTTCCTCCAGCGGTTCGGCGTCGGGGTCGCCGCGGGGCTGCTCGCCACGGGGATCATCTACCTGTTACTGGACAGCGACATCGTCCCCGAACGCGACGTACAGGCGTCGCAGTTCCTCGTGCTGTCGGCCGCGATCGGCTCGTTCGCGGCCGCCGAGGCCGTCGCCGCGGAGGCGGGCATCGCGGCGGCGGCGACGAGCGGGACCCTCCTCGGGAACCTCGGGATCGACAACCGCGAGGAGATAGAGACGTTCGCGGAGAACACCACCACGATCGTCTTATCCTTCGTCTTCATCTCGCTCGCAGCGCTGATCGACGTCGAGGCGATCGCCGGCCTCGGGGTCGGCGTGATCGCGATCGTCGCCGTCATCATGCTCGTCTTGCGACCCCTCGGTGCGTTCCTCGCGACGTTCAGCGTCGAGCGGTTCACCCGCCCGGAGCGCCTGTTCATCGCGACCGTCGGGCCGCGGGGGATCATCCCGGCGAGCGTGGCGACGCTGTTCGCCATCGAGTTGGAGCTCGCTGGCAGCATCGCCGCCGGCGAACTGCTCGTCGGCACGGTGTTCGCGGTCATCTTCGCGACGGTCCTCGTCGAGGCGGGGTTCGCGCGGCAGATCGGAGAGTTTCTCGGAGTGTCACCAATGCGCACGATAATCATCGGCGGGGGCCGGGTCGGTCAGGCGCTCGCCACGCGACTGGAGAACAGGGGCGAGTACGTCGTCGTCGTCGAGACGGACCCGGACGTCGCCGAACGGGCGCGCGCAGAGGGGTTCACCGTCTACGAGGGGGACGGCAGTGACACGGAGGCGCTTCGCGCCGCCGACATCGACGACGCGAAGCGGTTCATCACGACGACGGCCGACGACGACATCAATCTCCTCGCGTGCCAGCTCGCCATCACCAAGTTCGACGTTGCGTCCGTCTACTCACGGGTGAACGACCCGGACAACGTCGACGCCTTCGACAGCATCGGCGTCACCGGCATCGACGCCACGACGGCGACCGCGGCGGCCATCGACGACGAGATAGAACGCCCCGCGCTCACCCACTGGATGAACGAGCTCGGCGACAGCCACGACGTTCAGGAGGTTGAGGTGACCTCTCGCGAATTGGCGGGGAAGAGCATCCGCGACCTCAACGCGCGGATCCCGGACGACACCTTCGTCGCCGTGATCAGCCGCGACGGCGAGAACCGCGTTCCCTCGGCCGACAGCGTCCTCGAAATGGGCGACAGCGTGACGTTCATCGGCGCCACCGACGGGGTCCGCCGAGCGAGGGAGCGGTTCCACCCGCACGATTAACAGCTCGGTCAGATCGCCCGTGGAGTGAGGGTGACCGGCTCTGAGCCCCAGTCGCGGGGGCGACATACTCTCCACTGCGCCCGTCGTTTGGTGTGGCCGAAACGTCTCGACGGAGTCCGACGCGAGTGAAACAAGCGTCGGGCACGTCGGGACCGAACGCAGTCGCTGCCGAACGAAGTGAGGCAGCCGCAAAGTGAGCGTCCTGACGGAGATTTGAACTCGGAAAGCCGTTCGGCCTCGCTTCGCTCGGCCGCTGCGACTTTCCTGCTCAAATCTTCGCGGAGTTTTCGGACACACGCACGGCTCGCTACGCTCGCCGTTTGGTTTGTCCGAAAACGTCCTGACGGAGATTTGAACTCCGGTCCCTGGCTCCGCAAGCCAAGAGGATAGTCCACTACCCTACCAGGACTCATCTCTACGTATCGCGGTGGAACTTAAGACGGTTACGGTCCGGCGGCCGCGTGCCTGCGGTCCGCATACTCCCCGTGCCGGATGAACACCTTTTGTATCGACGGGACCCATGAACGCCCATGAGACGCTTTCGAGCCGCGACCGCGACCCGCTCCGGTCCCCGTGCCGACCGGGGGGTGTCCGGCGCGCCCCCCGGCCAACGGCAACGCTTATGCGCGAACCCGTCGACCACGGAGGGACGAGTATGGGCGCCATAGAGGAGGTGTACGAGGACCTCGACACCGACGTCGAGTTCGAGGAGTTCGAGGCCGCCGTCGAGGACAAGGTCGAGCAGATGGGCGGGCTCGCGGACGAGGAGACCGCCGCGATGCTCATCGCACACGAGCTGCGCGACGAGGAGGCCGACACCATCGCCGACATCGAACCGGGGATGAACGAGGTGAAGTTCCTCGGCAAGGTGACAGCCATCGGCGAGATCCGGACCTTCGAGCGCGACGACGAGGACGCGGAGGAGGGTCGCGTGTGTAACGTCGATGTCGCCGACGCCTCCGGCTCCGTCCGGGTCGCACTGTGGGACGACATGGCCGCGGCGGCCGAGGAGGAGCTCGAAGTCGGGCAGGTCCTCCGCGTCATGGGCCGTCCCAAGGAGGGGTACAGCGGCCTCGAAGTGAGCGCGGACAAGGTCGAGCCGGACGAGGACGCCGAGGTCGACGTCCAAGTGCTCGACACCTACCGCGTCGAGGACCTGACGCTCGGGGCGTCCGACGTGGACCTCGTGGGGCAGGTGTTAGACACCGACTCGATCCGGACGTTCGACCGCGACGACGGCAGCGAGGGACGCGTCGCCAACCTCACGCTCGGCGACGAGACGGGGCGCGTGCGCGTCACGCTCTGGGACGGGAAGGCCGACCTCGCCGAGGAGTTCGCGGCGGGCGAGGTCGTCGAGGTCGGCGACGGCTACGTCCGCGAGCGCGACGGCGACCTGGAGCTCCACGTCGGCGACCGCGGCACGGTCGAGCGCGTCGACGAGGACGTCGAGTACGTCCCGGAGACCACCGACATCGCCGACCTCGAGATCGGCCAGACCGTCGACATCGGGGGCGGCGTCATCGAGACCGACCCGAAGCGGACGTTCGACCGCGACGACGGCAGCGAGGGACAGGTCCGCAACGTCCGGATCAAAGACGAGACCGGCGAGATCCGCGTCGCGCTGTGGGGCGACAAGGCCGACCGCGAGATCGAACTGGCCGACCGGGTCGTCTTCACCGACGTCGAGATCCAGGACGGCTGGCAGGACGACCTCGAGGCGTCCGCGAACTGGCGCTCGACCGTCTCCGTCCTCGACGAGGGGAGCGACGCGGCGGCCGGCGTCGCGGGCGGCGCGTCCGGGGCCGGAAGCACCGGGGGCGACGGAGACGGCCGCGGGTCGAACGAAACCGGTCTCGGTGCCTTCTCCGATGACGGCAAGAAGGCGGCGGCCGAGGCCGTCGCCGGTGAGGCCGGCGACGAGGAAGGGAGCGGTGCGAGCGGCGGCGCGGCGACCGCGGCGGCGGAGCGATCGGACGGCGCCGTCGAGTTCACCGGCACGGTCGTCCAGACCGGGGACCCGGTCGTGCTCGACGACGGACAGCAGACGAAATCGGTCGACACCGACGCGAGCCTCCGGCTCGGCGAGGGGATAACCGTCCGCGGCCCGGAGCGCGACGGGACCATCGACGCCGACGACGTCTTCTGACGCGCCCGACCGCCGCGGCGGCTCGTCCGGATCCGGCGGCAAAGCGGGTAACGGAAAGCGTTATACGACACACGGACGCGACTGTGTGTATGAGTGTCGAGTTACCGTTCGCGCCGGTCGACGGGATCATCCGGCGGAACGCGGGGGAACTCCGCGTCAGCGCGGACGCCGCCGAGGAGCTCGCGCGACGGATCCAATCGCACGGCGCCGAGCTCGCCGTCGACGCGGCCGAGCAGGCGACCGCGGACGGCCGGAAGACGCTGATGGCCGCGGACTTCGGCGTCGAGCAGGTCGTCGGCCGGGAGGATCTCACGCTCCCGGTCGCGCCCATCGACCGGATCGCTCGACTCCGGATCGACGACCGCTATCGGGTCGGCGTCGACGCGCGCGTCGCGCTGGCCGACATTTTGGAAGACTACGCCGACAACGTCGCGAGCGCGGCCGCGACGCTGGCCCGGCACGCGGACCGACGGACCGTACAGGCCGAGGACATCGAGACGTACTTCGCGTTGTTCGAGTAGATGCAGTTTGGCTACAGCGAGCGGTGTCTCGACCACGACACCGGCGAGCGACACCCGGAGAACCCGGACCGACTCCGCGCGATCCGCCGCGGTCTCGCGAAGCGGCACGGCGTCGAGTACGTCGAGGCCGATCCCGCGGCGAAGGCGGCCGTCTCGGCCGTTCATGACCCCGATTACGTCGACGAACTGGAGTCGTTCGTCGCGGACGGCGGCGGCAGCTGGGACCCCGACACCGTTGCCAGCGACGGGACGTGGGACGCGGCGCTCACCTCGGCCGGGCTCGCCCAGTGGGCCGCCCGCGCGGCGCTCGACGGCTCGACCGGGCGGCAGACCCCGTTCGCGATCGGCCGCCCGCCGGGCCACCACGCCGTCACCGACGACGCGATGGGGTTCTGCTTCTTCAACAACGCCGCCGTCGCGGCCCAGACCGCCCTTGACGAGGACCTCGCTGACCGCGTCGCGATCTTCGACTGGGACGTGCACCACGGGAACGGCACGCAGGACATCTTCTACGACCGCGGCGACGTCCTCTACGCGTCGATCCACGAGGACGGCCTCTACCCGGACACGGGGGACCTCGACGAGACCGGCGAGGGAGACGGCGACGGGACGACCGTGAACCTCCCGCTGGCGGCCGGTGCCGGCGACGCCGACTACCTCTACGCCGTCGACGAGGGGATCGGGCCTGCGATCGATCGGTTCGACCCCGACCTGCTGATCGTCTCGGCGGGGTTCGACGCGCACCGCCACGACCCCATCTCGCGGATGCGCGTCTCCTCGGAGGGGTACGCGCTGTTGACCGACCGGATCCGGACGCTCGCCGATGACGCCGGCGCCGCCCACGCGTACGTGCTGGAGGGCGGATACGGCCTCGACACGCTCGCCGAGGGGGTCTCGATGGTCCACGAGACGTACGACGGGCGCCCCCCGGTCGACACCGACGAGGACCCGGACGCGAAGACCGAGTCCCTCGTCGACGACCTGCGGGCGGAACTGGACCTGTAGCCCGGAAGATGGGTCGACGCCGGACTCGCCCGTCGCTGCCGCTCCTCGCTCGTAGTCGGCGTCGACAGAAACGCCCGGAGCGGGATTTGAACCCCGGTCGTTCCGCTCGCTACGCTCGCTTCACTCCCTGATTCAAATCCCTTCGACGGTTCCTGCTGTCGCGGTACTCACTCGTCGCTACCGCTCCTCGCTCGCAATTGCGACAGCAGAAACGCCCGGAGCGGGATTTGAACCCGCGTCACGACCGTGACAGGGTCGTATGATGGGCCACTACACCATCCGGGCAACCAAGCGACAGCGCCCCGAAACCGGGGACGCCCGGAGCGGGATTTGAACCCGCGTCACGACCGTGACAGGGTCGTATGATGGGCCACTACACCATCCGGGCTTGTCGTACCAGTTCGTATCCCTGTCTGGCAAATAAGGCTTGTCATCGCCGACGAGGATGGGGTCCGGTGACAGGGGGGTTGCCTCCGATATCCTTTTGTGTCAACCTCGCGTGTGTGGGAGTGTCGAACGCCCCGCGACCCGTGAGCCGCGCGCGGCGGCGCTTGGTAAGTCTTATGACGCTGGCGCATATACCTACCTGTAGTATCTCGTGATAGCTTCTCCCCACCACCAGCACCCATGGTAGACGTAAGCCAACACGAACTCGTCCCGGACCACGTCCTCCTCGACGACCCCGAGGAGGTCGAAGAGGTCCTGGCGGAGTACGACGTGAAGAAAACGAACTTACCGAAGATCAAACGCACGGATCCCGCGCTCCCCGACGAGGCCGAGGTCGGGGACGTGGTGAAGATCGTCCGCGACTCCCGCACGACCGACGAGGCGGTCGTGTATCGACTGGTCGTCTCATGAACAGGCAAGACCGACGCGTGGTTTCACGCGAATACTTCTCCGACGAACGGCTCGCCGAACACCACTTCCGCTCGTTCAACAACTTCCTGGACCGCGGCATGCAGGAAGTCGTCGACGAGAAGGAGACGATCGAGACGGACATCGGCGACAAGGAGGGCCAGGAGCCCGTCTACGTCGAGCTCGGCGACGTGCGGATGGTCACCCCGCGCGTCCGCGAGGCCGACGGCTCCGAGGAGCTGCTCTATCCCCAGGAGGCGCGCCTCCGCAACATCACCTACTCGGCGCCCGTGTTCATGGAGATGTCCATCGTCCGCGGCGGCGAGGACGAACCGGAGCAGGTCGTCGACACGACCGAGACGAAGGTCGGTCGGATGCCGATCATGGTCGGCTCGGACAAGTGTAACATGGCGGGCTTTTCCGACGAGGAGCTCATCGACATCGGCGAGGACCCCGTCGACCCCGGCGGCTACTTCATCGTCAACGGCTCCGAGCGCGTGCTGATGACCTCGGAGGACCTGGCGCCGAACAAGATCCTCGCCGAGTACGACTCGAAGTACGGCGACGAGATCCAGGTCGCGAAGACGTTCTCCCAGCGCCGGGGCTACCGCGCCTTAGTGCTCTGTGAACGCAACCGCGAGGGGCTGCTCGAAGTGTCGTTCCCCTCCGTCTCCGGCTCCATCGACTTCGTGACGCTCGTCCGCGCGCTCGGGCTCGAATCCGACGAGGAGATCGTCCACCGCGTCTCGGACGACCCCGAGATCGTGAAGTTCATGCTGGAGAACTTAGAGGAGGCCTCGGTCCAGACGACCGAGGAGGCAATCGAGACCCTCGGCGAGCGCGTCGCGAGCGGTCAGGGGAAGAACTACCAGCTCAAGCGGGCGAACTACGTCATCGACCGCTACCTCCTCCCGCACCTCCACGAGGAGGGCGTCGACGAGGAGGACGTGCGGATCAACAAGGCGTACTACCTCTGCCGGATGGCCGAGGCGTGCTTCGAGCTCGCTCTCGACCGCCGCGAGGCCGACGACAAGGACCACTACGCGAACAAGCGCCTGAAGGTCTCCGGCGACCTGATGCGCGACCTGTTCCGGACCGCTCTCAACAAGCTGGCGCGCGACGTGAAGTACCAGCTGGAGCGCGCGAACATGCGGAACCGGCAGCTCACCGTCAACACGGTGGTCCGCTCCGACGTGCTGACCGAGCGCCTCGAACACCCGATCGCGACGGGGAACTGGGTCGGCGGCCGCTCGGGCGTCTCCCAGCTCGTCGACCGGACCGACTACATGGGCGTGCTCTCGCACCTGCGGCGCCTGCGCTCGCCGCTGTCGCGGTCGCAGCCGCACTTCGAGGCGCGGGACCTCCACGCGACCCAGTGGGGTCGCATCTGTCCCTCCGAGACGCCGGAGGGGCCGAACTGCGGGCTCGTGAAGAACTTCGCGCAGGCGATGGAGCTCTCGCAGACGGTCGAGGACGAACAGGGGCTGAAACGAGAACTGGCGTCGATGGGTGTCGAGGGGATCCCCGGCATCGAGGGCGTCGAACGACAGACGGCGGACGACTGATCATGGCACAAGCAGAACGCGAAGCGAAGGTGTACGTCAACGGGAGCCTCGTCGGCACCCACGAGAACCCGGACGAGCTCGCCGAACAGATACGCGAGGCGCGCCGCCGCGGCGACGTCTCGGAGATGGTGAACGTCTCGGTGAAAGACCGGACCCGCGAGGTCATCGTCAACGCCGACGCGGGGCGGGCGCGACGCCCGCTCATCGTCGTCGAGAACGGCGAGCCGCTCCTCGGCGACGAGGAGATCGAGGCCCTCGAACGCGGCGACGTCGAGTTCGAGGACCTCGTCGAGCGCGGCTACGTCGAGTTCATCGACGCGGAGGAGGAGGAGGACATCCTCGTCGCGGTCGACGAGGAGGACGTGACCGAGGACCACACGCACCTCGAGATCGACCCGCAGCTCGTCTTCGGCATCGGCGCGGGGATGATTCCGTACCCCGAGCACAACGCGAGCCCGCGGATCACCATGGGCGCGGGGATGATGAAGCAGTCGCTCGGGCTCCCCTCGGCCAACTACCGCATCCGGCCGGACACACGTCAGCACCTCCTGCACTACCCGCAGCTGGCGATGGTGAAGACGCAGACGTCCGACCAGATCAGCTTCGACAAGCGGCCGGCGGCGCAGAACTTCGTCGTCGCCGTGATGTCCTACGAGGGCTTCAACATCGAGGACGCGCTGGTGATGAACCAGGGCTCCGTCGACCGCGCGCTCACCCGCTCGCACTTCTTCCGGACCTACGAGGGCGAGGAGCGCCGGTACCCCGGCGGCCAGGAGGACCGCTTCGAGATTCCGGACCAGGACGTTCGCGGCGCGCGCGGCGAGGACGCGTACACCCACCTCGACGAGGACGGCCTCGTCAACCCCGAGACGAAGGTCGACGAGTCGTCCGTCCTGCTCGGGAAGACCAGCCCGCCGCGCTTCCTTGAAGAGCCGGACGACATGGGCGGGCTCTCACCGCAGAAGCGCCGCGAGACCTCCGTGACGATGCGCTCGGGCGAATCGGGCGTCGTCGACACGGTGACGCTGATGGAAGGCGAGGACGGCTCCAAGCTCTCGAAGGTGAAGGTGCGCGACCAGCGCGTCCCCGAACTGGGCGACAAGTTCGCGTCCCGACACGGACAGAAGGGCGTCGTCGGCCACCTCGCGCCCCAGGAGGACATGCCGTTCACCGAGGAGGGGGTCGTCCCGGACCTCGTGATGAATCCGCACGCGCTGCCGTCGCGGATGACGGTCGGCCACGTGCTGGAGATGCTCGGCGGGAAGGTCGGCTCGCTCCGCGGCTCGCGCGTCGACGGGACGCCGTTCCAGGGGGAAGACGAGGAGGAGCTCCGCGGTCAGCTGGAGGAGTACGGCTTCGAGTCCTCCGGCAAGGAGGTCATGTACTCCGGCGTCACCGGCGAGAAGATCGACGCCGAGATCTTCGTCGGGACGATCTTCTACCACAAGCTGTACCACATGGTGTCGAACAAGCTCCACGCCCGCTCGCGCGGGCCGGTCCAGGTGCTCACGCGCCAGCCGACCGAGGGGCGCGCCCGCGAGGGCGGGCTGCGCGTCGGGGAGATGGAGCGCGACACGATCATCGGCCACGGCGCGTCGATGGTGCTCAACGAGCGGCTGCTGGAGTCCTCTGACGCCGAGACGGTCCACGTCTCAGCGGAGACCGGGCTCGTCGCCGTCGAGGACCGCGAGCAGCGCCGCGTGTACGACCCGGTCACGGGCGACGAGGACGACATCCACGAGCTGGAGGTCAGCTACGCGTTCAAGCTGCTGCTCGACGAGATGATCGCCCTCGGCATCCGACCGAAACTCGAACTGGAGGACGCGATTTAGATGTCAATGCAAACACCGAAAGTGCTCGGCGGGATCGACTTCGGCCTCATGGACCCGGAGACGTACCGGGACATGTCCGCGACGAAGGTGATCACGGCCGACACGTACGACGACGACGGCTATCCGATCGACATGGGGCTGATGGACCCGCGACTGGGGGTCATCGACCCCGGCCTGGAGTGCCGGACCTGCGGCTCGCACTCCGGCTCCTGTAACGGCCACTTCGGCCACATCGAGCTGGCCGCGCCGGTCATCCACGTGGGCTTCACGAAGCTCATCCGGCGGCTGCTGCGCTCGACGTGCCGCGAGTGCGGTCGGCTCGCCCTGGACGACGCCCAGCGCGACGAGTTCCGCGACCGCTACGAGCGGGCGAAGGAGCTCGGCGACGACGAACACGACGTGCTGAAGGCCGCCGTCCGGCAGGCCCGCAAGGCGTCGACGTGTCCGTTCTGCGGCGAGCCGCAGGCGGACATCAAACACGAGAAGCCGACCACCTACTACGAGGTTCAGGACGTGCTCTCCGGAGACTACTCCGAGCGAATCGCGGCCGCGATGCAGCCCGATGAGGAGGAGGACGACCCGGGCACCTCGCCGCAGGAGCTCGCCGAGAAGACGGACATCGCCGTCGACCGGATCAACGAGATCATGGCCGGCGAGTTCCGCCCGCGCAAGGAGGACCGCCGCGCCATCGAGAAGGCGCTGGACGTCGACCTCACCGAGGAGGACATGAACAAGCTGATGCCCTCGGACATCCGCGACTGGTTCGAGGACATCCCGGACGAGGACCTCGAGGTCCTCGGCATCGACTCCGAGCACTCCCGCCCCGAGTGGATGATCCTGACGGTGCTCCCGGTCCCGCCGGTGACCACTCGTCCCTCGATCACGCTCGACAACGGCCAGCGCTCCGAGGACGACCTCACCCACAAGCTGGTCGACATCATCCGGATCAACCAGCGGTTCATGGAGAACCGCGAGGCCGGCGCCCCGCAGCTGATCATCGAGGACCTCTGGGAGCTGCTCCAGTACCACGTCACAACCTTCGTCGACAACGAGATCAGCGGGACACCGCCGGCGCGACACCGCTCCGGCCGTCCCCTCAAGACCCTCAGTCAGCGGCTGAAAGGGAAGGAGGGCCGCTTCCGCGGCTCGCTCTCCGGGAAGCGCGTCAACTTCTCCGCCCGGACCGTCATCTCGCCGGACCCGACCCTCTCGCTGAATGAGGTCGGCGTTCCGGACCGGGTCGCCAAGGAGATGACCCAGACGCTCAACGTCACCGAGCGCAACGTCGAGGAGGCGCGGCAGTACGTACGCAACGGGCCCGAGGCCCACCCCGGCGCGAACTACGTGCGCCGTCCCGACGGCCGCCGGCTGAAGGTGACCGAGAAGAACTGCGAGGAGCTCGCCGAGAAGGTCGAGGCCGACTGGGAGGTGAACCGCCACCTCGTGGACGGCGACATCGTGATCTTCAACCGACAGCCGTCGCTCCACCGGATGTCCATCATGGCCCACGAGGTCGTGGTGATGCCGTACAAGACGTTCCGGCTCAACACCGTCGTCTGCCCGCCGTACAACGCCGACTTCGACGGCGACGAGATGAACATGCACGCGCTCCAAAACGAGGAGGCCCGCGCCGAGGCCCGCGTCCTCATGCGCGTCCAAGAGCAGATCCTCTCGCCCCGGTTCGGCGGGAACATCATCGGCGCGATCCAGGACCACATCTCCGGCACCTACCTGCTCACCCACTCGAACCCCGAGTTCACGGAGACGCAGGCGCTGGACCTGCTCCGCGCCACGCGCGTGGACGAACTGCCCGAGGCGGACGGCGTCGACGACGACGGCCGCGAGTTCTGGACCGGCCGGACGCTGTTCTCGGAGCTGCTCCCGGACGACCTCGACCTCTCCTTTACCTCCTCGGCCGGCGACAGCGTCGTCATCGAGGACGGACAGCTGATAGAGGGGACCATCGACGAGGACGCGGTCGGCGCGTTCGGCGGCGAGGTCGTCGACACGCTCACGAAGGAGTACGGCGAGACCCGCGCCCGCGTGTTCATCAACGAGATCGCGTCGCTGGCGATGCGCGCGATCATGAACTTCGGGTTCTCGATCGGGATCGACGACGAGTCGATCCCGCCGGAGGCCGAAGAGCAGGTCGACGAAGCGATCGAGAGCGCCTACGACCGCGTTCAGGAGCTCATCGCGACGTACGAGGCCGACGAGCTGGAGTCGCTGCCGGGCCGCGGCGTCGACGAGACGCTCGAGATGAAGATCATGCAGACGCTCGGGAAGGCCCGCGACTCGGCCGGGGAGATCGCCGACCAGCACTTCGGCGACGACAACCCGGCGGTCGTGATGGCGCGCTCGGGCGCCCGCGGTTCGATGCTGAACCTGACGCAGATGGCCGGGTCGGTCGGCCAGCAGGCGGTCCGCGGCGAGCGGATCAACCGCGGCTACGAGGACCGGACGCTCTCGCACTACCGACCGAACGACCTCTCCTCTGAGGCGCACGGCTTCGTGGAAAACTCCTACCGCGGCGGGCTCACCCCGCAGGAGTTCTTCTTCCACGCGATGGGCGGCCGCGAGGGGCTCGTCGACACGGCGGTCCGGACCTCCAAGTCCGGTTACCTCCAGCGTCGGCTCATCAACGCGCTCTCCGCGCTGGAGGCGCAGTACGACGGCACGGTCCGGGACACCTCGGGCCGGATCGTCCAGTTCGAGTTCGGCGAGGACGGCACCTCGCCCGTGAAGGTCTCCTCCGGCGAGGAGGACGGCATCGACGTCGACGGGATCGTCGACCGCGTGGTCGACGCGGAGTTCGCCTCCGACGAGGAGAAGGAGCGGTTCCTCGGCGAGCGCGAGCCGCCGACGAACCTCTCGGAGCACGCCGGGCCGGGACTCAACAAGGCCGGCGGGCCGGGGGTGGAGTCCGATGACTGAGTACGACAACGTCACCGACGACATGGAGGCGGTCGTGGAGGCGACCGAGCTCCCCCGCCGACTCAGGACGAAGGTGTACGAGGCGATCGACCGGAAGGCCGAGGAGGCCGGCGAGGTCACCATCGAGCAGGCGACCGACATCGCCGAGGGCGTCGAGAACCGCTACGAGCAGACGCGGGTTGATCCCTTGGACCCTGTGGGCACTGTTTCTGCCCAATCGATTGGTGAACCCGGTACTCAGATGACAATGAATACTTTTCACTACGCTGGCGTCGCAGAAATCGACGTCACGCAGGGGCTCCCCCGACTCATCGAGCTGGTGGACGCCCGGAAGACGCCGGACACGCCGATGATGACGGTCCACCTCGACGGGGAGTACGCGACGGATCGCGAGAAGGCCCACGAGGTCGTCTGGTCGATCGAGGCGACGCGCATCCTCGCGCTCGGCGACGTATCGACCAACGTCGCGGACATGCTGGTCCGGATCGATTTAAACGACGACACCCTCTTGGAGCGGTGGCCCACCCACTCCGACCCGACGGAGATCGCGGGGATCATCGCCGAGACGATCGAGGACGCGTTAGGCGTCGACGCCCGGCAGGCCGGCACCGTGATCGAGTTCGGCCCCAACGAGCCGAGCTACCGCGAGCTGCTCCAACTCGTCGAGCGGCTCCGGGAGATCGTCTTCAAGGGGATCGAAGAGATCGAGCGCGTCGTCATCCGCAAAGAGGAGATCGACGGCGACGAGGAGTTCGTCCTCTACACCGAGGGGTCGGCGTTCGGCGACACCCTCGACATCGAGGGCGTCGACGCCTCGCGGACGACGTGTAACAACATCCACGAGATCTACCGCAACCTCGGCGTCGAGGCGGCCCGCGAGACGATCATCGACGAGACGAAGAACACGCTCGAAGAGCAGGGGCTCGACGACGTGAACGTCCGCCACCTCATGCTCGTCGCCGACATCATGACGAACAACGGCGAGATCGAGTCCATCGGCCGGCACGGCATCTCCGGCAACAAGGACTCCGTGCTGGCGCGCGCGGCGTTCGAGGTGACGGTGAACCACCTGCTCGACGCCGCGATCCACGGCGAGTACGACGACCTCGACGGGGTCATCGAGAACGTCATCGCCGGCAAGCCCATCTCGATGGGGACCGGCGACGTCGACCTCCGGATGGGGTCGCGCGTCGTGAGCGACGACTAATGCGCGTCGAGCTCTCCGACGAGGCGCGGCGCTACATCGGTCGGTTCGACGAGCTGACCGGCGTCACGCCGACCGACTGCCTCGTGGAGGGCGACCGGCTCGTGTTCGTGGTACCCGCGGGCGAGATGGCGGCCGCGATCGGGCAGGCCGGCGAGACCGTCACGGAGGCGGAGCGGCGGCTCGACAAGTCGATCGAACTAGTCGAGGACGCCGACACCGCCGAGGCGTTCGTCGCGAGCACGCTCGCGCCGGCGGCCGTCAACGCGGTCACCATCTCGGAGCAGAACGACCGCGTGGCGTACGTCGAGGTTCCGGAGGCGGACCGCGGCGTCGCCATCGGCGCGGAGGGTGCGAACATCGAGACCGCCCGCCGGCTCGCCGAGCGTCACTACGACGTCGACGACGTACAGCTGACCTGAGGGGAGCGACGCTCCGCCGGTCGTCCCGGGTCCCCCGGTTCGCGCGCCGAGGGCGCCCGAACCCGCGCACTCTTCCGCCGGCTTCGACCGGAGAACGAACGCGTCTCTCGGCGGCTTATCGCCTCAACGTTGTTTTGCGCCCGTCGTTCCGCCGCGAAACGCCCTCAGATCCGTCGAGAGGTACCGCTCGGGGAATCTGAGGGCGTTTCGCGGCGGCGAAAGACGACGCTTAAGTAGCTCCGTTCGGAAGTAGACGTACGATGGCGAACGGCAAGTACGCGGCCCGTAAGCTCAAAAAGGACCGGCAGAAGCGACGCTGGTCCGACTCCGAGTACGCTCGGCGCGAGCGCGGGCTCAAGACGAAGTCCGACCCCCTGGAGGGTGCCCCGCAGGCGCGCGGCATCGTCCTCGAAAAGGTCGGCATCGAGGCAAAGCAGCCGAACTCGGCGATCCGAAAGTGCGTCCGGGTTCAGCTCATCAAAAACGGGAAGCAGGTCACCGCGTTCTGCCCCGGTGACGGCGCGATCTCGTTCATCGACGAGCACGACGAGGTCACGATCGCCGGGATCGGCGGCGCGAAGGGTCGCGCGATGGGCGACCTCTCCGGCGTCAACTACAAAGTCGAGAAGGTCAACGGCGTGTCGATGATCGAACTGGTTCGCGGCAACGCGGAGAAGCCGGTCAGATGAGCGGCGAGGAAACCGAGGCGCCGTCCGAGGAGGACGTCGCCGCCGAGGAGCCGGACCCGGACGCGCCCGCGTCGAGCGAGGCCGCCAACGAGAACGCCAAGCTGTTCGGCGTCTGGGACGTCACCGAGATCGCCTACGAGGATCCCTCGACGAAGCGGTACATGACGGTGACGCCCATCGCGCACACGATGGGCCGCCACGCGTCGAAGCAGTTCAAGAAGTCGGAGATCTCCCTGGTCGAGCGGCTGATCAACCGCCTGATGCAGACCGAGGAGAACACCGGGAAGAAACAGCAGGCGACGCGGATCGTCCGCGACGCCTTCGACATCGTTCACGACCGGACCGAGGAGAACCCGGTCCAGATCCTCGTGAGCGCCGTCGAGAACGCCGCGCCCCGCGAGGAGACCGTCCGCCTGAAGTACGGCGGCATCTCTGTCCCGAAGGCGGTCGACGTCGCGCCCCAGCGCCGCGTCGATCAGGCGTTGCTCTTCATCTCCGACGCCGTCGCGAGCGCGACGTACAAGTCGACGACCGCCGCCGCCGAGGCGCTCGCGAACGAACTCGTCGCCGCCGCCGACTACGACGTCGAGGGCTCCTACTCCATCTCGCAGAAGGAGGAGCGCGAACGCGTCGCCGCCGCGGCCCGCTGACGCCGCCGGCGTTTTCTACATCTCTTTCCGACCGCCCACCGACGGGTCCGCCTCGATCTCGCCGCGTCGGGCGCGTCGCCGCCGCTGGTGAGGAGCGAAAAAAGAAAGTCGGGTTCGGCCGCGCGGTCGCGGCGTCAGTCGTCGGCCGGCGTTGCGCCGGAGCCGCCGTCGGCGTGCTGCTGTTTGACCCACGAGAGCTTGCCGCCGGCCGCGAGGATGTCGCGCTCGCGCTCGGAGGCGTCGAGGTCGGCGGTGAACTCCCACTCGCCGTTGACGCTCACGGTGAACTCCTCCTGCCCGGAGCGGACGCCCGCGGGCACGTCGTCGACGATTTCGAGGTCGTCGCCCTGGTCGATCTCCTCGTACGTCTCCTCGTCGATCGCCAGCGGGACGATCCCGAAGTTGAACAGGTTCGCCTTGTGGATGCGGGCGAAGCTCTGCGCGAAGACGGCCTCGATGCCGAGGTACATCGGACAGAGCGCGGCGTGTTCGCGCGAGGAGCCCTGGCCGTAGTTCTCGCCGGCCACGAGGACGCCGCCGTCGGCGTCGAGCGCGCGGTCGGCGAACGTGTCGTCGACGCGCGAGAGCGTGAACTCGGAGAGCTTCTCGATGTTCGAGCGGAACTTCAGGATGTCCGCCGTCGCCGGGATGATGTGGTCGGTGGTGATGTTGTCCTCCATCTTGAGGAGGGCCTCGCCGCCGTCCACGTCGATGTCGTCCTTCAGCGGCACGTCGCCGATGTTCGGACCCTTGACGAGCCCGTCGTCGATCGCCTCGTCGGGCGAGATGATGTCGGAGTCGTCCTCTCCCATGCCGGGGCCGTACTTCGTACCCATTTCGAGACCGGGCGCTTCGAGGTCGCCGAGCTCGTCCGCGAGGTCACGCGGGTCGACGATCTCGCCGGTGATGGCCGCCGCGGTGGCGACCTCGGGCGAGCAGAGGAAGACGGAGTCGTCCTCGATGCCCGAGCGGCCCTCGAAGTTGCGGTTGAAGGTGCGCAGCGAGACGGAGTCGGAGGCGGGCACGTGACCGATGCCGGTACACGCGCCGCAGGTCGCCTCGGAGAAGTTGACGCCGGCCGCCATCATCTCCGCGGTCCAGCCCTCGCGTGCCAGCATCTCGGAGGCCTGCTTCGAGCCGGGCGCGACGATCATCTCGGTCTGCTTGGCGACCTCGCGGTCCTCCAGCATCTTCGCGCTGGGGAGGATGTCCTCGTAGGCGCCGTTGGTACAGGAGCCGACGATGACCTGCTCGACGTCGGTGCCCTCGTACTCGCTGACGGGGGCGACGTTGTCGGGCATCGAGGGGGCGGCCACGAGCGGCTCGAGCTCGGTCAGGTCGACCTCGATCGTCTCCGCGTACTCCGCGTCCTCGTCGGGCTGGAGGTCGACGAACTCGTCCTCGCGGTCCTGGCGCGCGAGCCAGTCCTTCGTCTTCTCGTCGGTCGCGAAGATCGAGGAGGTGGCGCCGAGCTCGGTGCCGAGGTTCGTGATCGTGGTGCGCTCGGGGATCGTGAGCTTCTCGGCGCCGGGGCCGGTGTACTCGAAGATCTTGCCGACGCCGCCCTTGACGGTCAGCTCGCCGAGCAGGTGGAGCGCGATGTCCTTCGCGGTCGCCCACTCGGGGAGCTCGCCCTCGAGGTGGACGTTGACGACCTCCGGCATCTCGACGTAGTAGGGGCCGCCGCCCATCGCGACGGCGATGTCGAGCCCGCCGGCGCCGATCGCGAGCTGGCCGAGCCCGCCGGGGGTCGGCGTGTGCGAGTCGGAGCCGAGCAGCGTCTTGCCGGGCGCCGCGAAGTTCTCCTTGTGGACTTGGTGGCAGATACCGTTGCCGGGCCGCGAGAAGTACGCGCCGTACGTGCCGGCCGCGGAGCGGAGGAAGCGGTGGTCGTCGGTGTTCTTGAAGTCGAACTGGTACGTCTGGTGGTCGCAGTACTGCGCGGCCAGCTCCGTCTGGACCTCGTCCATTTCGAGGGCCTCGAACTGGAGCCACACCATCGTCCCCGTGGTGTCCTGCGTCAGCACTTGGTCTATCTCGATGCCGATCTCCTCGCCGGGCGTCAGCTCGCCCTCGACGAGATGCTCATCGAGGATCTTCTCTGTAATCGTTTGTCCCATATCATCCGCAGTTGGCTCTCCCGTGGATATAAAACCCGCGAGTTTCCCGAAGATCGACCGTGTTAGATCGTCCGATGCGGCAACGTTCGCTGTGAACTCACAGTGGTACCATACACCGTGAAATACGTAGCCGTGCCGAGTATTTTAGGTCATTAAACGCCTGAAACGGCCGAAAACCACCGTCTCAGCGCCTCCGGCGAGAGCTGCCGCTTTCCGCGCGAGCGACCCGCGGCGCGGTCGACACCGTTTAGGCTCGGCCGCGGTTCCGGACGCGCATGTTCGATTCGGGAGCCGCGGTCGCGGCGGCGCTCTCCGCGGCCGGCGCCGACCTCGACGACGCGCAGCGACAGCCGAACGGCGTCGACCTCACCGTCGACGCGCTGTTCGAACAGGCGGAACCGGGCCGGCTCGGGCGCGACGGGAAGCGCGTGGGCGAGCGCCGGGAGCTGGAGCCGCGGGGCGACTGTTACCGGCGCGAACGCGGGAGCTACGTCGTCCGGTACGGCGAGCCGGTGCGGATCCCGGACGAGCGGATCGGCTTCGTCCTCCCGCGCTCGACGCTGCTGCGGAACGCCTGTACCCTCGACACCGCGGTGTGGGACGCGGGCTACGAGGGGGTCGGCGAGGGGCGCCTCGACGTGGGACACCCGATCGAGATCGAGCCGGGCGCGCGGATCGCGCAGCTGGTGCTCGCAGAGGCCGACCACGACGGGACGTACGACGGCGCGTACCAGCAAGAGAACCTCTGAAACGATCGGTTGGCGCCCGTCGGCCACATCCACCGCCGCGCGCGAGTGCGACGCCGCTGGGCGCACCGGTCGGTGACGAGCGCTTCCACCACTACCACGCCGTCGTCGCAAACGGACGGAACACCCGTAGCTCGGGAGTCAAAGGAACGAACGGCACGCCCGTGCCGGGAAAAGGTGGCACGAGCGTGTCGTTCAGTAGGTCCCCGCTGACGCTTCGGCCCTCCAAGCGAAGCGTCACCTGAAACAAGCGGAGGTAGATACTTAAGCGTGCCGGGGGCGGCAGCGTTATCGTATTAGCTAGCGGCAAGATGTTCACAACACGTGACCAACAGGAACCGAAACAGCCCGACTGCGGTCCGGTCCCGTCGACTCGGCGGCGGACTCTCTCCCGCTACTGGCGGGCGGGGTGGTCGGCGCGGAGCCCCGTCTGTCCTTCGCCGAGGAGTCGCTCGCGGAGCGTCTCACCCGGCGGCTCGGCGTCGGCCGGGGGGACGAGCCCGCGCTCGCGGAGCTCCGGGACGACGAGGTCGACGAAGTCGACGAGCGAGTCCGGGCGGACGACCTCCTTGACGTTGAACCCGTGGACGCCGACCTCTTCGTGCCAGCGCTGGAGCTCGTCGGCGATCACCTCCGGGGTGCCGACGATCTTCGGCGAGGTGGTGCCGAGCCCGCAGAACTCCGCGACTTCGCGGACCGTCCACTCGCGGTCCGGCTGCGCCTTCGTGAACGCGTTCATCGTCCCTTGGATCGCGTCCGTCTCGATGTGTTCGACCTTCTGGTCGGGGTCGAGTTCGGATAGGTCCATGTCGAGGAAGCCGGACAGCAGCGCGAGCGTCGCCTCGACGTCGACGTGCCGCTTGTACTCCGCGTGCTTCGCCTCCGCGAGCGCCTGCGTCTCGCCGACGATCGGCACCACGCCGATGAAAAAGCGGAGGCTCTCGGGGTCGCGCCCGGCGTCGGCCGCGCGCGACTTCACGTCCGACATGTACTCGACGACGCCCTCCTCGGTCGGCTGGCTGGCGAAGACGGCCTCGGCGTTGCGCGCGGCGAACGACCGGCCGTAGTCGGAGGAGCCGGCCTGGTAGACGACGGGGGTGCGCTGAGGCGACGGCTCGCAGCCGTGCGGCCCCGGCACAGAGAAGTGATCGCCCTCGTAATCGATCGCGTGGACCTTCTCCGGGTCGCTGTACCGCCCGGCCTCGCGGTCGACCTCGACCGCGTCGTCTTCCCACGACTCCTCCCACAGCTCGTAGCAGACGTCGAGGAACTCGTCGGCGCGGTCGTAGCGCGTCTCCTTGTCCATCCGATCGTCGAGGCCGAGGTTCGCCGCGGCCGACTCCAGGTACGAGGTGACGACGTTGATCGCCACCCGGCCGTCGGTGAGGTGATCGAGCGTCGAGAACTCCCGCGCCAGCTGGTAGGGGTGGGTGTACGTCGTCGAGCGCGTCACCGCGAAGCCGAGGTCGTCCGTGACCTCCGCCATCGCGGGCACGACCAGCTGCGGGTCGTTCGCTGGCGTCTGGACCGCCCGCTCGACGGCCGTCTCGCGGTCGTCGCCGTACACGTCGTAGATTCCGCGCACGTCGGCGAAGAACACCGCGTCGAAGCCGCCGCGCTCGGCGGTGCGCGCGACCTCGGTCCAGTACTCGCGGTCGGCGTAGTCCGCCGACCGGTCGCCGGGGTACCGCCACGACCCGGGCGAGACGTGCTCCACAGAGGTCATGGTGAAGAGGTTGAGGTGTAGGTGATCGGACACGGACCACCGTACGCGTTCCGGGGTAATACGGCCACAGGAAGTGGCGTCACTTGTCGCGGTCGCGGACGCCTCGCGACGGAGACGCGCGGGGCGACCGCCGACCGGACGCCGACCCGCGGGCCCTACGCGGAGACCGACTCCGGCGAGGAGACGTACGCGGCGAAGTCGGAGGTGGTGATGATGCCGATGGGGGTCCTCCCGTCGACGACCGGGACGTGGTGGAACCCGCGTTCCAGCATCGTCGCGGCGACCGCCGACACGTCGTCTTGCGCGCCGGTGGTGATCGGGTCGCGCGTCATGTACCGCTCGACGGTCGTCTCGGCTTTCGGTTGGCTCTTGGCGACGATGTCGACGAAGTCCGTCGAGGTGAGGATCCCGACGAGGTCGCCGTCGTCGTCGACGACCAGCACGGAGCTGATGTCGTTTTCGAGCAGCACCGCGGCCGCGTCCTCGACCAACGTGTCCGGCGTCACCGTGTGGAGGTCCGTCGACATCAGTCGCGCGACGAAGACGTCTTCGATCTCGTCCATACCGGAGAGACCCGCCCTCGCCGTATAAGCGTTCTCACAGATACCGTGAGAGCCCGGACTGACGGCGCGGGCCGTCCCCCTCGGGAGCCGCGACCCACGCCGTCCGTTCGTCGCGGAGGCCGTCGCGCTCGGCCGCCGGCGGGTCGGCCGCCTCGAACGCGGGACACCCGCCTCCGCACTCGCGGCCGGGGTCGACGACGCGGTCGAAGTGCGCGCAGCGCGGTCGCCCGTCGGCGGTCGCCTCGCCGTGCGCGCACGCCGGCGGCTCGGGGCGCCACCCCTTCCCGTAGGCGCGCTCGGCGACCCGCCGCCGCTTGCGGGCCTTCGCCTCGGGGCCGACGAGCGCCACGTCCGTGCGGGAGGGCCGCTCGTCGCGGATCTCGACGCCCGGCGCCGCCGGGTCGAGCGGCGTCGGCTCGCGGACGACCTCGCGCTCGCCCGTCTCCGGGTCGAACCGCCAGACGCCGACCGCGTCCGGGATCCGATTGAGGTGCGCGCGGGTGACGTACGAGGCGGTGGCGAGGACCACCTCGTCGAAGAGTCCGAGCGCGGCGTCGTACCGGAGCTGCGCCTCCAGGTCGCCCGGCGTCCCGAGGTCGGGCTTGTTCTCGACGGCGACGAGCTCGCCCACCCAGTCGTCCGGGTAGCGCGCGGTCGCGCGGACGACCTCCCGGCCGTTCCGCCGCTCGCGTTCGAGGTAGCCGACCTCGACCGCGCGGTCGACGACGGCTGCGGCCCGGTCCGGCGGGAGGTCGAAGGCGTCGGCGACGGGGACGGCCTCGCCCGGGCCGACCGCGGCCTCGACGGCCGGACCGGGGATCCGCTCGGCGCTGATCGCGGCGCGGTCGTCGAAGCCGGGTCCCGGCGACAGCAGACAGACATCGACGATGCGCGCGCCGGGCGTCTCGACGCCCGCCCCGAGCTGGCGGGCGACGACCCGGTCAGGCGATTCGAGCGCGGCGCACAACGCCAGCTCGAACCGGTACTCCATACCGCGAACAAGGCGGCCTCGGGCTAAAACGCGTCGCCGCCCTCTCGCCGTGAGTCGCCGCCGTCGCGGTCGCGTCACCGCGAGTCGTCACCCACGCGGTCGCGTCCCGCCGACCGCGGTCCGGTCGTCCGAAACCGGTATTCCCCGCGGGACCCTACGGCGACCATGCGCCGGGTCACCCGGAACCTCCTCATCGCCATCGTTCTCGTCGTCGTTGCGCTGCTCGCGCTCGGCGCGCTCCCGAGCTACCTCGGGAGCGGCGACCCCTACTACCTCACCGTCGAACCGATCGAGACGAACGGCACCGCCGCCGACGTGAACAACGTTTCCGACCGCCGGTACCCGTACCTGATCGGTGCGATAGAGAGCCCTGACGGGCGCTCCGACGGCTACCAGGCCGGGCCGTACGGGATGAAAGAGTGGTTCACCCACACCCCGTTCGACGAGGTCGACGCGCTCACCCAACAGGTGCCGAACGCCTCGACTGAGACCGGCGTGCGGGTGCGCCGCGGCGGCGAGGTGTACCACGCCGAGGTGGTTCGCCCGTGACGGACGAAGACGGGGCGCCCGGCGCGGACGAGGGACCCGCCGGCGCCGACGCGCCGGCCGCCGACCTCCGCGAGCTCCCCGCGTTCTCCGACGGGCGCAACCACTCGCTGCCGGGCGAGCCCGAGTGGCCGGTGGAGGAGGTCGTCGTCGAGTACGACGAGGGGTGGTTCGTCGGCGGTTACGACCGCGTCGAGCAGCCCGACGGCACGGAGAAGAAGTACTACTGGGCGGAGCTGTCGCCCGCGACGGTGATCGTCGCGGTCGCCGACGACCGGGTGCTGTTCGTCGAGCAGTACCGGCCCACCGTGCGGAACACGCAACTGGAGCTCCCGGCCGGAATCGTCGAGTCCGGCGAGTCCTACACCGAGGCCGGTGCGCGCGAACTCGCCGAGGAGACCGGCTTTGCGCCGTCCTCGACGTCGCTGCTCCAGGAGGTGTGGTGTTCGACGGGCGTGTTGCGCCACACG
The DNA here is from genome assembly GCF_002114285.1 of Halorubrum ezzemoulense DSM 17463. Lineage (GTDB taxonomy): Archaea > Halobacteriota > Halobacteria > Halobacteriales > Haloferacaceae > Halorubrum > Halorubrum ezzemoulense. The sequence continues at coordinate 47,554 of NZ_NEDJ01000013.1, forward strand.
CGCGGCTACGTGTTCGCCGAGGGGTTGGAGCCGGTCGACGTCGACCACGACAGCAACGAGTTCCTCGCGCCGCGAGCGGTCCCGGTCGACGAGGCGCTGGACATCGCCCGGGAGCCCCCGACGAACGACGCGACGCTCGAAGGGCTCCTGCTCGCCGAGCGCGAGGGGCTGTTGTAGGCGACCCCTCCGGGCGTCCGCCGGCGACCGGACAGAACCCGACACGCGTCCAGTTCACGGGGCCAACGCGGAGGTATTAATCGCTGCGGCCCCTCAATAGACGTATGAGCCACGCATCGGAGCAGTCGGTGTTGCTGTCGGACGACCCCCCGCTCGATCTCCGCCTCTCGGACGACGAACTTGCGGCGACCCGCGAGCGCATCGTCTCGTTCATCCGCGACGTCGTCGACGACGCGGGCGCCGAGGGGGCGGTCCTCGGCCTCTCGGGCGGTATCGACTCGACGCTCACCGCCCACCTCGCGGTCGAGGCGCTCGGCGAGGACGGCCTCCACGGCCTCACGATGCCCTCGGCGGTGAACGACGCGGACGTGATGAGCGACGCGGAGCGCGTCGCCCACGACCTCGGCGTCGAGTACGACGTGATCGAGATCCAGCCGATCGCGGAGGCCTTCTTCGACGCGGTCCCGGAGGCCGCGACGGACCAGATGGCGGCCGGGAACGTCTACGTCCGCACCCGCGCCGTGTTGAACTACTTCGTCGCTAACGCCGAGAACCGGGTCGTCCTCGGCACCGGGAACCGCGCCGAGGCGATGACCGGCTACTACACGAAGTACGGCGACCAGGCGGTCGACTGTAACCCCATCGGCAACCTCTACAAACAGCAGGTGCGCCAGCTGGCCGCCCACGTCGGCGTCCCCCGCGACCTCGTGATGCAGGAGCCGACCGCGGGGATGTGGGAGGGCCAGACCGACGCCGAGGAGATGGGGCTCGACTACGACACCGTCGACGCCATCCTCGCGGTCCACGTCGACGGCGGACTCTCGCGGTCGGCGACGGTCAGCGAACTCGACGTGCCCGAAGAGGCCGTCGCCCGCGTGGTCGACCTCCACGAGCGCAGCGCCCACAAGCGGGCGATGCCCCCGGCGCCCGCCCGCGAACTGTAACGCCCGCGTCGCGCCCCTTCAGAACTCCCGCATCGCTTCGAGCACGTCGTGCGCGGAGCCGTCGTCGATGGCCTCGCGGGCGGCGTCGAGACCCTCCTCGATGGAGTCGGCGTCGCCGCCGGCGTAGATCCGAAGCGCGGCGTTGACCGCGACCGCGTCCGCGAAGGCGCCGTCTCGCTCGCCCGCCAGTACCTCCTCGGTGATCGCGGCGGAGTCGGTCGCGACGTCGTCGACCGCGAGGTCGTCTTCCTCGAGGTCCATCCCGTACTCCGCGGTCTCGATCTCGAAGTCGTCGAAGGACGCGCCCTCGCTGCCCTCGCCGTCGTCGCCCGACGCGTCCCACTCGGCGACCTTGGTGTAGCCGGGGCGTACGTCGTCGTACCCCTCCATGCCCTGGAACATCAGGACGCGGTCGAGGTCGTGGAACTCGCTTTCGACGAACGTGTCGACCACCTTCTTCGCGAACGCGAGGTGGTAGAAGGAGCCGAGGTGGACGGACGCGCCGGCGGGGTTCGCCAGCGTCTCGACGGTGTTGACGAACGACCGGACGCCCATCTGGTCGCGCCGGTCGAACAGGTCGTCGATGGCGGGGTTGAACGCGGGCTGGTAGTAGAAGCCGAAGCCGGTCTCGTCGACCATGTCGGCTGAGTCGGCGGGGGTCAGCTCCGTGTGGACGCCGAGCTCGTCGAGGACGTGTTTGTACGCGTCCTGCTTCTGCGTGGGCACGCGGTCGCCCGAGTGGACGACGACGGGAGTGCCCGCGGCGGCCGCGACCGCGCCCGCCGCGACGCCGAGGATCGCCGTCCGTCCCTTCCCGTCGTAGTTCGCGCCGCAGTCGACGGGGTCGGCGTCGGGTTCGGCGTACTCGACGCGGTCGCACATCACGTCGACGTACGCGCCGAGCTCCTCGGCCGTGTTCCGCTTCCAGCGGTTTGAGAGCCAGAACGCCCCGAGCGTCGTCGGGTCGGGCTCGCCCGCGAGGATGCGCTCGAACGCCTCGGTCGCCTGCGCGCGCGTCAGGTCGTCGGCCGACTTGTGGCCGGAGCCGCAGACCTCGGTCATCAGCCGCTTGAGGGGCCAGTCGCCGAACTCCTGAGTCGCCTGAGCCATACGCTCCGTTAGGCTTCTCGCACGAAAAGTCCCCCGTTCGACTCCCGCACCGCGGGAACGAGAAGGACCGCCTCCGCCCTCCGACTCGACGCGGCAACACCGCGCGCGAGCGATGAGCCGGGACGGCGCGACCGCTCTCGCCCGATCTGTGGTACTTACTCACACAGTACAAATGAACGAATGTCTTGTTCTGTGAGAAAATATATGAATAAAAACTAATCTTGCTCTGTAAGTGTGCCGTATCGGAGTCAAAATAGCGTTAGAGTTATATGCTTGTCCAGATAGTTAGCGATCGTACCCGATGACGTCCAAATCCGTCGCCACCGCGCTCACGCTGTATCGGTCCCGCACGCTGACGCTCGAACAGGCCGCGACCGTCGGCGGCTGCTCGACGGCGCAGTTGGAGAAGAGCGCCCGGGCGTTCGCGCCGACGCCCGGCGAGGCCCCCGCCGACGACTGAATCACCGTCGCGACGCCCGGCGAGGCCCCCCGCCGACGACCGACGCTCCACCCCGACCGACGCTCCGCCCCGAACGTGGTGTCCCCCTGACGGTCGGCGCCCTCCGAAACCCGTACGTACACTCCGCCCCAAGCGTTTCCAATGAGTTTGGACGCCGACTGGCGGGCCGACCTCGACGCGGTCGACGCGGCCCTCATCGACGAGTACCAGAGCGGCTTCCCCGCCGAACGCCGTCCGTTCGAGCGGGTCGCCCGCGAGATCGCGGCCGAGACGGGCCTCGCGGTCGACGCCGACGACCTCCTCGACCGCGTCCGCGACCTCCGCGAGCGCGGCGTGTTCCGCCGGTTCGGTGCGGTGCTCAACCCGCCGGTCATCGGCTCGTCGACGCTCGCGGCGGTGCGCGCGCCGGACGACCGGTTCGACGAGGTCGCCGAGGTGATCAACGGGTACCGGCAGGTGAACCACAACTACCGCCGCGACCACGAGTGGAACCAGTGGTTCGTCGTCACCGCGGGCTCCCGCGAGAAGCGCGACGAGATCCTCGCGGAGATCGAGGAGCAAACCGGCTGCGAGGTGCTCGCGCTCCCGATGCTCACGGACTACTACATCGACCTTGAGTTCCCCGTAGTCAACGCCGACCGGTTCGCGCGGGAGTCGCTCGACCACACCGACGTCTCCGCCACCCGCATCTCCGAGGACGCGCGCGGCGACCTGAGCCCGCTCGAAGCGGACCTCCTCTTGGCGATCCAGGACGGCTTCCCGCTGTCCGCGACCCCCTACGCCGACGTGGCGAACGAGATCGACGCGCCCGTCGACGACGTGCTCGCGGCGGTCGAGCGCCTCCTCGCCGACGGCTGTATCAAGCGGATCGGTTGCGTCGTCAACCACGTCGTCACCGGCTTCACGAACAACTGTATGGTGGTTTGGGACGTGCCGGACGAGGAGCTCGACGAGCGCGGCGAGGCGGTCGGCAGCCTCCCGTACGTCACGCTCTGTTACCACCGCCCGCGTCGCCCCGACCAGGACTGGGAGTACAACCTGTTCACGATGATCCACGGTCGGGAGGCGGAGGCGGTCGACGCGAAGATCGACGAGCTGGCGACCGACCACCTCCCGTTCGACCACGAGCGACTCTACTCGACCGAGACGCTGAAACAGACCGGCGCGCGCTACGAGGACCTCGTCGCGGACGACGGGTAACGCAAAAAATCTCCGCGGCTCAGTCGTCGCCGAGGGCGGCCGTCCGCTCTTCTGCCGCCGAGTCGGCGGCGGCGAACTCACCGGCGCCGAGGCGGTCGAGCGCGTCCGCGCCCGCGACCGCGATGACGACGAAGCCGACCTTCGAGACGATGTCGAGGTAGACGAACACGAGCATCTCCGTCGCGGGCGTCAGCAGGCCGAAACCGGTGGGCGCGAGCAGCCACACGACCGGGTACAGCGTCCACAGCACCACGGTGATGTTCCGCAGCGTGCCGAAGACGGCGCGGACCCGGTCGCCCTCCGCCGATGCCGACCGCGGGAGCGCGACGAGCAGCCCGTAGACGAGCGCGAGGTACGCGGCTCCGCCGACGGCGAAGGCGGCCCACGACACCGCTCCGCCGGTGGCGGCGGCGGTGACCCCGCCGGCGATGACCACCACGTCGACGCCGATCAGCCCGGTGAGCACCCGTCGGGACGGGCGGGCGAGCAGCCCGAGGTAGAGGAGTATGAGCGGCGTGGTCACGAGCCAGTCGACGTACCGGACGACCTCCAGCTCGCCGGCCGCCGTCGACAGCGTGCCGACGCCGAGCGCCATCGCGAGGTACGCGAGCGCCGCGACGCCGGTGACGCCGGCGAGGGTCCCGTAGTAGACGCCGTGCGACTCGTCGGTCGCCGACGATCCGGAGAGCCACGCCCACAGCGGGGGAACCGTTCCGGCGCCCATCGCGAGCGCGCCGATCCACGCCCAGACGGTGGTGTCGACGAGCATCTCAGTTCACCCCCTCCCCGGCGGGCGCGTCGTCGCCCCCGCCGCGCGAGAAGTCAAACTCGCTCCCGTCGCCGTCGCCTCCCCCGTCGGGGACGGCGGTGGCGCCGTCGGCCGCCGCGCCGCGGCCCGTCCCGTCGCCCGCGGCGCCGAGACCGTCGCCGGCCGCGAACTCGAAGTCGTCGACCGCGTCGCGCAGCGCGAGCGCCCGGTCGGAGAGCGACCCGGCCGCGGTCTCGACCGCCCCGAGAGTCCGCTCCTGCTCGTCGACCGCACCGGTGACGTCGCCGGCCGCGCTGGCCGTCTGCGCGCTGATCGCGGAGACGTCCTCGACGTGGCCGACCACCGCGTCGACGGAGTCGGCCTGCGTCTCCGTCGTCCGGGTGATCTCGGTCATGCTCGCGTCGGTGCGCTCGGAGGCCTCCGCGAGGCGTTCGAGGGCGTCGATCGAGGTCTCGACCGTGTCGACGCCGGCCGAGATCCGCTGTTCCGTGCGCGCCATCGCGTCGGCGCCCGTCTCCGCGCGCTCCTGGACGGAGCGGATCCGGGCCTCGATCTCGCTCGCCGACTCCTGGGTCTCCTCGGCCAGCGCCTTCACCTCCTCGGCGACGACCGCGAAGCCGGCGCCGTCGGCCCCGGAGCGGGCCGCCTCGATGGAGGCGTTCAGCGCGAGCAGGTTCGTCTGCTCGGCGATCCCCGAGATGGTGTCGCCCACCTCGCCGATCTCCTCGACCCCCGCGGCGAGCGCCCCGACCTCCGCGGTCGTCTCCGCGGTCGTCTCCTCGACCGCGTCCATCTCCGCGAGCGCCTCCTCGGCGGCCTCGCGACCCTCGTCGCCGACCTCCGCCGCGTGTTCCGCGGTCTCCGCCACGTCGGTGACGGTGGAGGCGACCTCCTCGGCCGAGGACGCGAGGTTCTCGGCCTCGTCGGTCGCCGCCCGCAGGTCGTCGCGCTGGGTGCGCGCGCCCTCGGCGATCTCCTCGACCGCCTCGCTCACGGTCCCTGTCGTCGCCCGCAGGTCCTCCGTGCGGTCGTCGACGGTCCCGGCCACGTCGGCGGTGTCCTCGGCGACGGTCGCGACGGACGCGACCGTCCCCTCCAGCTCGTCGGCCATCTCGTTGAACGCGGCGCCCACCCGCGCCATCGCCTCGTTGTCGCTCTCGGGGTCGACCCGGCGCGTCAGGTCGCCGTCGGCGAGCGCGCGCATGGCGGACTCGTACTCGGTCGCCTTGTGTTCGACCGTCTCGGCGCGCGTGTCGGCCTCCCGTCGCGCTCGTTCCGCCTCCTCGCGGGCCGCTTCGGCGTCGGAGATCTCCGAGCGCAGCGAACCGCGCATCTCGTCGAACGCGTGGAACAGCCGCCCGATCTCGTCGGTTCGCCCGGTGTCGAGACGCACGTCGAGCTCTCCCTCGGCCATCCGCTCGGCCTTGTCAGTCAGTTGCCGCAGGGAGATGACCGTGTTCGAGCCGACGGTGACGCCGATGAGCGCGAGCCCGATCACCGTCAACAGCGTCATCCCGACCAGTCCGGAGCGCACTTCGGCGCCCGCGGCGCCGGTCCCCTCCGCGCGTAGATAGACGATGACTCCGTACGAAACTGAGACCGCCATGACCCCGATCAGCGACAGAGCGAGCTTCGCACCGTAGCTCGATCGGACGCCCGAGGCCGATCCCTCTTGCATGTATACCGAACGGCAGAGATCCTATCGTCATAATAACTCCTCCCCGAATATTACCAGTGATACTCTGCTCGCGGTCGAGTCGGGCGGTACCGGCGGCTCGGCGAGCGGAAAGCGAGCACGTGCGCGAGGCCGCCGGGCCTGACACCCCGATCCGCCGGGACCGGTACGTTGAGGGCGTCGCCGCCCGCACGGACGCGCATGGTGACCGCCTTCGACAGACTCGGATACGGGACGTACAAGCTGGCCGCCGGCGAGGAGTGCGCGGCCGGCGTCGCCCACGCGATCGAGACCGGCTACCGCCACGTCGACACCGCCCAGGGGTACGACAACGAGGCCTCGGTCGGCGACGGGATCGGCCGGAGCGACCGCGACCGCGAGGACCTGTTCGTCGCGACGAAGCTCTCGACGGACAACCTCTCGTACGACGACGCGGTCGAGACCGCCCGCGCCAGCCGCGACCGGCTCGGTGTCGACTCGATCGACCTGCTGTACGTCCACTGGCCGATCAACACCTACGAGCCCGCGGAGACGCTGCCCGCGCTCGACGACCTCGTCGACGACGGGGTGATAGATCGGATCGGGCTCTCGAACTTCGAGCCCGACGAACTCGACGAGGCGCTCGACCGCCTCGACCACGACGTGTTCGCCCACCAGGTGGAGTGTCACCCCCTGCTTCAACAGGAGCGGCTCCGCGAGTACGCCGTCGAACACGACCACTGGCTCGTCGCCTACTCGCCGATCGCGCGCAACCGCGTCGCCGAGGTCGACGCCCTCCGAGAGATAGCCGCGGCCCACAACGCGACCCCGGCCCAGGTGAGCCTCGCGTGGCTGCTCTCGAAGGAGCGCGTCGCGCCGATCCCGAAGGCGGCCGACTTCGGCCACGTCGAGGACAACTGGGCGGCCCGTGAGATCGACCTGACGGACGAGGAACTCGCCCGGATCGACGCGCTTGACCGCCGCGAGCGGATCGTCGACTTCGAGGAGGCGTCGTGGAACCGAGACCGATCTCCGTAACGCTCAATACCGGTATTGTGGCCTCATAGTCGGTTTAACGAGGATTCGGATCGAACCCCCGCCCGTGTCGGACCCGAACTCGCGGACCGACGCCGGCCCGCCCGCCGGCGGCTCCCCGAGCGGCGACTCGGACCCGGACGGCGAGTCCGGTCTCCGCGACCGTCCCGCCCTCCTCGCGGCGACGCCCGGGACGGACGCGGTGCTCGATCAGCTCCGGACGCTCGCGGTCCTCGCTGGCCTTCTCGTCCTCCTCGTGACGCTGATCGCTGTCGAGCTGCTCGTTCGCATCTGAGCCCGCCGGCCGACCGAAACTGAACGCGAGACCCGCCCGATCCGGCACTCGACCCGTCCTCTCCGTCGGTTTCACTTCCGCTTTCGGGCGCGTTTTTAAAAGGCGCGGGCGAGACAGGTCCGGTATGGGCCAGTCCACGTTCGATGACGACGACCTGTTCGGCGAGGCGGCCGCGGAGACCCGCGCGGAGGTCGAAGATCACCTCGCCGCGGCGCGCGAGGAACTCCCGGACCCGGACGCGGTGTGGGAGACGGACGCGGACAACGTCCTCGGCGCGCTCAACGGACTGAAATCCGCGCTCGACGCCGGCGACGCCGTCGACAGCGTCCGCTCGGCGAAGAAGGCGTACGTCCTCGGCGAGCGCGCCGACGCCTTCGAGGACGCCGCCGACCTGAAAGCGGAGATCGAGGAGCTCGAATCGCTCGTCGGCGACATCGAGAGCGCCGCCGACGAGGTCGCCTCCCTCACCGGCACCGTCCCCGCGATCCGCGGGGCGCTTCAGGACGCGGCGGACGAGGAGTAACCCTCCGGCCGCGCCCTACGTCGACTTCCGGTCAGCGACCGCTTCCGCCAGCGCCGCGAGCGCCGCGCTCGCGCGGTCGAGCAGGACCGCGCCCCGCTCGGCGTCGCCCTCCCGCGGGTCGCCGACGACGCCGTTGTCGGTGAACTCGGCAGAGTCGTGCGCGAGGTTCACCCCAGACACCCACTCGCCCCACCGGTCGGCGGCGCCCGCGCTCGCATCGTCGACCCGCTCCTCGCGGACCAAGTCCGGATTCGTCGCGCGCAGCAGCGCCGTCTCCAGCGGGCCAGCGTGACCCATGTCGCTCGCGTGGTCGCCGACCGACTCGAACCACGTGAACGCCACCCCGTACCCCGCGTGGGCGTCGTCGCGCGAGAAGCGGTGGGCGACCTCCGCCAGCGCCTCGACGTTCCCCCCGTGCCCGTTGACGAACACGACGCGGTCGACCCCGTGCGAGACCAGCGACTCCGCGGACTCCCGGACGTACGCCCGGAACGTCTCCGGGGAAACCCACATCGTCCCGTCGAAGGCGCGGTGCTCCTCCGCGACGCCGACCGGGATCGGCGGCGCGACCGCGACCTCCCCGCGGTCCGCTCCCGGCTCGCCGCCCGACCCCTCGTCGTCCGTTCCCGTCTCCTCGTAGGCGTCCGCGCTCGCCTCTGCGACCGCGACGGCGTTCAGCGCGTCGGTGCCGAGCGGGGCGTGCGGCCCGTGCTGTTCCGTGCTGCCGACCGGGAGGAACGCGACGTCGATGTCGGCGTCGCGAACGTCGGTCCACGTGACCTCGCTGAGGCGCATACCGACGCCTCGGTGGCCGGCGTCGTATAGCCGGCGGTCATCGCCGATGCCGAGTGGTCACCGCCGGCGTCTGGTGGTCGCCGCGGCGCAGGGGCGGTCGACCGCTCGCGAGACATGGGCGCTCGCCCCGCGGCCGCTCCCGGGGTATTATGACGCTTCCCGCGGATCGCGGCTCCATGAGCGGTGACAACGCGGATCGCGACACGGGGACACGCGACTCGGCTCCGGCCGTGACGTTCGGCCCGCTGAAGCGGGCGCTCCGCGAACACCGCTATCCGGTGACCGCGGCGGAGTTGATAGAGCAGTACGGCGCCGCGACGTTGGAGACGCCGACGAGGACAGCGCGGCTCGACGGGCTGCTCGAAGGGCGCGAGGAGACGCAGTTTCGGGATCCGTCGGAGGTCCGCGAGGCCGTTCTCGATGCGCTCGGGCACGCCGACGCGTCCCCGGAGGCGGCCGCCGACGAGTGGACGCGGCTTCCGCGGTGACTCTTCGGTCGAGCCCCGCCCCGTTCCGCTCGGCGCGCGGCCCCGATCAGTCGTCGTCGGTATCGGCCTCTTCGACTATCCGCGCCGTGCGCTCCTGCGCGCGGTCGATGAACTCCTGCGGGAGCTCGTCGATCTCGCCCGCCTGAACGCCCCAGAGGTGCGCGTACAGCCCGTCGTTGTCGAGCAGCTCGTCGTGCGTCCCCCGCTCGGCGATCTGCCCGCCCTCCAACACGAGGATCGTGTCTGCGTCCTTGATCGTCGAGAGCCGGTGGGCGATCGCGAACGTCGTCCGCTCCTCGGTGAGCCGGTCGAGCGAGCGCTGGATCAGCATCTCCGTCTCCGTGTCGACGTCCGAGGTCGCCTCGTCGAGGATGAGGATGTCCGGGTCCTTGAGCACCGCCCGCGCGATGGTGACGCGCTGGCGCTGCCCGCCGGAGAGCTTCACGCCGCGCTCGCCGACCATGGTGTCGTAGCCGTCGGGGAGGTTCTGGATGAACTCGTGCGCCTCGGCGGCCTCGGCGGCCTCGCGGACCTCCTCGTCGGTGGCGTCGAAGGTACCGTAGGTGATGTTCTCGCGGACCGTCCCGTAGAACAGGTACGAGGACTGCCCGACGTAGCCGATCGAGCGACGGAGCGACTTGAGCGTCACGTCGCGGACGTCCTGTCCGTCGATCTCGATCGACCCCTCGTCGACGTCGTACATCCGGAGGAGCAGCTTGAGCACGGTCGACTTCCCCGCGCCGGTCGGGCCGACCAGCGCGAGCGTCTCGCCGCCCTCGACGGCGAAGTCGACGTCCTCGACGATCGTCTCGTCGTCGTAGCCGAAGGAGACGTCGTCGTACACCACGTCGCCGTCGCCGACCGTCAGGTCCTCCGCGCCCGGGTCCTCGGCGAGCCGCGACGGCTCGTCCATCAGCCCGAAGATCCGCGCGGAGGAGGCGCGGGCGCGCTGGTACATGTTGATGATCTGCCCGAACTGCGCCTTTACACAGAATTGGTTTGGAACAATCTTTTTCAATATCCGGGTAGAAGCGTGATTCATGGCTAACACCAAACGCGGGCGGTTACAGAATGAGCAAAGAAGATTAAAACGAAATCACGGGAGAGGATACGGTCCTATCCCTGAAATCGATAGAAACGGGATTACTGAACTAATAGAAGCTTACGATGAAGAGAACCTTAGTGCATCCAAACCTTCGGGAGAGTCCTACAGAACCGTAGCAACACTATCAGCATGGCTTGAGAGGTTAATCACTACCTCAAAGCGTATGGACTCTCCTTTAATGGAAGCTTCTTCGGACGAAATCAATCAGGTAATGATGAATATGCACAAAAAAGACGGGTTATCAAAAACTACAGTCAGAAATTACCAATATGCTGTAAGACGGCTTATCAGATTTCACGACTTAGAACATATAGAACCCGAAGAAGTATCGGCATATGAACCGGACGGGGAAGGTATCGATCCGTCAGATATTCTGAACCGAGAGGAAATAGAAGAATTGAAAGAAGCAGTTGATTCTAGTCGTGATAATGCTATTCTTCATTTATTACTATATACAGGTATGAGAAACACGGCTTTGAGAACATTACGCTGGAAAGATATTAGACTAGAAGAAGGTGCATCGGGTAGATACCGAGTTAATCCCGAAGCAGAGGGAACCAAAGGCGCGGGAGAGGTAGGAGAGTTTAGACCATTACTCGGTGCGACCGGCGCACTAAGAGACTGGAAGCAGTATCACCCTGAACCAAAGGCGGATAACTATGTTATCACTCAAAAGCCGGGATATAGGGGGAAGATAGATCCAACTGAACCCGTTACGTCGGAAACTATCCGATATACGACTCACAAAATCATGGATGAAGCAGAGATCGATAAACCCGCGAAACCACACTTCTTTCGGCATAATTTCGTTTCTATCTGTAGGAGAGATTACGATATGGATGACGACGTAATAAAGTGGTTAATTCATCACGGTGATTCTTCGGACGTTATGCGAACTACTTACAAACATTTGTCTGACGATGAATGGATACACAAAGCAGAGGTTTCCGCCGGATATGCTGAACCCGAAGAAGAATCCTCTCTTACTCCTATGTCATGCGACGTTTGTGGTCACTCTCTCGGTCCTAATGATGTAGCCTGTAGTATCTGTGGTAATGTGTTCTCTCCCGAAGCTCATAGCACTAAACAAGAAATTGAAGAGGATATGTATCAAGCAAAAGGAGAGTTAGACGGGGAAGAAGAAATCTCTCTGGATAATATGAATGATGAAGTAGTTAATCAACTCAAAGAAGAAGTATTGAAAGAGCTTACCGACAACTAGTAAGCAAAGACACTACCCTCTGCTTGTTTCTCTGTCGGCTCTGTCGGACTCTCTAGCGATTCTTTGGGTTCAGTAGTAGTTTGGGACGTATCCAAATCAAACGACTGTAGAAGCTCTTTAGCGATCCATGAAGCAGAACAATCAGCATTAGCCACTACCCGAAGATCCTCCTTATTTTCTTTAACTGCTTCTTCTAAATCACTCATATCTATTTGCGGCTTGTAGCATACTCAATAAATGGCTTTCGTGAGAAACGTTACCAAAACAGAAAAAGACGCCCCTTCCTAACATGGTGGAAAAGGAAGAGAAGGCGGCTTGTTTTTTCCCTTATTTCAGGGAAAGGGTAGTGAATTACCCTCATCATATAGTTTGAGCTACAGGTATAAATATTTGTTCATTTTCTTTGGATATTTTTGGACAAATGTGAATCTCAGTTTTATTATATGTCTCAAAATTGGGACTTAACTAAAAAGCCATATTAGACCCATAGGGATTGGGTCGATATCCGTCGCTTAAGAGAATTTAACCCCCCTATCCCATTCAAACCCCTGAAAATGACTGTTTCAGAGAGTCAACCCCCCATTTTACAGATTATTAT
>NZ_NEDJ01000140.1 GCF_002114285.1 Halorubrum ezzemoulense DSM 17463
TGGTTCAAGTACCGCCTTATGCCAGATCTCTCGACGCTGAAAGATTACATTCTGCGAGGACTAAGCGCGATCACCGAACCGAACATCTGGCCGTATCTCACCGGTAAAGATTCGAATTAAACACTATGAGATACGCTGTCAGTTTGTCCTTTGAGACGCCTCGATGCGGCGAGAGCCACCGTCGCGCCAGCGACGCGTGGCTCTCGCACGTGTTCACGTGTGCGTCTCCATCAACGTACTCGCCGTCACCGTGAATTACTGCTTCTCGGTGGAAGCTCTCGTCATCGTCGAGTGGATCGTAGGCCCGAAATCCGTCAGTATAGACAGTCAGCGACTCCTTCTCGTGGTTGTCGAGAAGGAGTCGCACCGTCGTTTCGTCGGCGGATTTCGCTGGGACGACGTATCGCTGACCGCTGCCGCGATCAACGAGCGTGAACACTGGCGGTTTGTCCCCTTCATACGTTCCCCGTCCGCGTTTCGAGAGGGCACGCGAGCGCGACTCTCGGTCGCGCTCGCGGCCTTTCTTCCCGGCAGAGACGTAGAACTCGTCGATCTCAACCGGGCCAACGAGAGAGATGTCTGGCGCGTCGAGCGTTCTGGCGAACTGCTCGACGCGCCGGCAGAGCGAGCGATACGAAACGTCAATTTCAGCGTCTAGCTGGCGGATACTCGTGTTGAACCGGAGGAACGAGTAGAACACGAACAACAGCTTGTCGAGGCCGATCTTCGCGTGCGCGAAGATCGTGCCGGTCTTGTCGTTGAACGTGCGGTCGCAATCCTTACAGAGATACCGTTGATACTCTCGATAGCTGCCGTGTTTGATCACCGACTCAGACCGGCAGCGCGGGCAACTGAGGCCCTCACGCCAGCGAACCTGCTCCAGCAGGTTCGCGGCGCTCGCCTCTGAACTCAGCAATTCGAATGGGAACATTGCGTTCGGGTGACGCGTTCGCGTCACCCTTGCCCGCTACGCTTTCACAGCGACAGCTCTACCCGACCAACAATCTGCTTCCGAAGAGCGAACTACAGCAATAGGAGTCACGATTGACATCCGCCTCGCGCTGAAGCGCGAGACTTTCTCCTTGTACTCCCGTAAGAGACAGATCCGACGCCGCAGTTACCCTCGTTGCTTCTTATAAACATTTATTCGTGATCTGTTACAGATTAAACTGATGCCCTCTGTACTCGAACGACCGGTGTTTCACTACGGAATTCCGTTCATCAACGCCGCGATTATCGCTGTAATCGGGTTTACCGTGTTTAGTGGCGTAGCGCGTCTGTTCGTACTCGTACTCGCCGGTCTCGAGGTCGTTGTGGTCCCACAGATACTGAAACGCGCGGCGTAGCTTAACCCACTCGCCGCTGAGTGGATATCCGCTATAATTGAACGCCATCGACAGGCGCATTACACTCACCAAACGAATGAGGATGTGACGGCCCGCAACCTGTACGTCACTTGGTGACGCTGCTAAGCGTTCAATGCGCGGGCCGGTCACTACATTCCCTCCATTGAGCACGCGATATTTTCCAGTTCATGAGGATCTCAACAGGGCATACTGAATAGAGCGCGTATTTCCCACTCTCATGTGGCGTGTGACTAGACAGTGATGACTAATATTAGAATTGATATGTGGATCGAAATGTATACCCCCGGAACAGGCCGTTGTATTGGTATGAGTGGCAGTCTGGTCGCCTGCGCCGGAGTGAGCGATGGACGGTAGCCGTGACCGCGGCGTTACGACCGTCGTTGCCACGATTCTTATGGTCGCCATCGTGGTAATACTCGCTGCTACCATCAGCGTCGTTATTTTTGACTTCGAGAGCGAGCTCCCAGAGCCGCAGCAACTGCGCGGGTTCGGCGACACGGAGGTGACGCTCGGGCCCGAACACCGATCGTGGGGCGGGTGGAACAATGGTAACAGCAATCCCCCCCGCGGAGACATTGACGTCGTTCGAGTGCCCTACGTCGCAGGGCCGACCTTCCAAGGCGACGAGGTCGGTTCGATACTGGTCAGCTGGGAGGGTAGCGACGGCGAGGGCGGTCAGGTTCGGTTCCTGAATCCCAACCGCTTCGACGCGGACACCGCTCAGACGTTCCACGACGGCGATGTCGGGGAGTTCTGTACCGGCGATTTCGGCGTCGGTGAGACACTGACGATCCGGATGGCTCACAACCGGTATCAAGCGGGGGGAACCGGGACCGATGTGGCAGATGTTGGTGAGCAGTACGTCGAGTCGAACCAGAACGACATCGCTCGCGGCGATGACGAGCCTTTCTTCCGGGTCGAAAACAGGTATCCGATCGATTTCAGCGGTGACCGCCCGATGGAGCCGGGAGACTCAGTTGAGATCCTTTTTATTGGCGTCAACGACGAACAGCCCATCGCCAGAACGACCGCAGTCGCGACCGCAGCGAGCGGCGAGCCCACAGAACGAGACAAGCCAGAGTGTCGCTAAAAACAGTCGACAGTCGCAGATTCGAACACATCCAGAAACGGCGTGATTGAAATTCGCGGTCGCTGATAGTTCGTCGAGATTGTGCTGGATACAGAGCGCGAACGTGGCACGTCGCAGTGACGAAATCGATATATATCGATTCGGTCAGCGTAAATACCTACTCTAACACACGTTCACTCTCGGTCTTTCGCTGTTCCGGTTCTTCCGTTTCGATGAGTTGAT
>NZ_NEDJ01000141.1 GCF_002114285.1 Halorubrum ezzemoulense DSM 17463
AGACAAAGATATATTATTATTTATCTGAACCTCTAGCATCACCATCTAATAGGGAGATCCGGGCTTGTTGAAATCCTCAGAAAGTGACATATCTGAGCTGGGTTCTATCCGTACAGGCTGTTCAGTAATCAAGCCGACCGCATGCGCATCGCTATCCATCTGACGACGGACCCCACAACGTAGCCGGTTGTTCCGACGATGACCGCAAGCGCCAGCCCAAAATTAACACTTGTTTCGAGTCCTCCAAGTAATTCGGCGCGGGCAGATCCGTATGCAAACCCCAGCATTCTCGGCGAGGTGTACCGGCCTGCCCCCATCCACTCACCAGAGAGATAACCGACGAGTGGTGGAAAGGCGTACCCCCAGAGGCTAATCAGCCAGAGTGTGCCGACGGTTGGGACTAAGCCCGCACCGAAGATCCCCGCAATGACGGCAGTTCCCGGAACGATCACAAGCCAGCCCCAGAAATCATAGAGGCGAACACCCACACCGAGGAGGAACGCGACAGACGCGAGACCCAAGAGACCGACAACAGAACCGATAACAGCCCAACGAGGAAGACGGTCACCGAAGAGGTGCCTCCGGACCCGACCACCGTCGAGATGTTCCATACCTGTTGTTTTCCTACCGTATTGTTAGTTGTTGGCCGGGTAAGCACTCTTCAGTGACCAGCTGTTTCAGACGGTAATATGTCTAAAAAAGAGATTTCAGCATCTTCAGGTCCAATTTCACCTCGATAACGGGGTCTTCATTTCGAAGGCGGTGTACGTCGAGCTACCCATGCTAGTTTGAGTTTCCGAGTTTGTTAATGAAGTCGGAAGCTCAAATGGCTAAGCGGCGCAATTAGCGCTACGAGCTACTTAAATAGATGAGCGAATCGGCGGATTCGGAAACTCAAAGCGAGCAACCCGTGTCTGGCTTACGCCCGAGCAGGTGGTTTCACACAGTCGAAATAGCATTACTGTGTCTTAGCAACGATTGATACTGTGGCATCCCCTCTGGGAAGATTGGGTTTCGGGAGCGGTGTGGGGTCGCCGCCCCCTACCCAGTAATGAGATGGCCCGTAGCGTCGATCGGACCGTGGTGGCGAACCTCGAGCGGTTTGTGTTCAGTGTTGGACTTCTGCCCAACGCTTATAGCGTTGGCCGGTGTCCCAACAGATGAGAGATGGCCCGGAAACCGCTGTTCCAGTACACCCACATCGAGGCCGGTCTCGTCGAGAACGTCGTGCTTCGGCCGACCGACGACACCGAGACGTACCCCTCGGGCTGGAAGTACACGCTCCATCTGGGCACTCTCGACGACCTCACGCTCGTCCGATACGACAACTCCCACGAGGACACGAAGGGCCACGAACACCACACCGCAGCCGGTGACCTCGACGACGTCGAGTTCCCCGGAATGGAGGACCGGCTTGTCGAGTTCTGGGCGAGCGCGGACGAGTACTGGGACGCCGTCGGCGGCGATCCGCCCCGGCCGCACTGATCGAACACCACCCGACACACCCCGACCATGACCACACTCCACATCACCGTCGATGACCGAGAACAGCTCCGTCAGGACGCGCTCCAGTTCGTCCAAGACGTCGAGGCCGACAATCTCGACGATCAGGATGGAACAGCAACGCTCCAGTTCGGCACCTACGACGACTTCGTCGACAGTCTCACGCCGCTGCGCCTCGAGCTCATTCGGGCGATCGCGGAAGAGGTGCCCGAGAGCATGCGCGAGGCAGCGCGTCTCGTCGAGCGTGACGTGTCCGACGTCCACTCGGACCTGAAGCAGCTGGAAGTACTGGGGATCCTCACGCTCGAAGAGGGCGGGCCCAGCGGTGCGATTCAACCCGTCGTTCCGTTCGACCGCATCGAGGTCCACATCGACTACCCGCTCATCGATAGCGGAGATGCCGATGGTACACCCGCGAGCGCGTAGTCACCACCCACCGCTCTCGGAGTGTTGTAAGGTTCTCTCAGAGTAGGCTGTACTGAGCGATCCGGCCTACTCGAATTGGGAGATGATTCCGTGTGAGATACGCGCTCTGTATTCAGCACGGCGTCAGCGAACTATCAGCGACCACGGATTTCAATAAAGCCGTCTCTGGGTGTGTTAGAATCCGGTATTTGTCTACCGATACGCCCCGATTCAATCCCAAATCGACGCCTTGCCACCCCGGTCCTACATGCTTTCTTGCCCTGTTGAACGCAAGACTGCGTCGGGGTAGGGTCAATAACTCACGGTTTCACAGCGTCAAAGAGCGGTTCTTGCGCTCAGAAGATGCAGTAACTGCCGCTGGCGGTGGTCGTCAAAGGGTCAAAACTATGGTACCTTGCTCCCTTGATCAGGTGACGATGGCGATGCCTCTCCCGGATACGTCCGGAGAAAGGGAGCAGGCGGCGAGCCTTAATGAGTATGAAAACTTTTGTTAGTTAAGCTTGATAGAAGAGTAATGGAGCGCTCACGTCGAAAAGAGATTGAGCATCACTTGACTGAGGAAGAAATCGATGAACTGCTACGTGAGGCCGAAGACG
>NZ_NEDJ01000142.1 GCF_002114285.1 Halorubrum ezzemoulense DSM 17463
GATGATATACGATCTAGATCATTATTATTTATTACTGCCATGATAATATTTTCTCGTTGATATAAATTACGTATCGCACGACGGGCATACCTCCCATCTTCATCTCCTGATATTCCTCCCTTAGCAAACAGAATACCTAGCGATGATCCCGCCGTTTTTATTTTGTCACCAAATTTTCGGACTTCACCGGATCCGATTGAATCGTCACTCGATTTACATTCAACTATGATTAACCGATCATGGTTTTCGAAAAATGGGTTACCTTCACTGCCAGTATATTCCGCAACGCGGTCAATTTCCCCAATGCTGTTATATACATTCTTTCTAATTACAGACACACAAGAAAACCCATTTAGCATATATTCTGACAAATTTTCAAATTTGTCTCCCTTATCGTTTGAATCTCCCTCATTTTCCACCGATTTTCTCCTCTGTAGAAATTCGTCTATGTCCAATGTGAAATATGTATCATCTATCTTTACTTCGTCTGGGCTCCCCCAGTCTAAGGGTTCTTGAGGAATTTCACTTGGTGCTCCAAGTGCCTCCACCAAGGTTTCAATAGAATTTTGAGAAATTTCTGGTCCAATTTCGATGTGTCCACTGCGTTTAGATCCCTGTGCTTCTTCATTATTAGATTCAGCAACTCCGGATGAAAAATACAAATGACTATTGGTGATTATTAATACTCTTTCTACTCCTGCTTCAAAAAACTCGGTAGCTTTGTTAAATGAATGCTGTCGCCTCCCGTATTCGTCATTTTTAATATTAGACCGGTCTGTTTCTATATACTGTTCGTCTCGAGGATAAAGTTCAACTTCTATTCCTAAGTAAGGCTTAGACTCTAAGTCGGCAGCAATTACTGCGTCTGGTTGGATCACGCCATCATCTTGAGGAAGAGTCATATCAAATTGAAGATTTTCTAGAGAATATCCAAGTGCTTCCGCAAATAGTTGGATGATCTCTAATCTGAACTCTTCTGGATTTTCGAATCTCTGTTTATTTATTTCTTGAATAGCGGAAAGAACTTGTTTTGTAGTCATCTATGTATTGAGTTTGTTTCTATTTGTATTAGGTTTTTTGGAGCTAACAATGATCATCGACATTTGACCCGCACTGACCGATTAAATCTCTTTTAATTTGGAAATCAGTGATTCCAAGACTCACCTGAATAATCTCTCTAAATTTAACAGTTGAGAATATCAACAGAGCATCCGAGTATTCTGAACAGTACGTTCGCTGTCAGAGTTTTGGGAACTACTTATCAAAACTCACTGTGATCACATTCACATGGCCGATTGTCGAGGATGGATGGTCCGCGCAGGAAATCAAAATGAATTAATTGAACTATTTATTGATAACTCACTCATAGCAATTGGATGGAAGGGGCTTGGTGAGTTGTCCGAGTTCCATTCTAGAGAAGAGGTAAAAGGTCGATATCGAGAGGTGTATCCAGAACATTCGAAAAGCCGTATCGCAGTTAACGCTGGTCAGTTGTATCGATTTGCTCATGTCATGGAAGGAAATGATCGGATCCTAACATACGACAAATCTTCACGTACCTATCATTATGGACAAATCACAGGTTCATACCGGTTTGCTCCGGAAGATTCCGAGGATTATCCACATATACGACCGGTGAATTGGCAGGGGGAGATCTCGCGTGACGAGTTCAGTACACCGGTCAAGAACACTCTCGGTAGTTCGCTAACGGTATTCTCTCTTGATGAGCATCTCGATAAGATTGAATCGGTCCTCACGGGTCAGTCCAAACCAGACACTGATCGAGAACAAGAGGAGGATGAAGAAGACACACCGCCATATTTCGAGGAAGTACAAGCGACATCGGAGGAACTCATCTCCGACCATATTGCGAAATTGGACCCATTTGATTTCGAGGAACTAGTAGCCGCTCTACTGAGAGCTATCGGATACAACGCAACCACAACTGACCCTGGACCTGATCAAGGCGTAGATATTGTCGCACATCCAGATGCACTTGGTTTTGAGGAACCGCTAATCAAGGCGCAAGTGAAGCATCGTAAAAGTACAACGGGAGGTCCAGAAATGAGAGAGTTTGTTGGAACTCTTGGTAGTTCGGCAAAGGGGCTCTTTGTATCCACTGGAGGTTTCACTAGAGATGCCAAGCAGGCAGCAGAAAGCACCAGTTCGAGAGTTGCTCTTCTAGGCCGGGATGAATTTATTGACTTATTCTTACAGCATTACGAGGATATCGAAGCAGAGTATCAAGCGAAGGTTCCGCTGAAACGGGTATACGTCCCTACTCAGGAGTAATACTGTCAGCTAAATATTCTTTAGGTTAGAGTGTGATTAGCAAGTATGTCCACGCTTGACGCCGCCACTCTTGACGACCTCCGCGACGCTCTCGCGGAGGTCGAAGATAAAAAGCCGACACAGCGG
>NZ_NEDJ01000143.1 GCF_002114285.1 Halorubrum ezzemoulense DSM 17463
GGCTCAGTCGTCGGCCGGGTCTTCCGAGTCGGCCGCGTCGCCCGGCGAGTCGCCGTCCTCGGCGGGCGCCGCGCCGGCCGCGGTCGAGTCCGCACCCTCGGTCATGGCCGTCATCGAGTCGGCGGCGCCGACCGCTCCCGCGTCGTCGACCGTCTCCTCATCGCCGATCGCTCCCTCACCGCCGACCGTGTCCTCGTCGGCAGTGTCACCGTCCTCGACCGTCGGCTCGGGCGGGCGATAGGTATAGACGAACTCCCCGGCGACGGCGTGGAACGCGCCGGTCTCGGGGTCCTCCACGACGCCGGTGTCGTTGTCGATCGCGAAGTCGACGAGGTCGCGGAGCGACCCCGCCTCGGCGGTCGGACGCTCGTGGACCGACGCGGGGAGGCGGAACGTCGTGATCCACTCCGCGAACTCGGAGCGGTCGTCGCGGTACGAGAGGTACGCGCGCTCCGCGGGCGTGAGCGCGAGGTCGAACTCCCGCGTCGCGTACGCGGTGCCGCCGGCGCCGACGAGCCCCGCGAGCAGGAGGAGGGGACCCCCGAGCGACCGGAGCACGCCGTACTCCCGCTCGACGCTCACCGACTCGGTCCGCTCGGTTGTGTCGGACCGGACGCCGGGCTCGGAGACGGAGTAGGTGTCGCCCCCGTGCGTGACCGTCATGTCGAGCGTCTGCGTCGACGCGGTCGGAACCCCGCCGATCGACCCGTCGACGGCCACCTCGGTCGTGACGAACGTCTCCGTCTCCCCCGGCGAGGCGCCGAGCTGCTCTTCGATCGACGCCACGCGCCCGTCGATCGCGGTGCTGTTGAGTTCGAAGGCGGCGTCCACCGTCTCGCCGGGCGCGACGTTGGCGGCCGTCTCCGACGCGATCGGTTCCGTCTCGCGCCAGTAGACGGTCCCCTCATCGCCGACGTTGCGGATGACGAGCGCGGAGTCGAGCTGGACGGTGACGTTCTCCGCGGTCGACGCCGCGTAGCTCGTCGTCACGTTCACGTCGAGCTCGGGCGCGATCCGCGTGAAGTACGTGTCGCGGCCGTCCAGCACCGCGCCGGTCTCGAAGACGGTGTTCGGCTCCGTCACGGTCGCGCTGTGGCGGTACTCGCTTTCGACGGTCAGCGAGGAGACCGTCCGGCGCTCCGTCTCCGTGCCGGGGTCGACGTGCGTCGTGTACACGAGCCCCGCGCCGGCCGCGGCGAGGAGGAGGCAGACCGCGAGGATCGCGGCGGACTGTGCGTTCAGCACGGCGCGGAGTCTGAGTCGGCGTTCGTTTGGTTCTGAAGACATGTGTTACCTGTAGAGCTCGCGGAGGAGTCGCTTGTAGAGCGGGGGGCGCTCGCGGGAGTCGCGAGACCGGATCCGCGCGGGCTCGCCGCGTAAGAGCAGGAGGCCGACGCCGACGATACCGCCGCCGAGCAGCCCGTTTATTGCGACGAGCGGCGCCCAGGGGTGGACGCCGTACAGCTCGTCGACGATGCCGGGCGGCAGCACGGCGAGGTAGCGGTGTTCGACGACGAACAGCCGATAGTATCCCGTCTCGTCGGGCGCGGACAGCGTCACCGTCGTCGAGGCCTCGCCGCGACTGGCGACCGAGAGCCGCGCCGGCTCGACGTCGACGCGCGGGCTCGCCGGCGTGACGTACGCGTACACGGGGACGAGCCCCGCGTTGGGGACGACGTACTCGATCTCTTGGCTCGTGCCGCGCTCGATGACGGTCGGGTTCTCGGACTCGAACTCGGCGCTCACGACGCCGTACTCCTGCGTGCCGGCCGGGAGGACCATCGCCGCCGTCGCGGTGGCCATCAGCACCAGCGCCAGCGCGCCGAGGATCGCCAGCACGGAGGTGCCGTCGTCGCGCGACCGGTCGCGCGAGTCGCGGTCGCGCGAGCCGGCGTTGAGATACCAGTCGACCGCGTAGGCGACGAGCGACAGCCCAAAGATGATGTACGCGAGCCCCTGCGTTCCCTGGAACGAACGGACGCCGAACGTCACCGCGAGCCACGTCTGGACGGACTGTAACGCGGACTGGAACCCCATAGCGACGGTCCCGAGGTGCGGGATCACGACGACGCTGCCGCCGATCTGGAGCGCCTTCGCCACCACGTCCGCGTCCTGAACGACCGGCTCGCCGCCGTCCTGATCGGTGAACGGGTTGTTGTCTCCCCGAGTGATATAGCCCCGCTCGGCCTCCTCGACGACCCGGTGGGTCGTCAGCCCGCCGCCCTGAATCTCCTGTGCCTCGAACGTCACCACGTCGCCCGGCCCGATCC
>NZ_NEDJ01000144.1 GCF_002114285.1 Halorubrum ezzemoulense DSM 17463
TTTGAGCAACCGGCACAACTTCCCCGATGAAGCGGGAGATTTGCGTCATAGACAACCGCAGTTTCCCGCTTCAACTCCTTTGATTTAGTGGCCTACCTCGCTGCCGTATGGCGATTCAACACAGCCCTGTGATCCGAATACAACGGCGAAGACGACATCCGGATCAGCACAGACCACATCTTTGAGAGCAGAGCGTATCTGTGACTGATCAGCATTCGGTTCCATACAAGAATCCACATCGTATCATCACAAAAGAATTCCGCCAAGTCACATTCCATCACGGCACTACTGGCAGTGTGACCGGAAGCGCGTTCTCTCACCCGAACTCGTAGTCGCTGTCGGCGGCCTTAACGTACTCGTCGTTACCCGTCCGATCCGGCACGTAACACGGACCGTGATCCGCGATGTGGAAGACAGGAGCTTCGATATCGAGCCCGCTTCGACGGTGAACCAGAAGTGGGAGCCGGTCACGCATGTCGTGGATGAACGGTTCCCGCCGTACGTGGAGCGTTCCACTCGGCGGCCGGCGTTCGGTCAGCGGCGGGAGTCGGCCTTTGTAGAGATCCTGTTCAGTTATGCGGAGGAGGATGTCAATACTATTTTATGTCAGTAGCCGTTCCATTCTCCCACACTACCGCATGTATCACATCCGGCAATTGATCCAATCGTGCTTCGACGACTGCCATTGGATGCTTATCGATGTATTCTGCGCTTTCCCGAAGCGTAACGCTGTCTGATTGGTTCAGTTGGAAGTGGACTTCTCCATGTTCTGGATGGTCGTCATCTTGATGCCAGCCGAGCAGAAGACTTCGTTCGGGTTCGACCCAGCTGATCCAGTAGTAGTCAGCGTCAGTATCGAGCTCTACATCAAAGCCGATCTCAAGTCGGACACGTTTGATTGGGTTCCTAGAATCTCCAAGGAAATCTTTTGGATCCGTTTCCGCAGTGACTCGATAGGGCCCCGGCTCTCGAGGAGTTGAGACACGAAGTTGGACGGAGCTGAATACTGAATCACTTTGGAGCCGGTTCTTGATTCGCCGATGGATTCGTTTGTTATCGAGTCCGTCTCTATTGGCGAGAAAGATCATCGATATCAGGCGATCGCAGTGTGTCCGTCGCTATCGGAATCAGAGAGCTGAGTGACATCTGTGTAGAGTTGCAGTGCATGTTTCAATAGACGGGTCTCTGTCTCCAGAGTCTCCCACGTCGAAGCAGCATTCCGAATGGCACGCATTTCCGCTGTCGTGAGGTCTTCTTCAACCAGCTTGTTGCGCAGCTCGGAGGCGGTCTCGACTTCGTATTTTTCCGCTAGTGATTCGACTTGAGCGGTGTGTTCAACAAGGGTCGATTCGAGTTCATCACGAGAGTTCTCGCTAATGAGGTCAAGTACCTCCTCAATGAGGGTCTGTACTGGGTTTGGCGCATATCTTGTCTGTCCGTCGACGGTGTGTTCTTCTGCTTTATTTCCTGCCACAAGGGCCTCTAGTTCACTATCTGCTGTTCCCCACGCGACATCCGCTTCCTCTGCAATATCGGAGACTGTCGCGGGTTCATCGAGTGTCTCAACGACCATTCGAACCCGCTCACGCCCGCTATACCTGTCTTTCCACGCCTCTCTATTTGGGTTATTCATACTGGTCTTATCTATATGCGACAGACACAAATAATTGTGTGTTTCTTAGATCGCCTCTAATACCACTCCTACCCGAAGTCGTAGTCAGTGTCGCGGGCGTCGACGTACTCGTCGTTACCCGTCCGATCCGGCACGTAACACGGACCGTGATCCGCTATGTGGAAGACAGGGGCTTCGATATCCAGTCCGCTCCGGCGGCAAAGCAGAAGCGGGAGCCGGTCACGCACGTCTCGGACGAGCGGTTCTCGCCGCGCGTTGAGCGTTCCACTCGGAGGCCGGCGTTTAGCAGAATACAGGCGGTAAGCCCCCTTCCTCAAGGAGCGACCAGCGGGAGCGAGTAGGGAGGGGATACACCGCCGTCATCACGTCTCAAACACGTTCGTACTCGCTGCCTAACCACCTCACCGA
>NZ_NEDJ01000145.1 GCF_002114285.1 Halorubrum ezzemoulense DSM 17463
GTTCTTATTTTAAAATGAGTCACTTACAAGATAAATTGCCCGTGGGTGACTCACTTTCAATCATACTTAGCTTAGTGTATATAATCTAGCTTACCATCTGCTATATCAGATAAATCTAGAATCACCGTGAGAGAACCGGATAGCTCATCATGGCTATATCCGATTAACTCATTATCGCTCTTTAGAGCCTCTTTAACGTCGTCTAACTTACTGTCGTCTAGTGTTGAAGTATAATATCCCTCTGTCGTTGTTATTTCAGTCATTTTGCGAACCCACAGTTTTTACACTCTGAAAAGAAGGTGTAATCAATCCCTTCGGGAGATCCGGGTAATTCGTTTTCAGAATAGCTATCAGAGCCACATTTTGGACAAGCCATTATCTTATTCCTCCCGAACTACTGCGATTACCGTTTCGCCCGTATCCTCTTCTAATTCGACCGATCCGGTCCAATTGGGTTCATTTTCAGGATCTCTAAGAGCCTGTTTAAGCTCTGAATCTTGGGTAGTGACTCTCTTGGAGTTTGGTCCGACAGACTCATACATAGTTTCCTCATCAGACTCTTCTAAATCTTCGACAAAATCATGCCAATATTCTTTATCTGAGTCTTTCCACGCTTCTAATCCCTTATCTAGTTCGTCTATTTCAGTAGAAGGATCGTTAATCTCGGGTTCCGACTCATTCAGCATTGATTCATACTTCTTGTCTACCTCTGCTAACGATTTTTGAAGCTCTTCTTCATCGACTGTAGAACTAGAGTCGTCAGACATTACCCGCTGTATCTCACTTCCCTTCATGTTCTTGAATTTCTTATCCAGAGCCGGATCGCGGTATGCCTCTTTGATTCTCTCACGCTCTAAACGACGCTTGTTCTTTGCCACCTCCCGGTTGTGAGATTCTACCCCCTCCCGGATTTCGCTCCAAACTTCATCAATATCCTTGGGCTTAGACTCACCTTCAATAGTTTCTGACTTTCTCTCAAGTTCTTCAATGGTTTCCGGTTCAAAGAATTTTTCAAGCCTATCTGACGCGATAGAATCCAAGTTAACCTTTATAAATCTCTCATCTTCGCGCCGTTCTCTGATACGGGCGTTTCCACCTTCTAACTCTTCTACTACAAGATCCTCATCGGGATTCAAATCCCGTTCCTGAATATCCTCATGGGAACTAAGCTCTGCTACAGTAGATCCGCCGTTATGGTTACTGCTACCTTCGGGAGTAATGATATTGTTATTTCGCCCGGTTCTCTGCACCTTTTGGAAATTCGCGCCTTTAGTCGTCATAATATAAAACCTCTAAATTTCTAGTTCGTTTTCTAAAAGTTCGTCGTAACTGCTATACTCATTTTCTATCTTTTGGAGCTTGAGCTTCTTTCTCATGTCCTTGGAGAGACTGATAGAAGTAAACTCTCGCCCGCTTCGACCGTCATTTATTTCAGACATCTGTGTTTAATAAGAAGGGATACTAACTTATAAACTTAACGAATTATAATAGATATATTTGAAATATCTAAACTCTGAACCCCTAAAGTTTGGAGATACAGAATTTCTATATTGTAT
>NZ_NEDJ01000146.1 GCF_002114285.1 Halorubrum ezzemoulense DSM 17463
TTCGGCGGGGGGCGGGCGGGCTCACGGCTCACTCCTCGACGACGACGGTCCCGTACATGCCGCCCTCGCGGTGCGGGATACAGACGTACTCGTGGGCGCCGGGGACCGTGAAGGTGTGTTCGAAGCGGTCGCCGTTCTTCAGGATGCCGCCGAAGTCGGACTGCCACGCCGCCTTGGCGGTCTCGAAGTCGTCGAAGCCGCCGGAGGCGAAGAACTCCGCGCCGTCAGGCAGTCCGCCCTCGGTCGCGGTGACGGTGTGCGACCGCGCGCTCGTGTTCTCCCAGACGACGGTGTCGCCGACCGAGACCGTGATCTCTCGGGGCTGATACGCGGCGGCGAGCATCCCCACGTCGAAGTCGGGTTCGCCGCCGACGCCCGCGCATCCGGCGAGGCCGACCGCCGTCGCCGCGCTCCCGACGGCACCGGCCCGTCGAAGGAACCGTCTCCGGTACATACCTCTCCTCGGGGCCAGAACGGTTTCAATACCGCGGTCGCCCTCGGCGCGCGGGAACCTACCCGCCGACGAGGTCCTCGAAGACGCGGCGCTGCGCGGCCGCGAGGTGTTCCGAGAACGTGGCGCGGGCGATGCCGATGGCGTCGGCCACCTCCGTCGCGCTCGCCTCGCGGGGGTGTTCGAAGTAGCCGAGGCGCTGAGCGGTACGGACCACCTCCCGCTGCCGGTCCGTGAGCCGCCCCCGGTCGACGACGACAGGGTCCGATCGACTGTCGGCCCCGCCGGAGCTGGTGAGCCGTTCGAGCCGCGCGGACTCGCCGGTCGCCTCCAGCGCGTCGATCACGTCGCCCAGCGGGTCGGCCGCGGGCAGCGACAGCCCGAGCCGGACGCGGTCGGGCGCCGTCCGGACCGTCACCGACGAGACCGGGTAGCCGAGCGACTCGACCGCGTCGGCGGGGAACTGCCCCGGCGCCCTGCTCCGGCAGCGGTAGACGAACTCGTCGCCGCCGTCGAAGACGAGCTCGGCGTCGACGGCGCGGTCGGCGCGGAACTGCGAGACCACCCCGTCGTCGACGCGGATGCGGTCGACGTCCTCCGCGACCGCGCCGGGCGGCAGCACCGCCGCCACCGGCGCCGGCGTCGGGTCGCGGACGACCACCTCGACGCGGACGCCGGCGGTACCGGGTCTGCCGGCCGCCCGCGACCCGTCCGAACCGCTCCGGGCCGCCTCGGCGTCGGCGACGCCGCCGTCGCTCGCGGCGACCGGCGCTCCGCTCCCGACCGCGTCCGGAGCGCCGTCGGCTCCGGCGGTGCCGGAGGATCCGAAGCGATCGGCAGGACCGGAGTCAGACGACCGCGACCGCCGTCTCATATGTCGATCAAACGGTCGAAGTCGGAAAAAAAGCGAGCCGAACGAGTACGCGTCGCCGCCGCTCGCTGGAGCGCGTAATAAAGCCCCGTCGAGAGTTGGCGTCGACTGACGGGGACCGAGGCCGAATCGCACACATGAGCGACGAGTCGCTTCGGGGGCAGTCGGTGGGCGTAGTGG
>NZ_NEDJ01000147.1 GCF_002114285.1 Halorubrum ezzemoulense DSM 17463
TTCACCTATGGAAACGCTGCTACCCGGGCAAACCACGTCTAGCGACAAAATGATTACGCCGTCTAGGGATCTGTTGTTTTCACAGCCGGTAGGCGGTCGGAACGTGTCTGCGGTGCGGTCGCTGTCTGGCGATAGCTGACGCTCACGGAGGGCCTCGGCCGGCCACTGAGGGCCGCCGGACCGGCGGCCCTCAGATCCCTCGTCTATGCGGTTACACCCGGTGGATCGTACGCTTCTCCCCGATCAAGCATGTGGTAGATCGATACCAGCATCTTCCGAGCTGCTGCCACGATCGCTTTCTGTGAGTTCTTCCGGCTTGCTAACCGGTCGTAAAACCGACTGAGATACTCGTCGTTACTCGTATGAACTGCGGTGTTTGCTGCTTGGACGAGCAGCCATCGTACACGCCCTGATCCACGTTTCGAAATACTCCCTTCGATCCGCGAGTCGCCTGACTCGCGGATCACCGGGTTCAATCCCACGTAACTGACAACCTCCTTGTCACCGTCAAACCGGTCGATCCCACCCAACTCCGCGTAGATTGTCAGCGCAGTGTAGTAACTCACACCGGGAATCGTCATGAGCAGCTGGGTCTCCTTCAGAGACCCAGCGCGCTCTTCGATCGTCTCATCGAGCTTCTGAATCTCTTCGGTGAGCGACTCGATCAGGTCGAGGTACGACTCGAGCAACGTGTCGAACGGCGTCGGGATCGAGAGTCCCCGCAGGGACTCTCGTCCCTCCACGGTTAGCGGTTTCACGTCTTCGGTGATGCCGTGATCGGAGAGGAGTCCATGGACCTTGTTGGCGTACTTGGTACGGTTTTCGACCAGGATCTGTCGCCCGCGCACGAGTGCGCGGGCTTCCCTGACCTCCTCGGTCGGAACGTAGCTTTCAGGCACCGAATTTAACCGGAGCATCCGCGCGAGTTCTTTTGCGTCCACGCGGTCTGTTTTCTTGTCGGTGTCTGCGATCTGGTTGATCTTTTTGGGATGAGCAACGGTCACATCCAAGTGCTCCGACAGCGTGTCGTGGATGTGGTAGTAGTTGGAGGTCGCCTCAAGCACGGCCTGTGCGCCGGCGTACCGCTGGGCGAGGTCGTCGAGGTTCGCGTTCTCGACGCGAACCTCTTCGACGATCTTCCCAGCCTCATCCATTACTGCCACCTGTGCGTACCGTTTGTGGACGTCGATTCCGAGGTACATGGTTGGTTCACCCGGGACGCCAGTGCGTGAAGCAGAGATTCACCTATTCGGGCTTTCCCGGATGCCGCGGGGCGCGGCATCCGGGCTGTAGCGCCCATGACTCGGCTTCTTTCGCACACGGACCAGTCAACAGAACGTGCTCTATGGCACGAAATCCAGGTCGGTCTCTTGCGCCCCATATCTTGTTTCACGCTCTGCTAGGGTAGCAGCGTTTCCATCGAGTCAACAGAGC
>NZ_NEDJ01000148.1 GCF_002114285.1 Halorubrum ezzemoulense DSM 17463
CGTTTGCGGAGACGAATCGGGACGACGGAGAACTACCTGAGCGGTACCAGGATATCTACCCGCGATGGGTGAGCGATCCGACCGTCAGCAACGACGTCCACGCTGCGGCCGGAGCGTTACGGACAGCTCGGGAGCATCACGGGCCAGATGGACCCGTCTCATCAGAGGA
Source organism: Halorubrum ezzemoulense DSM 17463 (assembly GCF_002114285.1). Classification (GTDB taxonomy): domain Archaea; phylum Halobacteriota; class Halobacteria; order Halobacteriales; family Haloferacaceae; genus Halorubrum; species Halorubrum ezzemoulense. Next base: position 170 of record NZ_NEDJ01000148.1, read on the forward strand.
CGTCGGGTTCGCTGGCGACGTCTTGCTGGAACTCACAGAGCCGTGGCCGTTACTCGATGAGGTGCTGCCAGCGCTGTGGGCAGTGACTACGAGAGCGTGCTATCGAGAGGACGCTGCTGTCGCTGGTGGTGTCCTTGTTGAATGTGAGACTGAGGTAATGGGGAGACGCCCACGCCAGTTGAGCCTCCAAGAAGCAACTACTGGGGAACTTGTCGGGTGAGTTCTAGAGGAATGAAGGCGTCTGTCACCGGTGATTTGTGGAATTTAACATTCCACCGACAAGGAAACATAGTGGATCCAGCCAGCAGTAACTCCGTGATTATATCACTGAGCAGCGAATAAATAAGACAATGAAACGGCAGGATCGCGCTGTCACCCCTGTTATTTCGACCATTCTTATGGTCGCTATTGTCGTCATTTTAGCTGCGACAGCCTCTGTGTTCTTTTTTGATGTAGCAGGAAGTATCACTGAGCCCGCTCCGAATGTTGCCGATACAACTGGCGAATTCGAAGTTGCCGATGGAGTCGCAGGTGACAAGCAACTAGTCAAGATCACTCATATTGCCGGTGATGGGGTCCGGGTTAACGAATTAGAAATTGTTGTCCGGGCAACTGGCCCTGGCGTAGATACTGAAGCCAGGTTAGTTGATCTTCCGGCTGATGGCCCATCATTCGAAAATGAAAATTTTGCTGACGGTGATCCTGATAATTTAATTGATAATGGAGATAGTACTACAAATAATATAGTCATATCGGATGGAATAGATGTGTGGTCTGCGGGCCAGACAATCACATTCCGAATAAATACTGTTACAGCCGATTTCCGTGAGGGCGAAACTCCTGACGCCGACGAACTTGAAGTCGTGATCGTCCACACACCGTCTGGGTCGATTATCTCACAGAACACGTTCACGGCCTAGCGATCTGAAAAACTGTTCTGGTACTTCAAGCCAAATTTTCTCCGCGCTGTACCTGTACTCTCTATCCGGCATACACTAAATTAGATTACCACCTCAGAGTAGCGCAAAACGCGAGATTTAGATACGTTGACTAGCTACAACCCGTGATACCTGATGATCGAGATTTCTGATTCGCTTCGCTCTCTGTTCAGTGCTCAAATCGAAGAACGTGATGGCTCATATATCGTGGATGTCCCCGCGAGTGAAATTGAACACGACGCGCTTGCTGCCGACGAAACGTATCGCGTCGCGATCTTGAAATCGGAATCCTCGACAA
>NZ_NEDJ01000149.1 GCF_002114285.1 Halorubrum ezzemoulense DSM 17463
TCAGTACCTCACAAAGCATCTTCGGCTAGCTGTTTCTGAAGCCTGAGTTCCACGGCGGAGCGGTTGTGCTGGTGGCCTTGACAAGAAAATCTTCGACGAACCGACGGAGAGCTGTCGCTGTCGGCGGCGGCTGCCGCCGACGCGACAGCGTCGCCACTCCTGGCGAAGGCTAGCCCGGTCGGGGATTAGCGGGTAAACCGGTCGTCTGGTGGTCGGTTTGCGGGGACGGCCCGACGCGTCGCGAGGGCCGTCCACGCTGCCCGTTGAATCATGTTGATGAACTCCTTGAACGACCACTTCCAGAGGCGACGCCCCCCACGGCGGGGCGTCGCCACGTATTCCCAGTGTAAATACCGCCAGACGTTCTGTAACAACAAGCTCACCACGACGTACAGCAGCCGTACGACCGGATTTTGTGTCGAGGTCGTCGCAATACTTTGCTCGGAGAGTCGGTAGCTGGCCTCGATACCGAAGCGTTTCGCGTAGTGGTATCGAGCGTCTCGTGGTGAGTCGATGAACGGCGCGTCAGCGGCGTAGCCGTGACGCGCCACCCCATGTTCGTCGTACCGTCCGTTTTGGTACGTACAGTCGATGTAGACGGGAAACTCGACGGTCCAGCTGTGACCGTCGAGTTTCGCCGTCATGTCGTGTTGAATCACGCGACTCCAGCCTTCCGAGAGTTCTTGCTTGATCGTCTGTCCCCAGCGGACGATCGGCATGACGTAGGCGTGGTTGTGTGCCTGAAGCAGCGTCAAACACTTACTATCGTAGAATTCGCGATCAAGAAAGACGGCCTTGACCTTGAGGTCAAGGTCGTCGAGGATACCGAGAAACTCTGCGAGGACACTGCTGGCGGTGTCGCCGTCTTCGAGACGGCGCACCGCCAGCGTGTAGCGTTTGTTCTTCACACGCGCGTAGAGTGTCGCGTAGGCATGGAACGCAGTTGTTCCACGCTTCGCTTGTGAGTGATACAGGCCATCTGTACCGTCTTCGTCGCCGTAGTAGGGCCGCAGGTGGAGGTCAGAAACGACCTCCACCTGCTGGGGAAGGACGTCGAGAACGTCCTTCTGAAGGAGCGCGTTTCCGACTTGTTCGAGCGTCTCAAGGTCGAACTTGGTGCGGAGGTGGTAGAGAACCGAGTTTTCGTGGGGTGCATCTTCACTTCTCTCACAGAGCGTTGAGACTGAGGTCCCGTCGGCGCACGCGCCGACGAGGACCTCGTAGATGTCTTCAGCATCGAGTTCAGCGTTTTCAGCGAGTGTGAGGGCAACTTCCTCGTCAAGAGAGTTGACGAGGAAGTTAAGAAGCTGGTCCTCGTGGATTTCACCGTCTGCTTGCTTGGTATTAGACACACCTTCAGCAAGCAGACGTCTCAACTAACCGGCTTTGTGATGTACTGAA
>NZ_NEDJ01000014.1 GCF_002114285.1 Halorubrum ezzemoulense DSM 17463
GTGGATAAGGGACGGACGTAAGCACCGCAGGAGCGAGTGAAACGAGCGACGAGGAGCGCAGAGAGCGTCTGCCCGCCTCACGGCTGGGGCTTCGGAGGCGTTCGCCGCCGATTGGCGGGCAGCTATTCACTACAGAACGGCGACATCACTGGGGACGGTTCCCTCCCTAGAAACGTATTAGTCCGCGATCGCTTCCGACTCGGCGGTCATCGCAGACGGGTCCTTCACCCAGAGATCGCCGAACAGGTCGTCCTGCTGGAGGCGGACCGAGCCGCGGTGGGCCATGAACAGCAGCGCGAGGTACGTCATGAACGGGCGGCCGCCGGCGCTCTCGATCTCCGCGAACAGCACTTCCGTGCGCCCGCGGTCGAAGTGCGTCCGAAGGACGCTGTCGATCTCCCCGATCACCTCCTCGATGTCCTCGTCGTGGGTGCGGTCGGTCGCCTCGCCCGCGGTCGGCTCGCCGTCCTGCCGGAACTCGTCGCCGGCGCGGTAGTCGAGCGTCTGCGTGCCGCGGGCGTGGCCGTGCGGCGACTCCGAGGTGTCGTACTCCCGGGAGTCCTTCCACCACGAGCCGCGCTCGGCCTCGCGCAGCTCCCGCACGAGCTCGTCGAGCGTCTCCGGCGACCCGCGAGTGTTCTTCCGGTCGAGCCGGCGGTCGATCTCGGCCTCCAGCTTGTCGACCGGGTCGAACCCGTCGGCGGCCGGGTCGGGCGCGCCGCCCTCCATCGCGACCTCCCACGGCTCTGGCTCCGGCTCCTCGTCCTCGTCGTCGTCCGCCAGCATGCCGTCGCTTTTCATCCGGAGGAGGACGCTGGCGTAGAACAGCGCCCGGCCGGTCGTTCGGAGGTCCGTCTCGTCGAGCTTCTCCAAGAAGGCGTCCGTCACTTGGACGATGTCGATGTCCCACGGTTCGATCTCGCCCTCCTCGGCGAGCTGGACGAGGAGCTCGACTGGCTCGACCTCGTCGTCGTCGGTCTCGTCCGGCGGTGCGACATCGGGCACGTCCGACGGTGAGACGTCGGGCACGTCCAAATCGGGCGCGCCGGTCGACTCCGCCTCGTCTCCGGACGCGTCGTCCGTGAACGGGGCCGCGCCGTCGCGGTCGCTCGTCAGGTCGAGGTCCGGGACGCCGCCGGCGGCCCCGTCGCCCTTCTCAGTCATCCGCACTCACCTCCTCGTCGGCGTCGTCGCCGAACTGCATCCCGGTCACCGCCGAGAGGTTGTCGCCCTGCATCGTGACGCCGATGGCGCGGTCTGAGCGCTCCAACAGCGCCGCGCGGTGGCCGACGACGACGAACTGCGCCTCCTCGGCCAGCTCCTCTATCATCTCGCCGACGCGCTCGGCGTTGACGGCGTCGAGGAAGGCGTCGATCTCGTCGAGCGCGTAGAACGGCGCGGGGTTGTGGCGCTGAACGGCGAAGATGAAGGACAGGGCGGTGAGCGACTTCTCCCCGCCGCTCATCGCATCGAGCCGCTGGACCGGCTTGTCCGCGGGCTGGGCCTTCATCGTCAGCCCCTCCTCGAACGGGTCCTCGGGGTTCTCCAAGACGAGCTCCCCCGTCCCGGCCGAGAGGCGCGCGAAGATGTCCTCGAAGTGGTCGTTGATCGACTCGAACGTCTCCATGAACGTCTCCTTCTTCGCCGCCTCGTACCCCTCGATGCGTTCCTCGATGGCGTCGCGCTCCTCGACGAGCACGTCCCGGCGCTCCCGGAGCTCGTCGAGCGCGGCCTCGACCTCCTCGTACTCGTCGATCGCGAGCATGTTCACCGGCTCTAACGCCTCCATCTCGGTCTCCAGCTCCTCGATCCGCGACTCGACCTCGTCGAGGTCGGGGATCTCGTCGGCCTCGTAGGCGCCGACCTGCGACTCTAACTCGTCGATCTCCCACTCCAAGCGGTCGCGGCGGTCGGTGAGGTCCGACAGGTCCGACTCGGCCTCGGCGACGAGCGACCGCTGCTCGTCGCGCGCCTGCGTCGCCTCGCGGATCTCCTCGCGGAGTTCCTCGCGGTCGCTTTTCAGCGCCGAGAGCTCTTCTTCGAGGTCGGCGATCGCCTCCTTCTTCGCTTCGAGCTCCGCCTCCCTCTCCTCGATCGCCGCCTCGTGGTCGGCGATCGCCTCCTCGGCCTCCGCCTTCGCGTTTTGGGCCTCCTCGACGTCGTCGTGGAGGTCGTCGAGCGCGTCCTCGGCGTACCCCTTCTCTAACTCCAGTTCGTTGATCCGGCCGTCGAGCGAGCTCATGCGGTCGTCGAGGTCGCCGATCTCGGCGCGGATCTCGTCGGCGCGCTCGGAGAGCTCGGGGATCTTCGAGTCGGCGAGTTCGGCCTCGATCTCGTCGATCTCGGCCGCGAGCTCGTCGATCTCCGCGTCCGTCTCCGCCAGCTCCTCGTCTAACGCGGTCATTTCCGCGTCGACCGACTCGCGTTCCGCCTCCAGCTCCTCCAGTTCGGCCTCTAGCTCCTCGATCCGGGCTTCCGCCTCCGCGAGGTCGTCTTCTGCGCGCTCGACGTCCGCCTCCAGCGACCGGACGCGCTCGGCCGCGTCGGCCTTCCGGTCGCGCGCGTCCTCGATGTCGTCGTCGAGCGCGTCGATCTCGGACTGGACCGACCGGCGCTCGTCTTCGAGTTCCGAGATCTCCGTCGCGAGCCGTTCGATCTTGCCGCCGCCGGACTTCGTGAACGAGTAGCGGGAGCCGCCGCCGGAGCCGCCGGTCATCGCGCCCGACTTCTCGACGAGGTCGCCGTCGAGGGTGACCATCCGGTAGTCGCCCATCAGATCGCGGGCGGTCGCCATGTCCTCGACGACGAGCGTCGAGCCGAGCACGTACGAGAAGATCGACTCGTACTCGGCGTCGTAGTCGACGAGGTTCCGCGCGAAATCGACGACGCCCGGCAGCGAGGGTTTCCGCGGCAGGCTCCGGTCGTCCATCTCCGTGACGGGGAGGAACGTCGCCCGCCCCGCGTTGCGCCGCTTGAGGTAGTCGATACAGGTCGAGCCGACACCGTCGTCGTCGACGACGACGTTCGCCAGCCGCCCGCCGGCCGCGGTCTCGCAGGCTTCGGCGTAGTGGGCTTCGACAGAGGCGAGTTCGCCGACCGCGCCGTGGACGCCGTCGATGCCGCCGTTCTTCACCTCGGTGACCGCCCGGGGCCACGAGGCGTCGCCGCGCTGGTCGGCCGCCGCCTCCAGCTTGGCGTACTCGTTCTGCTTCTCGCGGAGGGTGTCCTCGATCGCCTCGAGGCGCTCCTCTGCTTCCGCCTTCTCGGCGAACAGGTCGGCGACCGCGTCCTCGATGGTCGCCTGATTCTTCTCGGCCTTGTCGAGCTCCCCTTTCAGCTCGGAGATCCGCGCTTTGTGTTCCGGGAGCGACTCCCGGGCCTCCTCCAGCTCCTCGCGAGCCTCGCTCACCGCGTTCGAGCGGCGGCGGGCCTCGTCGAGCAGCCGGTCTTTCTCACGTTGCGTCTCGTTTTTTTCCTCGCGGAGCGACTCGATCGCCTCCTTCTTCTCCGACAGCTCGGCCTTCAGCTCGTCGAACTCGGTGTCGGCACCCTCGATCTCCGCCTCGACGTCGGCCAACTCGGAGCGCTTCGTCGCCAACTCCGATTTCACCGCCGCCTTCTCCACTTTCGTCTCGCGGATCTCGCCTTCCAACTCCTCGATTGTCTCCTCCTTGCGGTCGATCTGGACGAACGCCTGCCGGCGGTCGTTCTCGGCGGACTCGGCGCGCGACTCCGCCGACTCGATCCTGTCTTCCAGCCGCGAGATCCCGCCTTTGATCTCCTCGATCTCCGAGCGGATCTCGATCTGCTCGTCTTCGCCCTTCGTCTCGATCTCGTGGTTGAGGTCTTCGAGGTCCTCCTCCAGCCGGGTGAGCTTCCCCTGTCTGGCGTCGAGTTCCGCGCGGAGCTCACCGAGGTCCGCCTCGGCCTCGTCGATGTCGGCCTCGACGGTCGCGAGCGCGTCGCGCTTCTCCTCCAGCTCGGAGGCCTTGCGGAACCCGCGGTACTCCTCTAACTCGTCGCGGAGCTCCTGGTACTGGAGGGCGGTCTCGCGCTCGTCGGAGAGCCGGTCGAGCCGGTCCTCCTTCTCGCCGATCCGGAGGTCCGCCTCGCCGATGCGGTCCTCGACGGTGTCGAGCTCCTCGTAGGCGGCCTCCTTCTTTTCGTCGAACTCGGCGACGCCCGCGATCTCGTCGATTATTCCCCGCCGCTGGTAGGGGGTCATGTTGATGATCTCGGTGACGTCACCCTGCATGACGACGTTGTACCCCTCCGGCGTCACGCCCGCGGCCGCGAGCAGATCCTGAACGTCCGAGAGGTTCACCGAACGGCCGTTGAGGTAGTAGTACGAGTAGTAGTTGTCCTCGGTCTCCTTGACGCGCCGCTTGATCGTGATCTCGGAGACGTCGCCGACGTTCTCCGTGCCGGCCGCGGAGACGACCTGCGACCGGTCGAGGGTCCCGTCCTCGTTGGAGAGAACCACCGTCACCGAGGCCTCGTTCGGCCCGTCGGCGGCCTCGCCGTCGTCGTGGCCGGGGTTGTAGATGAGGTCGGTGAGCTTCTTGGCGCGGATCCCGCGAGTGCGGGCGAGGCCGAGCGCGAACAGCACGCCGTCGATGATGTTCGACTTCCCCGAGCCGTTCGGGCCGGTGACGACCGTGAAGTCCTCGTAGAAGGGGATCCTCGTCGTTCGCCCGAAGCTCTTGAACCCGTCCAGAACGACTTCAGTGATGTGCATGTGGTCGGAGGCGACCGGTTACGCGACGATGATGTCGTCGCCCTCGCTCGACTCGCCCTCGTCGTCCTCGGCGGGCTCCTCGGCCGCCGCGTCGGCGTCGGGCGTCGTCGCCGACTGCTCGGGCACGATGACGTCCTCACCGTCGCTCGCGGCGTCCGCGCTGGCCGCGTCCGCCCCGTCGGACGACTCCTCGACGGACTCGAAGACGTCGACGTGGTCGTCGGAGTGGGTCGTCCGCTCGCCGCCGGACGCCGAGTCGTCCCCGGCCTCCTCGGCCGCGGGGTCGTCTCCCGCCGAGCGATCGGCCGCGGGCTCGGCGTCGGACGCACTCGCCTCGGCGCCGGCCGCCGGGCCGGCGGCGTCGGCCTCGACCGCGACCGACCGCTCGTCTTCGAGCTGTCGGACGCGTTCCTTCATCTCGACGAGCTCCTCGGTGAGCCCGTTGACCGCCGCCTGTAGCTCCGCGACCTGCCGTTCGAGGTCCTCGACGCGGTTACTCATTATATTCACGCATGCTCGCGCGACGCGTATAAATCTGCGTCAGACACATGTGTGACCAAATACCACGATCGGGGGCGAACGCCGCGGCGTATCGACGTTCGGCCAAACATTTCGGATTCGGTAAACGTGTCAGACAACGGGGGAAGATACTTGTACCGACCGGCGGTACGAGTCCGGTATGAGCAAGATCACCTTCCGGGCGGACGACGACCTCGTCGACCGGCTGGAAGCGTGTGACGCCTCCAAGAGCGAGGTAATGCGGGAGGCGCTCCGGACGCACCTCGACGAGGTCGACGCGGAGGACGGCGCGTCCGACGCGTCCGACGCCGCGGCCGGGAGCGTCGACGACGCCCTCGCGGACCGCGTCGACGAGCTGATCGCGGAGCGGCTCGACGCGGCGTTCGACGAGCGGCTCGGCTCGGCGGACGGCGCCGGTCTACCCGCGTACGCGCCCGGCGGCGCCGGCGGCGCCGGCGACGTCAACGTAAACGTCACGCTCGACGCGCCGTCAGCCGGGTCGAGCGAGCCGGCGGAGGCCGTCAGTGTGGCGCGTGAGACGGCCGAGGCGGCGGACTCGGGCGGACGTAAGACGGAGGATAGCGTCGGTGCCCGGAACCGTGAGGCGCAGACGGGCGAAAGTGCTTGCGGTGGCTGCGGCGAGGTCGTCCCGCGAGAGCACGTGTACTGCCCGAACTGCGGAGAAAAGCAGTCGCACAGAGCGTTCTGCGAGTGCGGTGACGAGATCCGGACGGACTGGGCGTTCTGCCCTGGCTGCGGTCGGCGGACCCCGGCCGCAGACGTATTGAAAGACAGGTAACAGGTTGTAAGCGCTCAAATCCGTCGAAATCGACCGACTCAGCGGTCTGTCTTACAACGTCCGATAGTTTTATATTGGTAGCCTCGGTGATTTGAGTTGCGTAAGACGGTCGTCTTACAACGGGCGTCCGGCTCGGGGCACGGCCCCCTGCCCGGGCGGCTCCGGACTGTAAGACACACGCGTCGCGTGTTCGCCGTCTTACCGGGGGAATACAATGGAGCGTGTGACACTACGAATCCCGAAACAGCAGATCGACGAGGTCGAACAGATGGTGGAAACGGGCGAGTTCCCGAACCGGAGCGAGGCGATCCGGTCGGCCGTCCGAGACATGTTGAACGAACAGGACGGCGAGCGCGACGAGCGCGGCCGCAACCGCAGCTGGGCGAAGGTGTAAACTGATGCAAGATCTCGTTCAGGACGCCCTCGACAACGCGGAAGCGGAGAAACGCGACATGGACGTCGACATGGACGACGACGAGTTCGGGGACCCCCGGATCGTCATCGTCGGTGCCGGCGGCGCCGGGAACAACACGGTCAACCGGCTGTACAACATCGGCGTCGACGGCGCCGACACCGTCGCCATCAACACGGACAAACAGCACCTCAAGATGATCGAGGCCGACACCAAGATCCTCGTGGGCAAGTCGCTCACGCAGGGGCTCGGTGCCGGCGGCGACCCCAAGATGGGCGAGCGCGCCACGGAGATGGCGCAGGGGACGATCAAAGAGGTGCTCGGCGACGCGGACCTCGTCTTCGTCACCGCCGGCATGGGCGGCGGCACGGGCACCGGCGCGGCGCCCGTCGTCTCGAAGATCGCCAAAGAGCAGGGCGCCATCGTCGTCGGGATGGTGTCGACCCCGTTCAACGTCGAGCGCGCCCGCACGGTGAAAGCCGAAGAGGGGCTCGAAGACCTCCGGAACGAGGCCGACTCGATCATCGTCCTCGACAACAACCGCCTGCTCGATTACGTCCCGAACCTGCCGATCGGGAAGGCGTTCTCCGTGATGGACCAGATCATCGCGGAGACGGTGAAGGGGATCTCCGAGACGATCACCCAACCGAGCCTCATCAACCTCGACTACGCGGACATGTCGACGATCATGAACCAAGGCGGCGTCGCGGTCATGCTCGTCGGCGAGACGCAGGACAAGAACAAGACCCAAGAGGTGGTCAACGACGCGATGAACCACCCGCTGCTCGACGTCGACTACCGCGGCGCCTCCGGCGGGCTCGTCCACATCACTGGCGGCCCGGACCTCACGCTGAAGGAGGCCGAGGGAATCGCGAACAACATCACCGAGCGGCTGGAGGCGAGCGCCAACGTGATCTGGGGCGCACGCATCCAGGAGGAGTACAAGGGGAAGGTGCGCGTCATGGCGATCATGACGGGCGTCCAGAGCGCGCAGGTACTCGGCCCCTCCACCCAGAAGCAGGCCGACAAGTCACGGGCGGCGGTCAACGCCGACGACCTCGGCGACTCGCGCTCCCGGGCCGCCGAGGCGAACGAGGCAGCAGGCGGTGCGGGCGGCGCAGGCGGCGCGGGCAACAGGGGCGAGCCGGCGGTCTCCGGCGGCACCGACCGCGGCTGGGAGTCCGACGGCGGCAGCGACCAGATCGAGAAGAACAACGGACTCGACGTCATCCGCTGACCCTCGGTCGTCCGGGGATCGACCGCGGTCGACTTTTTCCGACGCGCCGGCGCGCGTCTTCCGCGCTCAGACGGCTTCGATCGATTCTAGCAGCCGGCACTTCCGACAGACGTCGCGACTCGTCTGCGAGCCGCAGCGCTCGCACTCGCGGAGGGCGGAGCTCTCGCCGTCGGCGTCGTCTCCCTTCTCGCCGTCCCCGCGGTAGGCGTCGGCCGCCAGCGCGGACAGTTCCTCGTAGCCGGCCATGATCGAGTGGCGCGCGCCGGGGTGGTTCTCCTCTAAGGCGTGGATCGTCGACTGGATCTCGCCGCGGTACGCCTCCTCGGCGTGGGGGCACTCCGCCATGTGCGTGGGGAGGTCGCGGACGTGGCAGTACAGCGCGATCTCCTTTTCGGGCACGTCGCGGAGCGGCTTGGCACGCGGGACGAACGCGTCGGTGTCCCCGCGCTCGTCGAAGGGCCCGAGCGAGGCGTCGAAGTGTTTCGCGACCTGCCGCACGTCGCCTTCGAGGAAGTTCATCATGGCGGTCTGCGCCTCGTCGTCGAGGTTGTGTCCGGTGAGAAGCTTGTCCGCGTCGAACTCGGCGGCGTAGTTCTCCAGCAGGTCGCGGCGGAACACGCCGCAGTACGCGCAGGCCGCCATATTCTCGGGGTCGTCTTCGACCACGTCGTCCATCCGCACGTCGAACTCCTCCTCGTAAGACACGAGTTCGTGGCGCATGGAGAGGTCGTCGGCCAGCTCCACGCAGGCGTCCACGCTCGCGTCGCGGTACCCCTCGATCCCCTCGTGGATCGTTAAGGCGAGCATCTCCACGCGGGGGTCCTTCCCGAACACGTCGTCCAGGATCGTCGTCAGGGCGACGCTGTCTTTCCCGCCGGAGAGGCCGATCACCCAGCGGTCGGGGTCGTCGGGGGTCGCGTCCGGGTCGAGGAGGCCATCCTCGCGGACCCGACGCTTCACGCGCTTCTCGACCGACTGCCGGAGGTGTTGGCCGCAGAGGTGCGCCCCGGAGTAGGCGGCGTGGTGGATCGCGTCGGCCCCGCACTTGTCGCACTCCATCGGTGTCGGGTTGCGGTCGCGCGGGGATACCCGTTTCGGGCCAGCTACGCGAAGAGAGTAGTGAGACGGGGCGGCGGCGACGCCGGCGCAAACGATTCCGAGAGCCCGACCGTTCGCTCGGGAGTGGCGGAACACGGATTGGTCGAAACCGCCTCCGAGGCCCCAGCCGCGAGGCCCCGCACCTCACGCCTCCCCAGCCTCGTCGCCGGCTGCCAGAGGCGCGTCGCGCCTCGCTCCCGCTCACGCCCCGCGGGCGTTCGCGGCGTCCCTCGGGCGTGCTCCTCGCGGCCTGTCGGCCGCTCGCAGGCACTCGCCGTTGAGATCCGCGTAAACGCGTGTTAGACGCCAGTGATCCACGACTGAAGCCGTGGGATTCCTCCCTGTTCCTCTGTGAAACCCCGGACGCGTTGTCGCCGGTTCCGACACCGGTTTGTCGGCGGAACCCCCCGAATCGGCGTGACCGATTCCCCGACCGGGGCCGACCGCGATCCCGACCCGCGACCGCTTCGCGAGGACCCGCCGGCGGAGAGCCGCCGCCCCCGGCTCTGGCGGTACGGGTTCAACCTCCTGCCCGCGTACCGGGGGACCGGGGCGCGCGTCGACCACATCGCCGCCGGGTGGCGGTACGTCCGGATTCGGGTTCCGCTGAACTGGCGCACCCGGAACGCGGTCGGCACAATCTTTGGCGGCAGTATCTACGCCGCGATCGACCCGGTGTACATGATGATGCTCCGCCGCGTCCTCGGCGACGGGTTCACCGTGTGGGACAAGTCGGCGGCGCTGGAGTTCATCGAGCCGGGTCGCGACACGCTGTACGCGGAGTTCGAACTGCCGTCCAACGAAACCGAGGCGATCCGCGAGGAACTCGACCCGGGCGAGTCGACCGACCGCGAGTACCTCGTCTCGCTCGTCGACGAGGACGGGGGGGTCCACGCGGCCTGCGAGAAGACGCTGTACGTCCGCCGCGACGAGTGAGGAGCCGTCGCGAGCCGGCGGCGGGTCGGCTCAGTCGTCGGCGGCGCGTCCGACGGCGTCGAGCGGCGACACCGAGATGACCAGCCGGTCGTCCGCGGTGGTGCTCACCATCTTCGACTCGGCGAACCGGCTGCCGTCCGCCCGGAGCCCCGTGCTCGTCCCGCTCCACCGCTCGCCGCCGGTCACGGCCGGGATGATGTGGGTGCGGATGTGCTCGACTTCGTCGGCGGGGTGGAGCCGCTGCCACGGCTCACCTTCGAGCTCCTCGGGGTCGTACCCGTACAGCTCGCCGTACTCCTCGCCGACGAACTCGAAGGTGCCGTCCGGTCCCACGGTACAGACGCCGTCGAGCGCGACGTCCGAGGGACGGCCGTCGTCGAAGCCGGCGTCGAGGCGCCCGCGCTCGCCCGCCTCGGCGCGTTTGACGCGGCGGAGCAGTGCGGTGTAACCGTCCGCACCGCCGTGTTTCGAGACGTAGTCGCTGACGCCTGCGCGGACCATCTCGGCCGCGATCTCGTCGGGACCGGTCGCCGAGAACAGCAGGAACGGGAGCTCCGGCTCGGCCTCGCGCGCCGCCGAGAGCAGTTCGACGCCGGTGAGGCCGGGCATGTCGTAGTCGCTGACGACGCAGTCGAACGACTCGCGCTCGACGCGGCGGAGCGCCTCGCGGGGGTCCGTCTCGGCCGCCGTCTCGCAGCCGAGGTCGTCGTCTCGTTCGAGGTGCGTCGCCACGAGCCGGGCCAGCCCCGGTTCGTCGTCGACGCACAGGAGGCGAAACGTGTCCGTCATTGCGAGTCCTCGGGGAGTGGCGTACTTATCCGTGACCGTTCGATATTCAGGGCTGAGAATCGCGGACGAGACCGGTCGTTACGCGGTCGCGCCGGCGACGAGCGCCTCCTCGACCGTCTCGACGAAGCGGTCGGGGTGTTCGACGTGCGGGAGCAGCCGCGCGCGGTCGAAGACGACGAGGCGCGCGTCGGCCGCGTCCGCGAGTTCGCGGCCGTCCGTCAGGGGGCTCACGGTCGCCTCTCGGCCCCAGACGATCGTCGGGGGCACGTCGAGGTCGGCGAGCGCGGCCGCGAGGTCGATCTCGCTGTTGAGCGTCCCGGAGACGAACGACGCGGGTGCGAAGCGCGCGTTCTCGACGTGGGTCGTGCGCCACTCGTAGTCGGTCCACTCCGCGCTCGGGTTCGCCGGGTCGTCGTAGCCGTGGTCGGCGTTGAAGTACCGTATCGACGGCTTCGCCGTGATGGCGTTGAACAGCGCCCGGCCGACGAGCGGCGCGCGGAGCAGTTCGCGGAGCCACCCCTTCGCCGGACTCGGCCCCGCGGTCGCGGTGGGACAGACGGCGAGGAAGCCGCTCAGCTCGACCCCGCCGTCCGCGTCGCCGTCGTCGACCGCGGCGGCCGCGTACGCCGCCGACAGCGAGGAGGCGACGACCGCGGGCTCGTCGAACTCGGCGAGGAAGTCGTGAACGAAGTCCTCGTACAGCGCCGCGGAGTACCGGAGCGGCGGCCGGTCGGAGCGGTCGTACCCCGGGAAGTCGGGCGCGACGACGTGGTACTCGTCGGCCAGGTCGTCGAACACCGCGCGCCACTCGCCGGAGGAACCGGCGGCGTTGATCCCGTGGAGCAACACGAGGTCGGGGTCGTCCGGATCGCCCGCCTCGGTGTACGCGACATCCATCCCGCGCCAGCGGAAGAGGCCGTCGTCGCCGTCGAGCGGGGGCTCCAGTTCGCCCTCGTAGCGGAGGCCGGTGTTGAGCGCGGCGAGCGCGCCGACGCCGAGGACGGCGCCGCCGAGGAGGTTCCTGAGCTTCATACAAACTGTTGGTTCGCTGGCGACTTATACTCGTGGGACGCGGCGGAACGCCGCCCCTCGGAGCGGGCCGGGCGTTCGGGGAACCGCCCGTCAGTCGCCGGCGTCGCCGTCCGCGGCCTCGTCGACGCAGTCGGCGATCGGACCGACGATCGCCTCGGCGACCGCGTACGGGTCCGTCTCCCGGTCGCGGACGCGCTCCGCGAGCCGGTCGATCCCGCCGTGCCGTTCGATCTCGGCGGTCGCGAGCGACCCCACGGCCGCCCGCACGAGCGTGCGGATCTCCTCGGCGTACCGGCGCCGCTCCGTCGCCGCGATCCGACCGGACTCCCGGAGGTAGGCCGCGTGCGCGTCGAACGTCTCGATCAGCGCCGCCACGCCCTCGCCGGTGTTCGCGACGGTCTCTAACACGTCGGGCGTCCACGACCCGTCGGAATCGCCCGCGTGCGGATCGGACCCGCTGTGTCCGGACCCACCCGCGCGGTCGCCGTCGCCGTGATCGGACGACGAGCCCCCGGCGCCGGTCGGGGCCGTCGAGGTCGCGCCGTGGTGGCCGGCGTCGCGTCCGGTCGTACCGCCCTCGCGGCGGTGGACCATCTCCTCTAGCTCGGCGACGGTCCGCTGTGCGCCGTCCATGTCAGCCTTGTTGACGACGAACACGTCGCCGATCTCGAGGATGCCGGCCTTCAGCGTCTGGACGTCGTCGCCGGAGCCGGGCTGGACGAGCACCGCGACCGTGTCGGCCGTGCGGACCACGTCCACCTCGTTCTGTCCGGCGCCGACGGTCTCTAACACGACCAAGTCCTTCCCGAAGGCGTCGAGCGCCTTCACGGCGTCCGCGGTCGCCGTCGAGAGTCCCCCGAGCTGACCGCGCGCGCTCATCGACCGGAAGAACACGTCCATGTCGCCGACGTTCGACCCCATCCGGATACGGTCGCCGAGGACGGCGCCGCCGGTGTACGGCGAAGAGGGGTCGACCGCGATCACGCCGACCGTGTCGCCGCGCTCGCGGTAGGCGGCGGCGAGCTTGTCGACGAGCGTCGACTTCCCGGCGCCGGGTGAGCCCGTGATCCCGACCACGTCCGCGCCGCCGGTGTGCTCGTGGAGCGCGGAGACGATCGCCCGGTAGCCCGGCGTCCGGTTCTCGATCTTGGTGATCACGCGGGCGAGGGCGCGGTGGCTCCCCGCGAGGAGGTCCTCGACGAGCGCGGCGTCCGCCTCGGAGAGCGTCGGCGCGTCGGCGACTGCGGATGCGTCCGGCCCGGCCATCTACGCGCGCTCCGGAACGTTGTTCCGGATGAACTCGATCGTCTCCTCCATCGGCGTCCCGGGGCCGAACACCTCGGCGACGCCGAGCTCCTTCAGGTCGTCCTCGTCCTCGTCCGGAATGATCCCGCCGACGAGGACGAGGGTGTCGTCGAACGCGTCGTACTCCTCGAGCCCCTCGATCACCTTCGGGACCAAGGTGTTGTGCGCGCCCGAGAGAATCGAGATGCCGAGCACGTCCACGTCCTCCTGAACCGCCGCCTGAACGATGTCCTCGGGCGCCCGGTGGAGCCCGGAGTAGACGACCTCGAAGCCGGCGTCGCGGAACGCCCGCGCGATCACGTGTGCGCCCCGGTCGTGGCCGTCGAGCCCCACCTTCGCGACCAGACACCGGACGGCCCGCTCCTGCTGTTCGGCACTCATGCCCCATGGTGGGTCACGTGCCCGCTTGATTCTAACGGAAGATAGGGAAGGTCCGAGCGGGGGACCCCCTCCGATCCGGATCCGCCACCGACGCGTTGAACGCGCGGACGACCGTAGATCGTCTCGTGACCGACACCAACGACGGCGATTCCGCGACCGCCGCGAGCGACCGCGGAGGCGGCCTTCCGCCCGAAACGCGGATCGGCCGCGGGGCGCTCCGGGTCGCCGACCTCGACGAGGCGGTCGCGTTCTACCGCGACGTGGTCGGGCTCTCCGTCCTCGACCGCAACGACGGGCGCGCGACGCTCGGGGCGGGAGGGGCCCCGCTGCTCGTGTTGGAACGCGACGCCGACGCGCCGGACCGAGAGCGGAGCGACGCCGGGCTCTTCCACACCGCGTTTCGTGTTCCCTCGCGGGCCGCGCTCGGCGAGGCGCTGGCGCGCGTCCGGGAGGGGTGGCGCCTCGACGGCGCCTCCGACCACCTCGTCAGCGAGGCGCTGTACCTCGACGACCCGGAGGGAAACGGGGTAGAGATATACCGCGATCGGCCGCGGGAGGAGTGGCCCCGCACCGGGAGCGGAACGGCGCGGATGGCGACCGAACCGCTCGATATCGAAGGAGTCGCCGAGGCCGCCGGCGACGGGAGCGACGGCGGCGGAGTCGGCTCCGCCGCCCTCGTCGATCGCGCTCCCGCCGACACCGATTTGGGTCACGTACACCTCGAAGTGACCTCGCTGTCGGCGTTCGAGGCGGTGTACGTCGACGGACTCGGCTTCGCGACGGGGATGAGCGGCCCTGACGTCCGGTTCGTCGCGGCCGGCGGCTACCACCACCACCTCGGCGCGAACACGTGGCGAGGGCGGACGACGCCGGCCGGCGGGCGCGGGCTGGCGTGGTTCGAGGTGGTCGTTCCGGACGTGGCCGCGCTGGACGCGGTCCGAACGCGGCTCGACGCGGTCGCGGCCGAGGGCGACGCCGAGTTTGCGGTCGCCGAGCGCGACGACGGGATCGTAGTCACCGACACCGACGGCATCGAGGTCCGCGTTCTGACTGAGTAGTCGGTCCCGCGGGTCCGCTCAGTGGCCGGCCTCGGACCGGCTCACGAACCGCTCACCCGACGATCGTCCGGAGCGTCGACTCGGTCAGGAAGGCGGTGACCCCGAGCGCCTCGGTCGTCATCCACCCGAGGAACACCGCGTACATGGCGAGGAAGACGTACCCCTCCTCGGTCGATATCTCGAAGTCCGTCGCGGACAGCACCACGACGACGAGCGTCGTGTAAAACAGGAACAAAAGCAGCGGGACGGAGGTGAGGAAGCCGATCGACACCCCGCCGGCGAGGATGACGCCGATCGGCAGCGCCGCGACGAGGTTGAACGTGTTCGTCCCGAAGACGTTCGCGACCGCCGCCCGCTTGTCGCCCGCCTGCCCCATCTTCACGCCGACGAGGAGGTCCGGGAACGAGCTCATCACCGAGAGCACGGTCACGGAGATCAGGAACGGCGGCGCGCCGAGCGCGTCGGCGACCTGAAGCGTCATGCCGATCATCGACTCGACGCCGACGAGCACGACGGCCAGCCCGCCCGCGAACAGGCCGAGCTGCTTCGGGACGTTCGTCGACTCGGCCCGTTTCCGATCCGACGCGCCGCTCTTGCCGCCGACGAGCAGGATGACGTACACGCCGTACAGTACCAACAGCCCGACGCCCATCTGCGGGGAGATCCGGGCGAGCTCCCGCCCGTCGGTCCCGAGGACGCCCAAGGCGATCACGCCGAAGAGGGCGAGGACCGCGACGGTGTAGAAGATGGCGTCGCGGTAGACGATCCCCTGCGTCGTCGCCGTGTCGCCGCTCGTGATGGCGACCGCGGCCGGGATGACCAAGATGTTGAACACCGCCGTACCGATGAGCGCACCGGCGCCGACGCCGAACTCGCCGAGGACCAAGACGGAGATCACGATGATCGCGAGCTCGGGGAACGACGTGGCGGCCGCGACGATCAGCCCGCCCTGTACCGCCTGCGAGACGCCAAAGTGGTCGCTGACCTTCGAGGTCGTGGACTCGACGACGTTCGCGCCCTTCCACGTCAGGAGGAACCCGATCACGCCGAGCGCGATCCAGACGACGAGCGGCTGGTCGCCGATGAGCTCGTAGAGTATCGTCACCGTGCGATCGGTACGCACGGAGCCGATTAGTGATTCCGGAAGCGCTCGGGTGGTCCGGCCGTCGGTGCGTCAGTCCGCCGGACGGCGCCCGCCGCGCGCGGCGACCGCACCGCGTCGGCGGCCGTTCCGGATCCCCGGGCGAATTTCGAGGAACGTTATCCGAACTTGCCCGTGATGTAGTCCTCGACGCGCTGCGCTTCGGGGTCCTCGAAGATCTTCGCCGTGTCGTCGTACTCGACCAGCTCGCCGCCGGTGAGGAACACGGCCGTCCGGTCGGAGATCCGGGCCGCCTGCTGCATGTTGTGCGTGACGATGATGACCGTGTACTCCTCCGCGAGGTCGTCGATCAGGTCCTCTATCTTCGAGGCCGCGACGGGGTCCAACGCGGAGGTCGGCTCGTCCATCAGGATGACTTCCGGGTCGGGTGCGATGGCCCGGGCGATACAGAGGCGCTGCTGTTGCCCGCCGGAGAGTTCGAGGCCCGAGGAGTCCAGCTGGTCTTTCACCTCGTCCCACAGCGCGGCGCCCTTCAGCGACTCCTCGACGCGCTCGTCGATGTCGCCGTCGAACCCCTGGATCTTCAGCCCGTACGCGACGTTGTCGCGGATCGACTTCGGGAACGGGTTCGGCTTCTGGAACACCATCCCGATCTTCCGGCGCAGGGCGACGGGGTCGACGTCGGCGTCGTACACGTTTTTGCCGCCGAACTCCACGTCCCCCTCGACGCGGCAGATCTCGATCATGTCGTTCATCCGGTTAATACACCGGAGGAACGTCGACTTCCCGCAGCCCGAGGGGCCGATGAGCGCGGTGACGCGCTCTTCGGGGATCTCCATCGTCACGTCGTCGATGGCCTGCTCGTCGCCGTAGTAGACGTTCAGGTTCCGCGCCGCCACCGCGGTGCCCGCGGCGGGCGCCGCGCTGTCGTCGTTCGAGTCCGCCTGTACCTCCGTCGTGATGAGCGAGTCGTCTGATGTGGTGTTACTCATGTTAGCTCCCCCGTTCCGCGCGGTTCCGCAGCAGAATCGCCGTCCCGTTCATGCCGACGAGGATGAGAAGTAGCGTGATAACGCCTGCGGCGACGACGCCGTAACGGAAGTCGGCCTGCGGGAAGCCGGCCCACGTGTAGATCTGCATCGGCATGGCGCTGAACCGACTGAACAGGCTGTCCGGCGCCCTGAACACGGTCGTCGCCGCGCCGATCATGATCAGCGGCGCCGTCTCGCCGATCGCGCGGCCGAGCGCGAGGATCGTCCCGGTGAGGATGCCCGGCATCGCCTCGGGCAGCACCACGTTCTTCGTCGTCTGCCAGCGCGTCGCGCCCATGGCGTCGGAGCCGCGCCGGAGGTCGTCCGGCACCGACCGGATCGCCTCCTGCGCGGAGATGATCGTGATCGGGAGGATGAGCAGCGACAGCGTCAGCGCCGCGGTCACCGCCGTCCCGATGCCGAGACCGAGGAGGTTCGCGAACAGTCCCAGCCCGAGGAGCCCGTAGACGACCGACGGCACCGCCGCGAGGTTCGCGATGTTGACCTGGAGGATCCGCGTCAGCGTCCCGAGCGGCCCGGTCCCCGGCGTGTATTCCTCCAGGAAGACGGACGTGCCGACCCCGAGCGCGAACGACAGCACGGCGACCAGCGCGATGATGATGACGGACCCGACGATGGCCGGATAGAGTCCGGCGTCCGACGGCGTCCGAGAGGGTGCCGCCGTGAGGAACGACCCGTCGAGCCACGGGTCGGGGGCCGGGAAGCCAAGTGCTCCGACGATCAGCGCGCCCAGGACCGCGCCCGCGGCGAGGAGCAGCGGGAGCCCGAGGCCGGCGAGACCCTCGCCGGCGTCGACGACGCGAGAGACGTACACCGCGGTCGGCACGCCGATCGAGACGAGCACGAGGAGGACCGTCGGGGAGGGCAGCCCGGCGCCGGGCGCCAGGAACCCCCCGGCAGTCGCGGCGGCGAGCGGGACGCCGCCGACGGCGGCCGCGGCGACGCGCCCCCGGCGGTCGGCGACGAGGAGCGCCCCCGCGACCGCGACCGGGACGGCGACCGTCCAGAGGTAGATGATCAGGTCCGACGGGTACGTCGGGATCACCTCGCGGAGGAACACCGCGGCGACCAGTCCGCCGAGGCCGACCGGCGCCGCCGCGGTCCGCGCTCGGGGCGTCGACCGTCGCCGCCCGAACGCGTACAGCCCGACGGCCGGGAGGACCCCGAGCGTGTACGCGAGGAACCACAGCAGCGGGTCGAACACGAGGAACAGCGTGCCGACCGCGAGCCCGACGGCGGCTCCGCCGACCAGCCGCCCGAGGAGTCCGAAGCCGACCGCGCCGACGCGGCCGCCGCTGCCGACGTACGCGAGGTACGCGGTGACCGGGGCCGCGACGACGAAGAGGTACGCGAGCTGCCAGTTGAGCCGCGGAATCGGCACGACGAGCGCCTCGATGGCGGTGAACAGCGCGGCGACGGCGACGAGGCCGCCGCCGAGCGCGCCGAGCGCGCGTCGGGTCACGGTCGGGTCGCTCGCGCTGTACAGGCAGAACGCGAGGAACGGGACGACGAGCGTGAGGAAGTACGTCAGCAGCCACTCCGGGCTCGCGTTCGCGAGATCGAAGGCGTCGATGGCGACGTACACGAGGAGCACGCCGAGCGCGACGAGGCCGAACACGCTCGCGCCCAGGGACAGGTACTCGAAGACGATTCCCCGGACTCGACTGACCTCGCCGAAGCCGTTCGCGTTCGCGTTGTCGGTCGCCATCAGTACTCCTCCCGGTAGCGTTGCGCGATGATATCACTGATCACGTTCATGACGAGCGTTACCGCGAACAGCGCGAGGCCGAGCGCGAACATGGAGTTGTACGGGAGCGTCCCGCCGGTGAGGTCGCCGCCGGTGATCTGGACCATCGCGACGGTGATGGTCATCCCGGACTCCAAGAGCACGTCGGCCGGGTTGACGAAGGGGATACCGAAGAGCGCCTCCCGGACCGCGGGCATCCGCGCCTGCGCGCCCATGGCGACGACGACGATCATCGTCTCGCCGATAGCGCGGGAGACGGCGAGGATGTACGAGGAGGCGATCCCGGAGATCGACGCCGGGACGACGATGCCGGTCGACACCTCGAACTTGGTCGCGCCGAGCCCGTAGCCGGCCTGCCGCAGCTCGTCGGGCACGGCGCTCATGGCGTCCTCGGAGATCGACGACACCATCGGGATCGTCATGATCCCGACCATGATCGACGCGGACAGGGCGTTGAACGTGCTCATCTCCGGGAACAGCGTCGCCTTCAGCGCCGGAGTGACGTACACGAGCGCGAAGTACCCGTACACGACCGTCGGGATCCCCGCGAGGATCTCCAACAGCGGTTTCAGGATCGACCGGGCGTTCGGGGTCGCGTACTCGCTGAGGTAGATTGCCGTGAGCGTCCCGATCGGGATCGAGATGAACGCCGCGGTGATCGTCACCGTGATCGTCCCGATGAGAAGCGGGATGATGCCGAACGCCTGCCCGCCGCCGGCCGGGTTCGGGCTCCAGTTGGTGCCGGTGAGGAACTCGGCGACCGAGATCGAGCGGAAGAACACCACCGCGTCCGACAGGAGCGTGACGAAGATTGCGGCCGTGGTGAGCAGGGTTATCGCCGCACACGCCGCGAACAGGCCGCCGTAGGTTCCCTCTTTCAGTCGTGTGAGCCCGCCCCGCCGCGACAGGTCGGGACTCTCTGTGCTGTCAGTCACGAACGGTGGGGTATCGAACGCTGTCGTAAATCAATACACCGGTTCATCGCGCCGGCTCAGCCCTGCGCCTGCTCGATCGCGTCTTCGAGCGTCTGCATCTGTTCCTCCTGCGTCTCCTCGGTGGCGGGCACGTAGCCGACGTCGTTGGCGACGAGCTCCTCGTTCGTCGTCTGTTCGACGAAGTAGCGGGCGAACTCGGCGATGTGCTCCTCGCCGAGCGACTCGATCGACGGGTAGGTGAAGAGGGGCCGCGAGAGCGGCGTGTACTCGCCCGACGAGGCGGTTTCGAGGCTCGGCTCGACCGGCCCGTCGCCGTCGTCGATGCCGAGGGCCTTCAGCTGGTCGGGGTTCTGGAAGTAGTACGCGAAGCCGAAGTAGCCGATCGCGTACGGGTCGCCGGAGACGCCCTGGGCGATCGTGTTGTCCTGCTCAGTCGCCTGATAGTCGCTGGTGTGGCCCTCCTCTTCGAGGATCGCCTCGATGAAGTAGTCGTACGTGCCGGAGGTGTCGGCGGCGCCGAAGCGGTTTATCTCCTCGTTCGGGAACTCATCGCGGACCTCGTCCCACGTCTGGACGGGGTCGGACTTCCAGATCTGGGCGAGCTCCTCGGTCGTGAGCGAGTCGATCCAGTCGGCGTCGGGGTTGACGACGACCGTGAGCGCGTCGGTCGCCGCGATCAGCTCGACGTACTCGACGCCGTTCTCCTCGCATAGCTCCTCCTCCTCGGGCTGGATCGGGCGGCTCGCGTTGTTGAAGTCGGTGTCGCCCGTACAGAAGAAGTTCGAGAATCCGCCGCCGGACCCCGTCGAGCTGATGTCGGGGTCGACGCCGGGGTGCTGCTCGGCGAAGTCCTCCATGACCGCGCTCATCAGCGGGAACACCGTGCTCGAACCGGCGATGTTGATCGGACCGGAGAGCTCGTCGCCGCCCGAGCCGCCGTCTCCGCTCTGCGTACAGCCGGCGAGACCGAGCGCCCCGGCGCCGGCGATCGCCGCGAGCGATTTCCGCCGCGTGATTCCCGTTGCGTCCGCGTCGTGACTGGACTCCATTACGTGTGGGTGGACGAGTTCCGGTTAAGTAGTATGCTATGAACGGTACGTGGTGTCGCATACTCCCCAGTACGGCTATATGCTTCCACATATTCTATATAGTAGTATATACTCCCGAAGAGCGACGGTCGGCGGGGAGAGACGGCGGCGCGCGGCTCCTCGGCGCCGGATCGGGGCGAAACCGGGACGTGGTTTTAAGTCCTCGTACCGGGAGAACCCGGACGAATGACGCCTCCCACGACCGACGGGCCGCCGGCGCCGACGACCTCCCGGGAGGAGGCGTGGGTGGCTCACGCCGCGCTGCTCGACGCCGCGCGGAGCGCGACCGACGACGAGGCACCGTACCACCGCCCGATCGAGTCGTTAGAGCGGGGCGCGGCGCTCGACGACGAGGGCGTCGCCCTGCTCCGCGACGCGCTCGTCGACTACCTCGGCGACGCGCCGGTCCGCGACCGCGCCCCCGGGCGAGCGCTGTTGCGGCGCACGGACGAGGCGACGGACCGGCGGTCGCGGCGAGCGTAGGGACGGCGGTCGCGGCGAGCGTCTCGGTCCGGCGGCTCCGACGGACCGAGTCCCCACGCTACGATCCGACCTCCACCGCCTCGATCAGCAGCTCCGCCACGTCAACGATCTCGATCTGGTCCTCGAAGTCCCCCGTCTTCCGCCCGTCCTCGAACATCGTCGTACACATCGGACAGGCCACGACGAACTTCTCGATCGACGCCCCCGCGTCGGTGTCCTCGACGGCCTCACGGAGGCGCTCCTCGCTCGGCTTGACTTCCTCCTCGTGTTCGGTCCAGAGCCCGCCGCCGCCGCCGCCGCAGCAGAACGAGTCGTCCCGCGACCGGGGCATCTCGTGGAGGTCGGCGCCGGTCGCCCGGATGAGCTCGCGGGGCGCCTCGTACTCGTCGTTGTACCGGCCGAGGTGACAGGGGTCGTGGTAGGTGACGGTGTAGTCCAGCTCGTCGCCCGAGAGGCCGAGCCGGCCCGCCTCGACCAGCTCCTCGACCACCTGCGTCCAGTGGAACACGTCGACCGCGCCCTCAGCGTTCCACGGCTCCTCGCGCTCGAACGGCATCATCGGGTCGTCCGCGAACTCCGCGAAGTCGACCTCGGGGTACTCGTTTTTGATCGTGTTGTAGGAGTGCGGATCGGTACAGACGATGTTCTCGAACTCGCAGTCGGCGAACGTCTCGACGTGGTGGCCGGCGAGTTCGAGGTAGAGGAACTCCTCGCCGATCCGGCGGATGTCGTTGCCGTCCGTCTTCTCGTCGTCAAAGAGGATGCCGAACGACACGTCCGCCTCGTCGAAGAGGCGGGCGAGCGCACGCGCGACCTTCTTGTTCCGGTCGTCGAAGCTCGGGTAGTCGCCGACGTACCAGAGGTACTCCACCTCGGTCTCGCGGGCGTCCGGGACCTCGACGCCGTCGAGGTCGTCGGCCCAGTCGCCGCGGGTCGCCTGGGAGTCGCCGAAGGTGTTCCCCTTCTGCATCACGTCTTGGAACACGTCTTGGAGGTTCGAGTCGACCGCCCCCTCGTCGACGAGCTGGCGGTTCATTTTCGTGAAGGAGGTGAGGTGCTCGATGTCGACCGGGCAGGCGTCCATACACGCCATACAGGACATACAGGACTTCATCGACTCGGCGTCGATGACGCCGCCCTCGTCGGCGACGATGGGGACCGTGCCGCCGTCGGTCGCCGCGGGACCGCCTCCGCCGCCCGAGCCGGCCACCGGGTCGTCGCTCACCGACTCGCGGTACGACTTCAGATCGAGGATGACGTTCCGCGGGTCGAGGTTGCGCCCGACCGTGTCGGCGGGGCAGGCGTCGGTACACCGGCCGCACTTCGTACAGGCGTCGCCGTCCATCAGCTCCTTCCACGTGAAGTCGTCGAGCGACTCCGCGTTCGTGTGGTCGAGGTCCGCGGGGACGTTCGGGAGCCGCGCGCCCGCCTTCTCGTCGCGGGCGACGACGTTGGCGAACGACGAGATCATGTGGAACGGCTTCGCGTAGGGGATCCACGCCACGAACGCGAACGCCAGCAGCGAGTGGCTCCACCAGAGGACGCCGTATATCGCCTCGGCGCCCGCGGCCGTGAGCCCGGCCGACTCCAGCCCGGTCGCGAGCGCCATCCCGACGAAGCTCACCGTCTCGGTCGCCCGCCCCGGCTGGCCGACCATGCTCACGCCCTCGACGACGAAGCCGCCGACGCCGAGCAGGAACAGCGTCCACACGAACGCGTCGTCCTCGAAGGAGGTGTGTTTTCCCCAGAGCCGCCCCTCGCGCTGCCGGTAGCGGCGGTACGCGGCCATGCCGACGCCGACGACGAACAGCAGGCCGAACGCGTCGACGGCGAACTGGTACGCGAGGTAGAAGTCGCCGACCCAGAAGGACTCGCCCGTGAGCGGACGGTAGAGGTCGATGTCGATCCCGAGGATGGTCGTCGCGACGAGCAGGACGAGGAACCCCCACAGCACGAACGTGTGCATCACGCCGGTGTAGAGGTCCCCGTCGAACTGGTTCTCGTTCGCGAGGACGGTCTTCGTCGCCCCGATCACCCGTCCGGGGAGGTCCGACAGCCGGTCTCGCGGGTCTTCGCTCCCGCGCGCGTACGCCGCGAACCGCGCGTACACGCCGTACAGGAAGACGAGGATCGCGACGACGGCGAGCCAGTAGAACGCGGCCTTCCCCACCGGACCGATGGTCCAGAAGGTTTCGCGGGTGGCCGCCTGTAAGGGAGTCATGATCGATCACCGGGATACGGCCGGGTTAAAACTTGCCACAGCGCAGCGGCCGCCGCGCGGCGTTCGCGCGAATCGAAGGGCTCCCGCCGCGGGGGAGATCCCGGTCCGCGCAAGCGACGACGGCTCAGACGGCCCGAAACAGCGCCGCCGCCAGCAGCGCTCCCGCGAGCGCCAGCGCCGGCGCGTCGATCCGGGTGAGCGTCAGCCGCGGCAGCGTCGGGTTCCACGCGAAACAGCGGGCCGAGAGCGCCGTGGAGAGGCGGTCCGCGCGCCCCAGCGTCCGGGTCGCGCCCGCGACGGCGACGCGCTCGATCCGGTCGACGAGCGGGCGTTCGGTGCCGAGCCGGGCCGCCGACGCCTCCCTGACCGCCGTGATCTCCCGCCGGAGAACCGGGAGGAACCGGAAGACGAGCGAGACGCCGACGCCGAGGAACACGCCGGGGCGACCCGGGACGGTCCGCTGGATCGCCGCGCGCGACTCCCGGACCGTCGTGGTACGGACGTACGCCGCGCTGACGACGACGACGAGCAGCACGCGGTAGCTCGACAGCGCCGGGTAGACGGCCGCTCCCGGGTCTATCGCCGGCGGAGACAGCTCGATCGTCGCGACGAGCGGCGCGGCGACGAGGAAGGGGAGGATGACCCTGAACGAGCGGACGACGCCGGCGAGCGACAGCGACGCGAGCCGGGCGACCGCGAGCGCGAGGACGGACAGGACGGCGAGCCCGCGGGGGGTCGTGTACGCGAACGCCGCGGCGGCGAACGCGACCTGAACGGCGATCTTCGCCCGGGGGTCGAGCCGGTGCGCGACAGTCGAGCCGGGGACGTAGCCGATCATCGCGTGTCGGACTCGCCCTCGAGGCGCTCGCTCGCCGGGACGTGGACGTCGAGCGCGGGGAGTTCGGCGCGCGCCGCCTCGGGCGGGGCGTCCAACGCGATCGACCCGTCGGCGAGCGCGATCACCCGGTCACACCGGTCGATCAGGCCGCGCAGGTCGTGAGTGACGACGACGATCCCCGTTCCGTCGGCCGAGAGCGACGCGAGGTGAGACAGCAGCGAGCGACGGGCGGGCTCGTCGAGCCCCGAGAACGGCTCGTCGAGGACGAGGTGGTCCGGCGCCATCGCCAGCGCGCCGGCGACCGCGACACGGGCCTTCTCGCCGCCGGAGAGCGCGTCGATCCGCTCGTCGCCCCGCCCGGCGAGGTTGACCGCGTCGAGGGCGGTCGCCACGCGTCGGTCGATCTCGTCGTGGGACAGACCGAGGTTCTCGGGGCCGAACGCCACGTCGGCCGCGATCGTCGCGGCGACGAAGCTGTCCGCCGGGCGTTGGAACACCATCCCGACCGCCGTCCGCGCCGCGACGAGGTCCGCCTCGGCCGGGACGCCGTTGACCCGGACCTCTCCCTCGGTGGGCGAGAGCAGGCCGTTGAAGTGACGGACGAGCGTCGTCTTGCCGGAGCCGTTCGGGCCGGTGACGAGGAGGAACTCGCCGTCGTCGACGGAGAGCGAGACCGAGTCGAGCGCGACCGCCCCGTCGAACGCGTGCGTGAGGTCGCTGACGGCGATCACGCCGGGTCAGGCAGCCGCGATCGCGTCGTTCTTGACGATGCCGACGGCGGCGGCGATCTTGACCGCCTCGACGGGGACGAAGGCGAGCGAAGAGACAAGGAACGCCTGCCACAGCGACGCGTACCACGGGTCGTACTGTATCACCGCAAAGCCGACCGTGCCGAACCCGTAGATGATCGCGGTCCCGGCGACCATCGCTCCCACGAGGACCGGCGTCGGGACCGCGTCGACCTCGGAGAGGCTCGTCCCGCGGTGGGCGACGAGCCCGATCACTCCCGCGGCGAAGGGGTACGACCAGAGGAACCCGAGCGTCGGGCTGGCGATCAGGTAGCTGATCCCCGCGGTGCCGCCGGAGAAGACCGGCGCGCCGACCGCGCCGGCGGCGAGGTACAGGACCATCGAGAGCGACCCCCACACCGGGCCGAGCATGATCCCCGCGAGGAACACGCCGAGGACCTGGAGCGTGATCGGTACCCCTGCCGAGAGCGGGTTCGGGAAGGAGACGTACGCGAACGCCCCGACGAGCGCCGCGAACAGCGCGGCGCGAGCGAGGTTCGTCGCCGCCTCGTCGCCGACGAGATCGACGGACTCCGTGTTCGTTGCCATGACTCAACGGACTCGTAAACCCACTTCAACGTAGCGGTTTACGAGCTCTGGGCGGGCGGGCAGCGCAGCCGGACGTCGAGTCGAGCACTTCGGGACTCTCTCGATAATCTCTGAATAATAACGTTCATCCCTACCCGGCGTCCACGACGCGAGTATGCCGAAGATAAGCGTCGAGAGCCCGGCGGAGCTGCTCGCCGACCTCGACGACCACGTGGGCGACGACGAGAAGTTCGTGAACCGCAGCGACGCGGTGCGCGCGTCGATCCGGAAGACCCTCGACCTGCTCGACGAGATCGACGCCCGCCACGACCGGCTCGACGACGACCCGGCGACGGCGGCGGGGTTGGAGGGGAGCGAGTCAACGGAGGAGACCGATGAGTAGTCGGACGGCGGCCGGCGGGAACGGGCCCTTCCGGACCGACCCGCTGGACCGGACGGCGGTCGCGGCGGTGGCGCTTATCACGCTGTTCACGGTCGCGCTCGGGACCGCGCAGCTCACCGCAGCGAAGGTGCTCGCGCTGCCGCTCCCGTTCGCGCTGCCGGTGGTCGGCGCGGAGATCCTGCTGCCCGGCGCCGCGCTCGCGTACGCGCTCACGTTCCTCGCCTCCGACTGCTACGCGGAGCTGTACGGCCGGCGCGCGACGCAGGTGGTCGTCAACGTCGCGTTCCTCGCGAACTTCCTCGTGTTAGCGCTGGTGTGGTCGACGCTCGCGGCGCCCGGTGTCGACCCCGAGGTGTCCGCCGCCTTCCAGGCGGCGCTCGGACCGGCGGCGAACATCGTCGCGGGCAGCCTGCTGGCGTACGTCGTGAGCCAGAACTGGGACGTGTTCGTGTTCCACGCGATCCGCGACCGCACGGGCGAGGGAATGCTGTGGCTCCGCAACATCGGCTCGACCGCCACGAGCCAAGCGATAGACACCGCCATCTTCGTCGGCGTCGCCTTCTACGCCGCCCCGCTCTTGCTCGGGGTCGGGCCGGTGTTCGACCCGCCGGCGCTGCTCGCGCTCGGACTGGGTCAGTACCTGCTGAAGCTCGCGATCGCCGTCCTCGACACGCCGGTCGTCTACCTGATCGTCGGCGCGGTCCGAGACTGACTGCTTTCGACGGCGTTCGACCGCGTTTCGTCGCTTTTCGCCTCGCTCGCTGCTCAAGCGACCGCCAGCGCCCGCGCCGGGCGGTCGGGGAGATCGACCGGGACCTGCTCGAAGGAGTCGCCGGCGTCGCGGGTCACGAAAAGCCCGCGGTTCGAGAGCGCCCAGATCTCGCCGCCGGACCGCCCGGCCGCGAGGACCGCTCGATACGTCCCCTCCCCGGTCGGAACGCCGCGGTCGTCGAGGCGCTCGAACGCGCCCGCGTCGCCCGTCGCCCCCGTCCCCTCGTCCTCCTCTTCCCCGCCGCGACGGTAGCGGTACAGGTGCGCCTCGCCGCGGCGGTGGGCGGCCGTCGCGCCCCGGGCCGCGCTGACCACGGCGGTGTCCGGGTCCCCGGGGTCGACCGCGAGCCCCCAGACGTAGCCGTGGTCGAGGCCGGCGTCGCGGACGCGCCACGAGTCGCCGCGGTCGTCGCTCTCGGCGAAGCCGTCGCCGGCGGCGGCGTAGACACGGTCGGGGGCGTCCGGGTGCGTCGCCATCGCGTGGGTGTCGCGGCGCGACCCCGGCGGGCGGTCGGTCCACGTCGCGCCGCCGTCGGCCGTCACGGCGAGCGCACCCGCCTCGATCCCGAGGAGCCAGCGGTCCGGATCGGCGGGACAGGGTTCGATCCACCGGACGTGGTGCGTGTCGGGTCGCGGCGGGAACGACCACTCGGACGCCGAGGGGAGGTCGGTCAGCCCGCCGACCAGTGCCGCCGTCTCGCCGCCGTCGACGGAGCGGTACGCGCGCGAGGGCTCCGTGCCGATCCAGACGACCGAGGGGTCGTGCGGGCTCGTCGCGACCGCGGTGACCGCGTCCGGGCCGGACCCCTCGGGACCGAGCGTCGACGCGGCCGCGCCCGCGAACCGCTCGCCGCCGTCGACGGAGCGGAACAGCCCCGCGTCGAAGGTCCCGGCGAGGACGCGCGGACCGCGGGTTCCGGCTCCCGCCGCGCCGTCGCCGGGGTCCGCGACGGAGAGACAGTCGACGCGCTGGCCGGAGAGGCGAGTCTCGACCGCGCCGGTCGCGGGGTCGACGATCCGGAGCCCGTCGTCGTACGCCGCGTAGACGCGCATGGTTCGACGTTCGCCGGGAGGGCTCAAAAGCGTACGCCAGTCGCCGAGAGGAACGAGTCGCCTAGGGAGGGCGAGAGTCGTCGTCGGAACCGGGCGCTGGCGCGCCGCGAACCGGGTCCGCGAGCGCAAGAGACTTACCGCCGCCACCCGTGTGAACTGTACGCATGGATCTTCGCGTTCAGGGGGACGTTCCTCCCGACCCGTTTCTCGGCGCCGCGGACCTCTTCGAAACCGAGCGCTCCGTGGAGGCGCCGGTCCGCGTCATGGTCCGCGAGGACCCCGACGAGCGGACGTGGGCCGGCCACTACGACGACCACCACGTCCTGAACGTCTCCCGGCGGGCCGCCACGAGCGCGATGGCGCGCGAACTGGCGATCCACGAGCTCGCGCACATGGCCCGGTACGAGGAGGGACACCCCTCGCACCTTCAGTCCACGGAGGAGGCGTTGTACCTCGGTCTCTCCGGTGAGAAGGTCGAGCGCCGCAAGCTCGCGCACTGCTACCAGATCGCGAACCACATGAAAGACATCTACGCCGACGACATCACGCTCGCGGTGGCGCCCGCGAACAAGCTCCTCGGCTTCCTCGAATCGACGCTGGCGGCCGCGGTCGCGGACCGCCCCGACGTGTCTCGTACCGGTTCACCGCCGGTGACGGCGGGCGCCGACCCGGAGATCACCGCCGTCAACGCCGCGTTCGCGCTCGCCCTCGTGGAGCGACACGACATCGCTGGTCCTGACCACCGCATCTACGACCTCGCGCGCGCGGCCGGCAGCGACACCGACGCCGTCGACGTGGACGCGTTCAAAGCACGGTTCCTCAACCTCGGTCACGACCCCTCGAAGAGCGACTACCGGAAGGCGCTCGTCGCGGCCGCCCGCGCGTACGCCGTTTGAAAGCCGGGGAGGCGTGGGGCTGTGGTGCGGCAGGAGGTTTGGCGGTGGTCTTCGCCGCTTCGGTGATGGCTGTTTATAAGTGAACGGCTGGGTCTTCTGACGTTCGTACTGACAATCGCGGTCAGCTACCCACAGACAATCGCATCGAACTCCGAAGATGTCGTAGTCCGCGACTATTCCGCGTCGTTCCGAGCGGGCCCGCCCTCGCCGTCCGTCTCCGCCGCCTCGGTCTCGTCGGTCAAGTCGGTGGCCTCGACCGGGGCGCTCGAGTCCGCCGCCCCCGCGTCGCCGTCGAGGACCGTCACGCGCGCGGACATGATGCGGGTGTTGTCGACGCGCTCGATACGGATCCGGATCTCGTCGAACTCGATCTCTTCGCCCTCCTCGACGAGGCGCCCGGCGCGGTTGAACACGAAGCCCGCGAGCGTCTCGAACTCCTCGCCCTCCGGGAGGTCGATCCCGAGGATCTCGTTGACCTCGTCGATGTTCACCTCGCCCTGGACGACCGCGACGTTGTCGTCGACGAACTCCACCGGCGCCTCCTCGTCGCCCTCGAGGATCTCGCCGACGATCTCCTCGACCATGTCCTCTAAGGTGATGATCCCCTCCGTGGTGCCGAACTCGTCGATGACCGTCACCATCTGGAGGCGGTTCTCCTGCATCTCCGCGAGCAGCTCGTCCGCGTTCTTCGACTCCGGGACGTGGAGCGTGGGCTTGACGACGCGCTCGAGAGAGGGCTGGCCCTCGGAGTAGCGCAGTTCGCGGACCAGATCGCGCACCGTCACCACGCCGATGATGTTGTCGAGGTTCCCCTCGTAGACGGGGACGCGCTCGTGGTCGGCCTGGATACACGTCTCGATCGCCTCCTCGACGGAGTCCTCCTTCGCGACCGCGGTGACGTCGAGCCGCGGCGTCATCACCTCCTTGGCGATGGTGTTGTTGAACCGGAAGATGCGGTCGAGCATCTCCCGCTCCTCCTCCTCGATGACGCCCTCGCGCTCGCCCGTCTCGATGATGTCCTGGATCTCGTCGCGGGTGACGTACGTCGACTCGATGGCCGCCGAGCCGCCGATGACGCTGTTGACGCCCTTGACGATGTAGTCGAAGAGGACGACGAGCGGGTAGAGGGCGTACTCGGAGGCCTTCAGCGGGCGGGCGATCCGCAGCGCCCACGACTCGGTGTTCTCGACGGCGTACGACTTGGGTGCGCTCTCGCCGAAGATCAGCACGAGCGTCGTGATCCCGAAGGTCGTCGCCAGCACCGACTGCCCCCGCGAGAGGTAGATCCCGAACAGCGCGGTGGCGATGGAGGTCATCGCCACGTTGACGATGTTGTTCCCGACGAGGATCGTCACCAGCAGGCGGTGGGGGTTCTGTTTCATGTCGCGGATCGTCTTCGCCCCCGTCACCCCCTCGTCGACGAGGCTATCGATGCGGTGTTGCTGCAGCGAGAACATCGCGATCTCGGACGAGGAAAAGAACGCCGAGAGCCCGATGAGAAGCATAATCGCAACGACACCGAGGGCGGTCACGACCTCTTGACCCGGCATCGGTATCTGGAGGACATCGACCACCGGCGCACTAGACGACAAGCCCATGTTCGTTTGTCATCCGTCGGCCCGCGATTAAAGCGTTCCCTTCGACTAACCCGGAAGCGACCCGACCGCCGCGGAAACGGTCGCCGTGCCGCGCACCCGAGCGCGCCCACCGGTGCGCGCGGTGCCCCGAATCGTCGCCGACTCGGATCCGCCGACACCGAGGGTGCCGCTGCCGACACGATTACCCGTCTCGCGGGCGAATCGCGAGGCATGACCGAGCCACAGATCACCCTGTACCGGCTCCAAGCGTGTCCGTACTGCGAGCGCGTGGTCCGGACGCTGAACGAACTCGACGTGGCGTACCGCTCCCGATACGTCGAGCCGATGCACTCGGAGCGCAACGTCGTCAAGCGCGTCTCCGGCGCGCGGAGCGTCCCGGCGATCGTCGACCACGAGACGGGCGTGACGATGTCCGAGAGCGCGAACATCGTCGAGTACCTCCGCGGCACGTACGGCGACGCGGCGGCCGACGGCGGCCGCGCGGTCGACGCCGAGGGAGGTGCCTGAGATGCCCGACTTCGACGTCGTCTCTCTCCCGGAGCCCGACCATGTCGACGAGGGCGACGCGGCGCCCGACTTCACCCGCCCGCTCGTGAACGGCGAGTACTGGGAGGACCGCTCGCTCGCCGACGTCGTCGACGGGCCGACGCTCCTCCTCTTCCACCCGATGGACGGCGCGTTTCAGGGGACGTACCTCTACAACACGGTCGACGACCACGGGTGGAGCGACGAGGTCGACGTCCTCGGCGTCTCGATCTCGACGCCGTACGCCCACAAGCGCCTGCTCGCCGACAGCGGCGACGGCGTTCGCATCTTCTCTGACCCGGGCGCGGGCGTGATCGAGGAGTACGGCCTCGCGCACGACATCGACGGCATGACGGGGGTCACGGAGAGTCGTCCCGCCGTCTTCCTCCTCGACGCCGACCGAACCGTCGAGTACGCGTGGGTCGCGGGCGAACACCCCGCATTCCCCGACGCCGAGGCGATCGACGACGCGGTCGCGAACCTCGTCGACTGATACCCTCGCGCTCCGCGGCCGCGTCGTCTCCCGGCGGGCGTCGGTGGGGGCGGCAACGTCCACTCGTCACGCTTTTTCAACTCGGCACCGAATAGCCGCACGTGACCGCCGATACG
Source organism: Halorubrum ezzemoulense DSM 17463 (assembly GCF_002114285.1). Classification (GTDB taxonomy): domain Archaea; phylum Halobacteriota; class Halobacteria; order Halobacteriales; family Haloferacaceae; genus Halorubrum; species Halorubrum ezzemoulense. The sequence continues at coordinate 30,942 of NZ_NEDJ01000014.1, forward strand.
AGCGACGACGGACCGGACCGATCCGACGAGCTGCGCGCGGCGGCCGCCGCCGTCGACCGCGGCGACCTCGTCGTCTACCCGACCGAGACGGTGTACGGGCTCGGCGCGGACGCGCTCGATCCCGACGCCGTCGAGCGCGTCTTCGACCTGAAGGGCCGCGACCGGTCGAATCCGCTCTCGCTCGGCGTCGCGAGCGTCGACGACGCCCTCCGCCACACCCGCCCGACGGAGCGGGCGGTGGCGTTCGCCCGGGCGTTCCTCCCGGGGCCGGTGACCGTCGTCGTCGAGCGCGGCGACGGCGTGCCGGACGCGCTCACCGCCGGCCGCGACCGCGTCGGGATCCGCGTGCCGGACCACGACCTCGCGCGGGCGCTCATGGCCGAGACCGGTCCCCTCACGGCGACGAGCGCCAACGTCTCCGGGACCGGCAGCGTCACCGACCTCGGCGACCTCGACGACCGGGTCCGCGACGGGGTCGCCGCCGTGATCGACGGCGGCGAGACGCCCGGCACCGAGAGCACGGTCGTCGACCCCGAGGCGGGGACGATCCACCGCCGCGGGGCGATGGCGGGCGCCATCGAGGCGTGGCTGGCGGACCCGCCGGTAGACGGGTAGAAGCGCCGGCGAGAAGCGGTCGGCGCGTTAGACGGAGAGGTCGCCCTTCGCCTTGATCACGTCGAGGTCCCCGGCGTCGACCGTCTCGACGTCGAGCCAGTGGGGGACGTACTCGCGTTTGTCGTAGGCGTCGCGCTCGTCCTCGGTGCCGACGGTACACCATAGCTGGGGCTCGTCCGGGCCGTGCCAGCCCCCCTGGACGTTGATGCCGAAACAGACCAGCTCCTCGCCGTCGTGCTCGATCACCGCGTCCTTCCGGATGTCGGGGTCGCCGCGGATGATGAGGTGTTTCATGTGCCGGCGTTTGCGTGTTCCGGGCTTAATCGCTTCGATACCGCGAATCGACGGGCGTCGGGGCGCGACCGCGAACGTCGATTCCGATCAGCCGGAGTAGTAGTACTCGCCGTCGCGCTTCTGCTGGCTGTCGAGCTGTGAGCCCGGCTTATTGATCCGGGGGCGTCCGGTGCGCTCGTCGCGGCGGAAGGTGATCTCGAGGTCGGCGAGGAACTCGTTCATGCCGTCGCGCATGTCCTGCGGCGGCGCCGCGCGGCCGCGCTCGGCCGGCTCGCCGTCGAACACCATCAGCCGGTCGGCCAGCAGGTCGATCATGTAGATGTCGTGGTCGATCACCATCACCGTCGCGTCGTGGTTCTCGGCGTACCGGCGGATCGCCGTCGTCGCCCGGACGCGCTGCTCCACGTCGAGGTGGGCCGAGGGCTCGTCGAGCAGGTAGAGATCGGCGTCGTCGGAGAGACAGGCCGCGATGGCGACGCGCTGACGTTCCCCGCCAGAGAGATCCGAGAGGTTCTGCTCCATCACGCGCTCCAACTGGAGGGGCTGGGCGATCTCGGTGTTCCAGTAGGAGGAGCCGAACTCGTCGGTGATCGACGAGAGGAACGCGTCGACCCGCATGTGCTGGTCGATGTCGATGTACTGCGGCTTGTAGGAGATGTCGAGCGCGAAGTCGAGCTCGCCCTCGTCGGGCTCCAAGTCACCCGTGAACAGCTGCGCGAGCGTGGACTTCCCGATCCCGTTCGGGCCGACGACGCCCAACACCTCGGAGCGGTTGATCTCGCCGCCCTCGACGCGGAGCTCGAACTCGCCGTCGCCGTACGACTTCCGCAGGTCCGGGTACTCGATCAGCGTCTCGCTCCGTGAGGCGACCCGCGGCGCGTGCTCCTCGAAGGTGATCGCCGACGGGCGGATCCGCATGTTCTCGTTGTCGAGGTACCCCTTCAGGTACTCGTTGATCCCCTTCCGCACCGACTTCGGGTCGGTGATGACCCCGTACGCGCCGGGCTCCCCGTACGCGACGTGGAGGGTGTCGGCGAGGAGGTCGAGGATGGCGAGGTCGTGTTCGACGACGAGCATCGACCGGTCGGCCGCGTCGTCGTCGGCGAGCTCGCGGATGAGCCGGGCGACGATCATCCGCTGGCCGATGTCGAGGTACGGCGTGATCTCGTCGAGGAAGTAGAAGTCGGCGTCACGTGCGAGGCACGCCGCGATGGCGACGCGCTGGAGCTCGCCGCCCGAGATGGAGTCGATGTCCTGGTCCATCACCGGGCGGATGTTGAGGCGGTCGACGAGATCGTCGAGCGCGCCGCGCTCGTCGGTCCGCTCCAGGAGTTCGCGGGTGTTCCCGTCGAACTGGTTCGGGATCTGGTCGACGTACTGCGGCTTGCGCGCGACCGTCACGTCGCCGTCGCGGAGCGATTCGAGGTAGCTCTGGATCCCGGTGCCGCGGAAGCGGTCGAGGACGCGCTCCCAGTCGCCGTCGGCGGCGTGGTCGCCGAGGTTCGGGACCATCTCGCCGGCGAGCGCGTGGACGGCCGTGGACTTCCCGATCCCGTTCGGACCGAGGATACCGGTGACGCTGCCCGGCTCCGGCGTGGGGAGGCCGTACAGCGAGAAGGCGTTGTCGCCGTAGCGGTGGACCGGGTCGTCGTCGAGTTCGGAGGGGAGGTTGATGATCTCGATGGCGTCGAACGGGCAGGAGTTGACGCAGATGCCGCACGTCTCGCCGAGACAGATTTCCTCGGAGATGTGGATCTGGTCCGGATCGCCTTCTTCGGCGTCCTCGCCGCGCTCCGTGATACACTCCTTGCCCGTCCGGTTGGGCGGGCAGTCCTTCATACACTCGTAGTTACAGCGGTCGGGCTGACACCGGTCGAGGTCCACGACCGCGATACTGTCGTCCGCCATCTCAGACCCCCAGTTCGACGCCGGACGTCAGGAGGACGGTGTAGCTGATGAACCAGAGGGTGAACGTGAGAAACGCGATGTAGAGGTTGTCTTTGACGCCGAAGTCCCCGACGCCGACCGCTTTAAATATCGGGTACTGCGCGATGACGAACGCCCCGAGCACGAACACCGCGGTCGTGCTCGCGGCGGAGGCCGGATCGGTGCCGACGTAGACGGCCGAAACGACGCCGGCGGCGATCCCGGCGAGACAGCAGATGGTCGTGACGACCACGCCGCGCGCGTGGTCGGAGAGGCCCGAGTCGTCGCTCATGCCTTCGGATCCGCGAGCGCCCGTGAAAAGCCGTTCGTTCCCGCCGCCGGCCGCGACCGCGACGGGAGTACCGCGGGGACATCCGCCGGGTCGGTCCGGCGCGCGTCGCCCCGGCCGAGGCGCGCGCGAGCCGAATCGCTGACTGACTGGTCAGTCCGGCGGGGAGAAATAGGGCCATATTGCCGGTTTGTACCGCGAAAAGCGGCGCATATCTCCGGTATACGGCGGTTCAGCGGCAATGCTCCATCAACATTTATGAGCGTGTGCGGTTTCGAATCGTAACGATGGAAGGAACTCAAACGGAGGGCCTCGACGACCTCCCGCCGAGCGCCAAACTCGTCTTCAAGGTGCTCGAGTACAACGGACCGTTGACCCAGAAGGGGATCGTCCAAGAGTCGATGCTGTCGGCCCGCACCGTCCGGTACGCGCTCGAACGGCTCGAGGGGATCGGCGTCGTCGACGAGGACGTCTACTTCGCGGACGCCAGGCAGAACCTCTACAAGCTCACGGAGCCGGCTCAGGAGTTCACCGCCGACGAGAACGAGGCCTCCTGTACGGCCGACTGACGGGATCTTCCGATCGTCGGTGCGGTTCCGATCGCCCCCCTTCTCGCGGCGGCCCGATGCGGTCCCTATGACTCCGGACGCTCCGCGCCACGTGCGCCGCTGACGGCGGTCGCGATCGTGAGGACGACCGCGACCGACAGCGCCGAGGTCGCCGCCAGCACGAACGCCAGCAGGAGGAACCAGACGTCCGGTCCGAAAAGCGGGTACTCGCGCGTGTCGATCACGGGGCCGAGCAGTTCGAGGGTCCTGACGAGGTACAGCAGGACCGCGAGCAGCGCGCCAGCCGCCGCCCCCACTCGGACGTTGCGGTAGAACGACAGCGACTCAAGGAGAACCAGCATCGGGGGCTTCGAACTGTCCTCGCTCACGGGTAGCCGTACGGTCGGCGGCCGCAAAGAGTCATCGGAACGCGACCGAGGCCCCCGGAAGCGGGGGGCGACGAGGCCGATTCGAAGCGGACGGGCGGCCCGTTGACCGAGCCTCGACGACACGGGGAGAGGATATCCTACACGATCGAAACGGACGTATGAAGGCCTGACAGCGTCAGTGACAGTCGTAAAGTGGATCGGCGGGAGAGGAGGCGTATGGCCAAACTGGTGCTGTCCGCGTTCCCGATGATAGACCCGGAGACGTACCGCGAGGTGCTCGCGGACGCGGTCGACGAGCCGGTCGAGATCGAAGTCGCGGAGCTGGGCTCGACCGAGCGGCTGATCGACGCGATCTCGGGGGCCGACGCTGTCGTCACCGACATCAACACGCCCGTCACGGAGGCGGCGCTCGACGCCACGGACCTCGACGTCGTGGTCCGGTCGGCGGTCGGCGTCGACAACATCGACGTGGAGGCGGCCGCGGAGCGCGGCGTCACCGTCACCCGCGTCCCGGACTACTGTACCGACGAGGTCGCGACGCACTCGGTGACGCTGCTCCTCGCGTGCCTACGGTCGCTGAAGCCGTACGACGACGCCGTCGCGGGCGGCGGGTGGAGCTGGGAGGCCGGCGCGCCGATCCGGCGCGTGAGCGCGTCGACCATCGGGCTGCTCTCGTTCGGGCCGATCGCGCAGCGCGCCGCCGAGCAGCTCTCCGGGTTCGACGCGGACCTCGTCGCGTACGACCCGTTCGTCGGTGCCGACGAGATGGCCGCGTACGGCGTCGAGGAGGTCGATTTCGAGGCGCTGTTCGACCGGGCCGACCACGTCGGCGTCTACGCCCCCCTGACGGACGCGACCCGGGGAATCGTCGACGCTGACGCGCTGGCGCGCCTCGACGCGGACTCGGTCGTCGTCAACGTGAGTCGCGGTCCGGTCGTCGACGCCGACGCGCTGCTCGACGCCCTGGAGGCGGACGAGATCAAGGCCGCCGGCCTCGACGTGCTCGCCGAGGAACCGCCGGAGGACGACCCGCTCGTCGGGCGCGACGACACGGTCGTCACGCCGCACGCGGCGTGGTACAGCGAGGAGGCGAAGGACGACCGCAACCGGAGCGGCGCGGCGGACGTGGCGGCGGTCCTCAACGGCGAGACGCCGGCCGGCCGGGTCGACCCCGACGCGGACTGGCTGTAGTTCGGCGCCGTCGACGGCGCAGGTGCTCCGTCTACAGGCGGTCGAGGGCGTCGAAGTCGTCGTCGTCCGAGTCGCCCGCGTCGTCGAGAGCCGGCGAGTCGCTCCCGCCGTCGCCGTCGGGGTAGTTCGCGTCGAGCCCCGCAGCCAAGCCGACCCCGAGGTCGTAGGTGTCGCGGACCGTCTGCGCGAGGACGCCGTCGCGGTCGAAGACGACGTAGACGGCGACGAACTCGTACTCCGCGGGGCGCAGCACGAACACCTCCCGCGGGTCGTCGTCGTCCCGCGAGTCGTTCACCCGCGCGACGAGCGGTTCGATCGGGAGCCGCCCGGTTCGGACCTCCTCGAAGGTGTCGCTGCCGGGCGCATCGGCGAAGAGGTAGAGCGCGCCGTTCGGATCGCCGTCGTTTGACCGGGTCGTGATCGAGCCGACGGGCTCGCCGTCCGCGCGGATCTGTCGCCACGTCTCGACGGCCGCCTCGAACATCCCCTCCACGTCGTCGGCGAAGCGGAACCGGGTCTCGCGGACGACCTCGACCTCGCGGAATCGCGCGGAGCCGTCGGTCCACGCCAGCGTCGCGTCGACGACGAAGCCGGGACGGAGCGCGTCGACGGCGTCCGCGAGGTCGCCGTCGTATCCCTCGGCGGTGGCGTACAGCGGGTCGTACCGGTCCGCGGCGTCGGGGTCCGTCGGATCGACCGGCTCGTCGGCGAGTTCGACGAGGACGAACTCCTCGGCGTCGTCGACGCCGCTCCGAGCCGCGTCGTCGTTGATGTCCGGCCGCTGGCGCCGGTCGTGGACGCGGAACCGGCCGCTCGTCGTCGGGTTCATGCCCGAGAGAACGGGTGGCGGGCGGAAAAGACGGTCGGAAGCGGGCGCCGAAACCGGCGTCGGCCGACCGCGGATCCGTGTCGTTATGGGGCGGGCGGCCCAATGAACCGGTAAATGGGGATCCTCGAGGACAAGTCGAACGCCCGGCTCTTCTACAAGTACCTCTCGAAGGTGTACGACCAGATCAACCGCTTCAACTGGAACGAGGAGATGCGCGCCGAGGCGCTCTCGTGGCTGGAGTTCGGCGACGACCCGACGGTGCTCGACGTCGGCTGCGGCACCGGGTTCGGCACCGAGGGACTGTTAGAGCACGCCGACGACGTCCACGGCCTCGACCAGAGCGTCCACCAGATGGAGAAGGCGTTCGAGAAGTTCGGGAAACACGACCGCGTCGACTTCTATCGCGGCGACGCCGAGCGGCTCCCGTTCCGCGACGACGCGTTCGACGTGGTCTGGTCGTCCGGTTCGATCGAGTACTGGCCGAATCCCGTCGAGGGGCTCCGCGAGCTCCGCCGCGTCGCGAAGCCCGGCGGACAGGTGCTCGTCGTCGGTCCGGACTACCCGAACAACCCGATCCTCCAGCGAGTGGCCGACGCGATCATGCTGTTCTACGACGCCGACGAGGCCGACCGGATGTTCGAGGCCGCCGGCTACGAGGAGTACGAACACCACATCCAGCAGGCGACGCCACAGAGTCCGCGAGCGATCACGACCGTCGCTCGCGTTCCCGGCGGCGACGGAACGGACGACGGGTCGGGTTCGACCGCCGCCAACGCGGAACCCTCGGCGCCCGACGCCGAGTGAGAGCGCGGTTCCCGCGTCGCGCTCGCTTCAGCCCGCTTCGACGGACGCCTCCAGCGACGCGACCGGCTGCCCGTCGGCCGTGATGTCGACGGTGACCGTCCGGTCGGGTTCGAGCGTCGGATCGTTGGTGTCCGCGACGCGGAACGTCGCCGTCTCCCCGACGCGCAGCGTGTCGTCGCCGGCGGCGTTGAACGGACCGGTCGGCCCGGGGTGAAACCCGGCGGCCGAAAAGAACGGGAGCGGCGGCTGTTCGTCGAGCGGTTCGCCGTCGATGCTGACGCGGATCGTCACGGCCGAGACGTCGATCGGGTCGCCGCCGCGGTGATCGATCGCGATCCGATCGTCGGTCGCCGACAGGGACAGCACCGCCGACGGCGGCACCCTCGCGCTGGGACCGTCGAGCGCGGCGGCCGCGACGCCGCCGGCCAGCACGACCGTGATCGCGATGAGCAGCACGCCCGCGACGGGCGCCATTCCCCGGCGGCGACGAGCGGCTGGTGGCACGGCGGTCCTGCGGCGGTTCCGTACAAAAGGGTCGGCCCGGGCGGCGGCGAGCGGGGGCGGAAACGCGGGCCGGAACGGGCGGTCCGGACCGGCGGAGACGACCCGGCCGACCGGTCACTCGTCGCCGACCGGCCTCGGGGTCGTCAGGGGTTCGATGTCGTCGAGAACGACGACGTACGGCTCGTCGACGACCGTGATCCGGTACGGCTCGGCGGGCGAGAGCGTCCGAACGACGCCGGCCCCGTCGGTGGTGCCGATCGCCCGACTGTCTCCCCCGCCGACGGACTTCGTGACGGTGACATCGGGAACCGGTTCGCCCGTCTCGTCGTCGAGGACGGTGACGGTCACCGGGCCGCCGGGGTAGGTCCGCTCGACGGTGACGTTGAACCCGTCGCCGGAGGCGGTGACCGGTTCGCTGTCGGGGAACGCCGTCAGGCCGACCCGCTGGTGTTCGACGAACACCTGTTCCGTCCCGCCGCTGACGAACGTCTGGAGGGTGCCGAACTCGTGCGGGATCGTGATACGCTGGACCGAGCCCGCGCCGAACGCGTCGGGCTGGCGGAGCGCGGCCGTCTCAGGGTAGGCCGCCTCGGTCATCTCGATGGCCGCGTCGTTCGAGATGTCGCTGCCGCCGCGGTCCCAGCGGCCCGTGCGGAAGACCTCGCGGACGTACTCGTCCTCGACGACGGTCGCGAGCACGACGGCGCCCTGGCTCGACGCGACGTAGATGTCGCTCGGGGCGGACTGCCCGCGGGCAATGGCGAGGGCGCGGTCGCGGACCGGCCCCTCGTACACCTGTAGCGCCACCTGAAGCTCGTCGAGCCGACCGGGAGAGCTGAAGTCCTCCGTCGCGTCGGCGAGCGCGTCGATCGCGTCGAGCCGCTCGTCGTACTCCTTAGCGGTCGCCGCCACACGGACGAGTTCGTCGAGCAGTTCGCGGTCGGTGATCTCGCCGTCGGCGTGCGAGCTGAAGGCCTCCGACTGGCGGCTGTACAGCGCCACCTCGGCGCGCTCGACGCGGTTGATCTCCGCGAGGATCTGCTGTTGGCGCTCGACGTTCGTCTCGGTGCGCTCGATCCGGTCGACGACGGCCGCCGTCTCGAAGGCGGCGTCGGCGTCGGCGGTCGCGAACCCGAGCGACGATCCGAGGTCGGGGCCCCGGGTGGACGTGCTGACGCGCGTCGCCGCGCCCGACGGCGTCGAGAGCGTCCGGAGCGTGAGGTTCGCCGTTTCGATCTGCGGCGCGAGTTGGCTGGGGGTCGACGGGGAATCCGCCGAGGAGGCGAGATCGACGGACCGTGACGGGGATGTGGAGGGCGAGACGGGATCAACGGACTGCGCCGGGCCGGAAGGCGGGACGGAGGCGGCGGGCCGCGCCGGCTCTGAGGCGGGCGAAGCGCCGTCGGAGGCGGCGACGCCGGGGCCGGCGACGCCGGCGACCGGCGCCACGAGCAGCAGGACCGCGACCGCGGCGATCGGGAGGGCTCTCATCGTCTGCTGGTTCGCCCCGCGATACAAAAAATCCACCCACTGCGGTCGGTCACCGGCGCCGTGCGGGTCGGTGTCGCGGTCGACGGCGCGTCCGGCCGCGGACGTGAGTGGGAGTTCGACCGCGTTTCCCGTCGAAAAACAGCGTATGGAAAGCGTTTTGCCCGGCGCGCGAGTGGCCGGAGACGTATGCGGAACCCCGCCTTGCGCGCGTTCTTGGTCGCGATCGTCGCGCTCGCGTTGCTCGCGAGCGCCGGCGGCGCGGTCACCGGCGCGACGACGGCCCCCTCTCCCCTCGACGCGGAGGTCGCCCCGAACCACGCCGGGCCGCTCGACGGCTCGACCGACGTTCGGGGGTCTCTCGGCGGGGAATCAGCGGTTCGCCAACAGACCGACGACGCGATCACCTCGCCGTCGACGACCCGTATCCGACTCGCGTTGAACCCGGACCGGAGCGCCGACTGGACCGTCGCGGTGCGGTACTCGCTGGCCGACGAGAACGAGACCGACGTGTTCCGCACGGCCGGCGAGCGCTTCCGCGGCGGCGAGATCGGGCCGAACGCCGCGCTGTTCGAGGGATTCCGTCGGGAGGCGAGCCGCACCGTCGACCGGTCGATGTCTATCGAGGGCGTCGAGCGGGAGGTCGAGGTGTACGAGGACCCGAGCGAGTTCGACGTCGCCACCGAAGACGCCGTCGCCGTCGGTGAGTTCCGCCTGCGGTTCACCTGGACCGAGTTCCTCGCACAGGACGGCGAGAGCCTGATCCTCGGGGACGCGCTGACGACGCCGGGCAACGAGACGTGGCTGCGTAGCCTCGAGGCGAGCCAGACCCTGGAGGTGGCGACGCCGGAGGGGTACGCCGTCACCGGAACGCCGAGCACCGCCGTGACGCAGCTCTCCGACGGCGACGTGATAATCGAGGGCCCCCAGACGTTCGAGAGCGGCGACCCGGTACGGATCGTGTACGAGCCCGCCGGGGCGGGCGCTCCGTGGGGAATGCTGGCGGCCGCGATACTGCTCGGGGCCACGCTCATCGCCGGCAGCGTCGTCGGGTACCGCCGGATCACCGCCGAGGAGGACGTCTCGGACGAGTCAGCCGCGACCTCCGAGACCGCGGACCCCGGCGGCGCCGACCGGAAGCCGATCGGTGCCGGCGACGGCGGTCCGGAAGACGACGGTTCGGGGGACGACCCCGACGATTCCGTCGGAAAGGGGGAGGACGGCGACGACGGGCCGGACCTCTCGCTGCTCTCGGACGAGGAACGCGTCGAGCGGCTCCTCGACGAGAACGGCGGCCGGATGCGGCAGGCAGACATCGTCGCCGAGACCGGGTGGTCGGACGCGAAGGTCTCGCAGCTGCTCTCGGCGATGGCCGACGAGGGGCGCGTCGAGAAGCTCCGACTCGGCCGCGAGAACCTCATTTCGCTGCCCGACGGCGAGGACGAGACGGGCGGCGACGGCGAGGAGTAGGCGGAAGCGGCGGCGACAGCGAGGAGACAGCGACGGCGGCGACAGCGCCCGTTCGAGCGCCGAGCGCTGACCCGCGGAAGCGGAAACCGCCGGTCCGTCCTCGCCCGTTCCGAAAACCATTACAGGGCGAGCGACCGAGTAACGATCATGAAGGTTCTGGTGACCGTCAAGGAGGTCGCGGAGGCGGACGACGACTTCGCGATCGAGGGGACCGACATCGCCGAGTCCGATCTCGAGTACGATCTCAACGAGTGGGACGACTACGCCGTCGAGGCGGCGGTCCAGCTGGCCGAGGCCGGGATCGCGGACGAGGTCGTGACCGTCACCGTCGGGCCGGAGCGCTCGGAGGAGACAATCCGGATGGCGCTCGCGAAGGGCGCCGACCGCGCGGTCCGCGTCTGGGACGACGCGCTGGACGGCGGGTTCGCCGACGTCGCCTCGAAGGTCGAGCTGTTCGAGGCGGTCGTCGCGGAGGAGGAGCCGGACCTGATCCTCGGGGGGGTCCAGGCGGCCGACACCGGGTTCGGCGCGACCGGCGTCGCGCTCGCGGAGCGGATCGGCTTCGAGCACGCCGCGGTCGTCAACGACCTCGACGTCGACGCGGACGCGGGGGTGGCCCACGTCCACCGCGAGCTGGAGGGCGGGGTCGAGGAGCTGACCGACGTCGACCTCCCGGCGGTGTTGACCGTCCAGACCGGGCTCAACGAGCCGCGGTACGCGAGCCTCCGCGGGATCCGGCAGGCACAGCGGAAGGAGATAGCGGTGAAGGCGCTGTCCGACCTCGGGCTGACGGCCGAGGACGTCGAGAGCGCGCTGACGCTCACCTCGATGTACGAGCCGGAGAGCGAGTCGGACGCGGAGATCATCGAGGGGGACGCCGGGGAGTCCGCGGGTCGCCTTGCCGAGGTCCTCCGTGACAAGGGGGTGAGCGCGTAATGAGCGTGCTCGTCGCCGCCGAACACCGCCGGGGAGAGCTCCGCGACGTCTCGTACGAGGCGATCACCGCCGGCCGAGAGCTCGCCGACGCGCGGGGAGTCGACCTCCACGTGGCGGTCGTCGCGGGCGACGTCGACGCCTTCGCGGAGGAGCTGAACCGCGAGGGGGTCGACGCGATCCACGCCGTCGCCGACGGCGAGGAGTTCGACCACAACGCCTACCGAGCGGCGGCCTCGACGCTGGCCGACCGCGTCGACGCCGGGGCGGTGGTGATGCCGAACTCCGTCAACGGGCTCGACTACGCGCCCGCCCTCGCCGAGAGCCTCGGCGTCCCGCTGGTGACCGACGCGGTCGGGATCGAGTACGACGACGGGCTCACCGTCACCCGCGAGATGTACGGCTCGAAGGTCGAGACGACGGTCGACGTCGAGGGCGACTGGTTCGTCCTCACGGTCCGGGGCGGCGAGTGGCCGCCCGCGGAGGGCGTCGGAGACGCGACGGTCGAGACGGCCGACATCGACCTCCCCGAGTCGGGAGCCCGCGTCACCGGCTTCGAGGAGGTCGGCGGCGGCGACGTCGACATCGCGGACGCCGACGTGCTCGTCTCGGTCGGCCGCGGCATCGAGGAGGAGGAGAACATCGAGCTCATCGAGGACCTCGCGGACGCGCTCGGCGCGACGCTGTCCGCCTCTCGACCGATCGTCGACAACGGTTGGCTGCCGAAGAACCGGCAGGTCGGACAGAGCGGGAAGGTCGTCACGCCGGACGTGTACATCGCGGTCGGCATCTCCGGCGCGGTCCAGCACGTCGCCGGCATGAAGGGGTCGGACACGATCGTCGCGATCAACACCGACCCGAACGCGCCGATATTCGACATCGCCGACTACGGGATCGTCGGCGACCTCTTCGACGTGGTGCCCGAACTCATCGACGAGTTCGCGTAGGCGGACCCCGGAGCCGGCGGCAACGCTCTTGTATCGCGGCGGAGTACCGAACGTTCTGACGGCGTTCGCCGTCTCGTCACGATGATCCCGATCCGCACCAGCGTTCCGACCGTCGACGAAGCGGAGGCGCTGCTCGCCGGAGTCCGACGGACAGTCGACATCGAGGCGGACGGCGCGGCCGCGGCCCTAGCCAATGAGGAGCCGGATCTGGGCCTCCTCGAGATCGTCTCGGGCCCGTTCGCGTCCGTCGCCGATGTCGACGAGCGGCTGGCGCGGACCGAGTCGTACCTCCACGAGCGCGGCGACCGGCGCGCGGTGTTTCTCACGGTGTACAGCCGGATGACGGCGACCGTCCGGACCGCGATCGACGACGGCGCGTTCGTCGACCCGGAGTGGGCCGCGTCGTACCTCGTCGCCTTCGCGGAGCGCTACCGCCGGGCGCTGGCGGCGTTCGAGCGCCGCGCGTTCGAGTCGCTCCCGCGACCGTGGCTGATCGCCTTCACCGCTGCGGTCCGCGGCGAGTCGCTCGTCGCGCAGGACGCCCTGCTCGCGATCAACGCGCACATCACCTACGACCTCACGTACACGCTCGGTGAGGTCGAAATCGACCCGGACCGCGATGTCAAGCGCGAGGACCACGACCGCATAAACGCGATCCTCGCCCGGCTCGTCCAGACCGTACAGGATGTCCTCGTCGAGGCGTACGCTGCGGTCGGGATCGCCGGGGTCGGCCGGCTGCTCGATCCCCTCGACGACCGGTTGGCCCTGCTCGGCCTGAAGGGCGCTCGGGAGTTCGCCTGGCGGAACGCCGTGTTACGCGCCGACCTCCCGGCGTGGCTCGGGGAGCGATACGTCGACTGGCGCGCCGAGACCGTCGCGACTGGCGCCGCGGCGGCCGTCCTCGCGCCGGATGTAGACGCCGACGCGACGGGGCGCCTGCGAGAGGCGGAGGACGGCGGCGACGCGGCGAGCGCGTTCCGCGAGGCGGTCCGACGGCGGATGTAGCGACGAGAGAAACACTGATGACGGTCCTCGCGGATATGACGACTATGCCACATATCCGGGGGACGGTCCACGGCGTCGCCGCGATGGTGACCCTCGTCGTCGGGTCGATGCTGACGGACGCGATCCGCGAGGAGTACGAGCTGTTCGCGCAGATCGCGGCGACGACGACGCACCTGCTCATCGACGTCGCGGAACTGCCGGTGTCGCGAGAGATCGCGGCGGTGGTCGTCCCCGTCGGCGTGCTGATGGGAGTCTGGGTGTTCGCGTACGAGCTCCAGCGGCTGATGCGGGCGAAGTGAGAGCCCGGTCTCGGTTCGTTTATCACCCCGCCGACCCTCGGATCGGGCAATGAGCGAGGCCGACGAGCAGCCGGCTGCGACCGCGACGGGCCGGGAGATCTGGATCGAGAAGTACCGGCCGCAGACGCTCGACGACATCCACGGGCAATCGGAGATCGTCGAGCGGCTCCAGAGCTACATCGCGCAGGACGACGTGCCGCACCTGCTCTTCTCGGGGCCCGCGGGCGTCGGGAAGACGACCGCGGCCACCGCCATCGCCCGCGAGATCTACGGCGAGGACAACTGGCGCGGCAACTTCATCGAACTGAACGCCTCCGACCAACGCGGCATCGACGTCGTCCGCGACCGGATCAAGGGGTTCGCGCGCTCGTCGTTCGGCGGCGACTTCCGGATCGTGTTCCTCGACGAGTCCGACAGCCTTACAGATGATGCACAGGCGGCGCTCCGCCGCACGATGGAGCAGTTCTCCGACAACACCCGGTTCATCCTCTCGTGTAACTACTCGTCGAAGATCATCGACCCGATCCAGTCGCGCTGCGCCGTCTTCCGGTTCTCGCCGCTGTCGGACGAGGCGGTCGGCGGGATGGTCCGCGAGATCGCGTCCGCGGAGTCGATCGAGGTGACCGACGCCGGAGTCGACGCCTTGGTGTACGCGGCCGACGGCGACATGCGCCGCGCGATCAACTCGCTTCAGGCGGCGGCGACGACGGGCGACGTGGTCGACGAGGAGGCGGTGTACGCGATCACGGCGACCGCCCGCCCGGAGGAGATCGAGTCGATGGTGACCGACGCGCTGGAGGGCGACTTCGCTCGCGCGCGCTCGACGCTCGACACGCTGCTCACGGAGACGGGGATGGCCGGCGGCGACGTGATCGACCAGCTCCACCGCTCAGTCTGGGAGTTCGACCTGAACGAACGCGAGGCGGTGCGGCTCATGGAGCGCATCGGCGAGGCCGACTACCGGATCGCCGAGGGCGCCAACGAACAGGTCCAGTTGGAGTCGCTGCTCGCGGCGCTCTCGCTGGACGAGTAGCGATAGACCGGTTTCGAGTCTCCGGGCGCTTGTTTATCCGGTACTGACGACCCAGCGACGGCGAACACTTCCAAAGCCCAGCCGCTCGGTTACATGTCGTTGAGTCCGGGGCGACGACGGACACCCCCGAAGCCCCGCCCCGCACGGCAACCGCGCCTCACGCCTCCCCAGCCTCGTCGGTCGCCCTCCGCGCTGCTCCGGGCGACCGGCTCCCTCGCGCGTGCTCCTCGCGGCCGCCTTCGGCTGCCACTCGGAGGCACGCACCACCGTGGCGAGCGCGCTTTTTAACTCACGCCGGCGCGGACTCCCGGTATGCTCGTCGTCGTCTCCGACACGCACGCACGCGAGGAGTCGAGGCTTCAGGGGCGGACCGCGGAGGCGGTCCGCGAGGCGGATCTGGTGATCCACGCGGGCGACTTCTACCGCGAGCCGGTCTTAGACGCTTTTCAGTCGACCACCGCCGCCCTCCGGGCGGTCTACGGCAACAACGACGACGCCGCGATCCGCGACCGCGTCCCGGAGGTTCGGACCGTCGAATACGCGGGGGTCAGGTTCGCGGTCACGCACCGACACCGCAGCGGCGACACGGGGCTCGTCATGCTCGGTCGCGGCCGCGACGCCGACGCCGTGATCTGCGGCCACAGCCACCGGCCGCGGTTCGACGACTCAGGCGGGCTCCCGATACTGAATCCGGGCAGCCACGCCCAACCGCGCGGGAACCGGCCGGCGCACGCGGAATTGCGTCCGGTGGACGACGGGGCCGGAGACGGTCTGGACGGGCGACTGGTGACGCCGGACGGGGAGGAGTTCGAGACGTTCCGGATCGGGGCCGAGAGCCGCGAGTAAGGGAGCGAATCACGAGAAGCGGATCGGGCTCGCCGTCGCGTCGGCAGAGACCGATCGCGACGCCCCGCTGACGGCCGGGCCGGCCGACGGTCGTGTCAGCGGTGGAGGACCCGGATCGACGCGGATGTGGGCGCCGGCTGTCGGTCGCTGGTCGGCCGGGGAGGGGGATACCGGACTGGGTAGGGAGCGGGTGCGAGTCCGACCAGCCGGCGGTCGGCCGGCGGGTTCGAGCGTGAGGGCCGAAGCGGGGGGTCGCGATTACACGTAGTCGGGGTATCGACATATACGTGGCTGAGGGACAAAAACGCGTTTTAGTTACCGGGATCCGATCGCCTGAACGCGTCGGAATCGTCCGGGTCACGCGACCGTTCGGCTCGAAACTTATAACCGCGTGCCGACGGATTCAGGCGTATGCTCCCGGTCCAACCGCTGTTCGTACTCCTGTTGGTGGGTCTTCTCGGGCTGTTCTTCTTCGGGTTCCTCCTCGTCCGGCGCACGGTGGCGGGGCTGAACGAGGGGTACAACGACGGGCGACGCTGATGGTCGTCGCCACCGCCGCGACCCTCCTCGTCGCCGCCGCCGCCAGCCTCTTTATGGCGTGGTCGATCGGCGCGGGGTCGTCGGGCTCGACCCCGTTCGCGCCCGCGGTCGGGGCGAACGCGATCTCCGTGATGCGGGCCGGGCTCGTCGTCGGCGTCCTCGGGCTCCTCGGCGCGATCCTCCAGGGCGCGAACGTGACCGAGGCGGTCGGCACCGAACTGATCGGCGGGGTGACGCTCACCGCCGTGGCGGCCATCGTCGCGCTCGTCACGGCCGCCGCGCTGGTCGCGGTCGGCGTGTTCGCCGGCTACCCGATCGCGACGGCGTTCACCGTCACCGGTGCGGTCGTCGGCGTCGGCCTCGCGCTCGGCGGCGACCCGGCGTGGCCGAAGTACGCCGAGATCGCGACGCTGTGGGTGCTCACGCCGTTCGTCGGCGGCGGCGTCGCCTACGGCGTCGCGCGCATGCTCATCGGCGAGTCGCTGCCCGAGCGACCGCTCACGGCCGCGCTCGCCGGCGTCGTCGGCGCGATCCTCGCGAACGTCGGGTTCGCGCTGCTCGGTCCCGCCGGCCAGCAGGCGTCGGTGGCGAGCGTCCTCGGGGCGGGGCTGGGCGGCAGCGGCGCGGGTCCCGCCGCGGTGAGCGTCGCGATCGCCGCGCTCGTTTCGGTCGCCGTGTACGCGGACCTCGGCCGCGACCGCGAGGGGGCACAGCGGCGGTTTCTGCTCGCGATGGGCGGGCTCGTCGCGTTCTCGGCCGGCGGGTCGCAGGTCGGCCTCGCGATCGGCCCGCTCGTCCCGATCTTCAGCGAGGTCGGCGTCCCGCTGTGGGCGCTACTCGTCGGCGGCGGCGTGGGGCTGTTGGCCGGGTCGTGGACCGGCGCGCCGCGGATGATCAAGGCGCTCGCGCAGGACTACGCCTCGATGGGGCCGCGACGGTCGATATCGGCGCTCATCCCGTCGTTCGCGATCGCGCAGACCGCCGTCGCCTTCGGGATCCCCGTCTCGTTCAACGAGATCATCGTCTCGGCGATCGTCGGTGCGGGCTACGCCGCGGGCGACGCCGGCGTGAGCCGGAAGAAGATGGGGTACACGGTCCTCGCGTGGATCGGGTCGCTCGTCGGCGCGTTCGTGCTCGGGTTCGGCCTCTACTCGGCGGTCGACTTCGTCGCGTGACGGGCGGCGACGCTCCGCTTCACCCTCAGGCGCGTCCCTCGGGGTACGTCGGCAGCCGCGCGGACCGCGCGCTCCCGTCGACGAACGGGAGGTCGACGGCGGTGGCCGGACTCTCCTCGCCGTCGACGCGGACGGCGACCTCGCCGAGGGCGGCGTCGAACCCGACGAGCGCCAGCGCGACTGGCACGTCCGTCGCGGGGCCGACGGCCGCCCGCGTCACCTCGCCGATCGCCTCGTCACCGTCGAAGACGGCCGCACCGGACGCGGGGAGCGCGGCGTCGATCCCCTGCGGGTCCGCGTTCGGGTCGACGCCGTCGACCGCCTCGGCGACGCCGTCGAGTTCGAGGCCGACGAGCCGTCGGCTCGGTCGCCCCTGATTCTCCACGCGCGAGACGACCTCCTGCCCGACGTAACACCCCTTCTCGAAGTCGAGCGCGTTCCGGAGGCCGAGGACGTTCGGGACCGTGCCCGCCAGTTCGTACTCGAAGAGGGGCGTTCCGGCCTCCGTCGCGAGCGCGTCCCACGTTCGGTACCCGAACGGCGCGGCGTTGAGCCCGCGGTTGATCAGGGTGTCGAACACGTCGCCCGCGTCGGCGGCGGCGCAGACGATCTCGTACCCCTCCTCGCCGAGCGGCGCGTCCGTCGCGATCACGGTGACGCCGGCGTCGACCATCGACCCGCGGACGAACGAGAGGGGCCCCTCCGGCGCGCCCGGTCCGCCGAGGACGGAGGCGACCTTCTCGGTCGACTTCGGGCCGTGAACCCCGAACACGCCGAACTCGTCGGACACGTCGTCGATCGCGACGTCCTGAATGAACACGTTCTCCGCCCAGTCGGCGGCGACCGACTCGACCCGTTCCGGGGGGAGGAAGACGAGCAGCCGCTCGTCGGCGTTGTACACGTACATGTCCGTCTCGATCCCGCCTTGGGGATCGAGCAGGAGGGCGTACGTTCCCTCGCCGTCCTCGGCGGGGACGCGGTTCGAGACGGCGTTGTCCACGAACTCGACGCGGTCGCTCCCCCTGACGGCGAGGACGCCGTACCCCATCTCGATCACGCCCGCGACGTTTCGGACCGCCTTGCCGACGCGGACGGGCTTCCCGTAGTGGTCGACGACCTCGCGACCGCCGCGGTCGCGGTACGCGGCGCCGTGCGCGTCGTGGGTACCGGAGACGAGCGTCATGGTCGAACGGTGGCGATCGAGGGGCAAAAGGCCGCCGTCTCCGACGGCTACAGTCCGAGTCGGTCCCGGATCGCGTCGACGAGGCTCTCGGAGGGGTCGTCGTCGGGCGCCTCCGGGTCCGGAACGACCTTCTCGTGGGCGTACACCCGAACGTGCTCCTCGGACTCGACGGTGATCAGCGAGTCCTCCTTCAGCGTCGAGAGGGCCTCCTCGACGGCGTCGATGTCTGCGTCGACGGCCGCGCGCAGTTCGAGGACGGTCATTCCCTCGTCGCCGCGGTCGACGAGCGCGTCGAGCAGCGCGACCTCGACGTCCGGCCGGTCGCGGTATTCCGGCTTTGCGGCCATACCCGTCCCTTGTGCGGGCCGGACTTTACGTCTACCGGCGATCGGAGAGGGATTGGCGACCGGAGAGATCGGGCGACAGATCGTCGGGAGGGTACGCCGGTCGCGCCGCGTCAGCGGACGATCCGCGAACAGGTGCCACAGAGGTTCTCCTCTTTCACGTCGACCTCGCGGACGGTCGGGGAAAACGACATCACGCACTTGCTGTTGTCGCAGTGCTCCAGGCCGAGAGTGTGACCGATCTCGTGGACGACCTCCTTGCGGACGCGGTCGCCAAACACGTCGACCGCGGGCTTGGTGGAGACGCCGCCGTCGGAGGAGGTGCGGAGGCGGTGCGTGGAGATAACGGAGCCGCTGCCGTTCAGGTACGCGAGGCCGAACACGTAGTTCCGGCGGCGGTAGTAGAGGTCCTCGGGCGTGATGCCGATGTTCTTCTCGCCGCCGCCGACCCGAGTGACCGTCTCGATGAGGTCCTCGGCGCGGTACTGGTCCCTATCTGCCTCGAAGGCGGAGTCGGGGATCGGCTGATCGTCGTGGACCGTCACGTCGCAGTCGTATACGGAACGCAGCGCACCGGAGGCCTCCCGTTTCACTCGGGGGGTGACCTCCCCGACCGGGACGATGTCCACGAGCATGGAACAGCTTTTGAACGCCGCGGTCATAAAGGCCGCGCCGTGGTACGACCACCCCCGTCGGAGCGGGCGCTTGTTGCCGCACTCGGGCGGTACGAACGATTGATCGAGGTCGGAGTCGGCCGCCGGCCGGGCGTCGCCCGTCCGCTCGCCGATCGGGGCCACGAGGCCGTCGCGATCGACATCGAAGTGAGCGAGGCGGCGCAGGACGCGGCGGCGGGGAGGCAGGCGCCGAGCGGGGGAACGCTCCGCGTCGTCGCCGCGGACGTGACGGCGCTCGCGGCCGACGACGAGCGGGCGGCGCAGAGCGCGCTTGGGATCGGCGCGAGCGACGAGACCGCCGGTGAGGCTCCGGACGCGCCCGGCGGCGTCGACGCCGTGTACGCTCGGAACCTCCCGGCGGAGCTACAGCGGGCGACCGTCGCGCTCGCGGAGCGACTCGGCGCCGCCTGCCTGTTCACCACGCTCGGGTTCGAGGAGCCGGTCGTGGACGTCTCTCGGAAGTCGACGGAGTCGGGAACTGTCGTGTTCGTCGCGCGGTGACGGAACGGACCGGCGACCGGGACGCCGCACGGCTCGAACCGGCGACGCCGACCGCGAACCCGAACGTTCATTCGGGCGCCAGTCGGGGGTACCCGTATGCAGGTCGACGCAGTCGTCCTCGACATCGACGGGGTGTTGGTCGACGTGGCGGACTCCTACCGTCGGGCGATCCTCGAATCGGTCGACCGGGTCTGCGGCAAGCCGATCGACCCGGACGCGGTCCAGGCGTTCAAGGACGCCGGCGGGTTCAACAACGACTGGGAGCTGACCGACGCAGCGGCGTTGTTCGTGTTGGCCCGCCGCGAGGGGCTCCGGATGGACGTCGACGAGTTCACCGAGCGCGTCCGCGAGCTCGGGGGCGGGCTCGACGCCGCCAAGGAGGTCGTCGGCGACCTCCCGCGAGTCGCACAGGCCCGCGTCCGCGACCAGTGGGACCGGGACGCGCTCCGCGAGACGTTTCAGGCGCTGTACCTCGGCAGCAAGCTGTACCGCGAGTTAGAGGGTGGCGAGCCGCCGTTCGAGGCCGACGGGTACATCCACGACGAGCCGACGCTCGTCGACCCCGAGACGATCGCCGACCTCACCGGGCGGTTCGACGTGGGCGTCCTCACCGGGCGGCCGGCGGCCGAGGCCGACATCGCCTTGGACCGCGTCGGCCTCGACGTGCCCGAGGACCGGCGGTTCACGATGGACGACTGGGAAGAGGGGAAGCCGCACCCGCGGGCGCTCGTCGAGCTCGCCGAGCGGTTCGGCGCCGGGCGGGTCGCGTTCGCGGGCGACACCCTCGACGACGTGCGGACCGCACGCAACGCCGACGAGTCTGACGAGACGCGCGTCTACTACGGGGTTGGCGTCCTCACCGGCGGGCTCACCGGCGAGGCGGGGCGCGAGAAGTTCGCCGGTAACGGCGCGGACGCCGTGGTCGAAGACGTGAACGAACTGGTTGGGCTACTGGAGTAGTCGTCGTCGCGTCGGCTCGGGCACCGTGCGCCCCTCCCGCGTTAACCGCTCCGTGACGGATCTCGCCGGCGATCGCGGATACCGCCGGTATCCGGGACACGTCGGGTCCGGTGAGCGACGACCCCGCGAACGAGACCGCGACCGACGTGACGCTCCAGCAGGAGTAGACGGCCAGATACAGCGGGGAATCGGTGAAAAACCGGAATGGGCCTTGCCGGTACCCCACTCCGGAGCTTGCGCCGGCTCCCGATGGGCGACCAGCAACGTGATGATGTGATTCTCGGTGGGTCATAGGCCGGGAAGGTGGTCGCGACGCTGCTCGGATTTCTCGCGCGCGCTCCGCCGGTCGTAATGCTCGTCGAGGATGGTGTTGCTCGCGTCGAGACGATCGGAGACGACGCGCCGGGGTACGTCCTCGCGCCGGTACGCGGTGACCCGTCCGCTCCGAACGTCGTGCGGGGACCGGGACGAGGGGCAGGTACTGGCCTTGACCATGTCCGTCGCCTCGCAGGTGTCCACATCGCGATCGTGGGGACACTCGGCACCGCGCCAACAGGGGCGGGTGATCCGATAGAGAGTGTCCCGAATCGTCGAGATGGACGCGCGCCCGTACTGCGTCGCAACGAGGGGGTCGCGGCCGTAGTCGTCTTTCACGTCGTCGCGCGGACCGTCGATGTAGTCCTCCAGAACGCGGGAGACGTGCGGACTGATCGCGTTCCACCGCTCGCCCTTCTCCTTGTTTTTGAGAGGCGTATCGACCTCCGGGCGGTGACGGAACTGGACGCCCGGCCGGTCTGTATCGAGGTCGAGGTCGCCCAAGTCGAGCGAGCGAACGGCGCCGGCCCGCGCGCCCGTGTGCCACATCAGGAGCAGCGTGACGTGTTCGCGGCTGGCGTAGTTGTAGCGGTTCAGGTACTCCAGAATATCACCGACGCGCTCGGGTTCGAGCGTCGTGTCGCTCACGTTTTGCCCGTTGCTGACCGTCGGGAGGGGAACGTCCTCGCGAAGTCCGCCGCGGACCGCGTCGATCTCTTCCGCGAATCGGAGGAACGAGCGAAGTGTCGCCAGCTGGCCGCGGAGGGTCACCGGGGCAATCGGGTCGCGACCGTCGCCGTTTCCTTCCCGTCTCCAGACGCGGTATCGATAGAGGTCACGACCGGTAAGCTCGTTCAGGTTCTCGATCCCTTCCTCGACACACCACTGCTGGAACGCTTCGAGCCGGTACCGGTGGCTTTCGAGCGTCCGCTCGCTCAATTCGTCGCGACGGGCTTCGAAGTACATCTCGACGCCCTCGCTCGGAGATAGGGGTTCGAGGTCGTCGCTCATTGCTTCCCTCCGTCATCGTCGAGGATGTTCGCGCACCGCTCGCAGACGGGTTCGTCCCGATCGGCGTCGTACCCGTCGGCGTAGTTCTCGCAGTAGGAACAGGTGCCGTCGGAGTTTTCACTTAGCGTTACATCTGCCCGTCTGGGGCCTGTAAGCCCCGATATGGTTCCGTGCATTGGCATCACGGGAACCACCGTGGGGCCGCGCTGTAACGCGGCCCTTCTTCACTAACCGACCAGAGTCATCAGGAACCAGCTGATAGTCCCCGAGTAAACGGACAACAAGATACTACTTAATGCTTTTGCTGAATAGAAATTACTAATTAGTAAATCCGTCTGCGATATCACTATCAGTCAGGACGCTGTATTCCGGATATGAGCGAAGAAGACGACAAAAGTGGACGGCCGACAGCTCCAGAGGGATTCAAGCGGGTGACAGGGCCGGAGATGCCTGATGAGCAAAAAGAGCTACTGGAGATCGCGCCACGAGACACAGACTGGATGACAGACCTTGACAATCAGATACTCTACGTATTGTTGACTGGACTAACACTAACACCATCGGTAATAGCCGATAATTTGGATAAATCTAGACAAGCAGTTTCACAGAGGCTGAACGCTCTTCGAGCTGGAGGACTTGTAGAAAAAGAGGAACGAGGGAAGTACACGCTCACAAAGGAAGGATATGCGTATACACAGGTTGGAGATGTTAAAAGCAGCAAATGAATAATTCTGGAATATGTTATTGTAACTTAGTGGGACAAAATTACTCGGTCCAAGGATAGGGTTCACCGCATTCGTGACAATAATTAGGGACATCTGTTGATGAGCCGACCGAGACTACTCCATCAACATCGTAATTGCCTCTGATTTTTTCACCACATTCCTGACATTCAGTAATTGTTTCCGCACCACACTTCTCGCAGAAATTTTGGCGGAACTCAGGAGAGCTTGCGTAGCGATCCGTAATCTGGTGGCCATTAAGGCACACCTGCATGATGTCGTATTTGCCCATATACAATCTCAATCGTAGTTCCTCTTAATTATTCTTCCAAGCGTCGATCTCTGCTAACTTCATATTCCGATGAATCTCAGTCTCTTCCTGGAATAAATTCTTCTCAGTAGGATTCCCAAACTCGTCAGCCGTTGTGAGGCTAATTTGAATATATATCTCATCTATACCCTTATTGCTAAGATGGGTTGTGATTTCTGAGAAACTACCTCTCATCGTGTCTTCGTCAGATTGTACCTCAAACTGCGGACAACAAAATACATCTACATTTTTCTCATCTGGACCGATAATCTTTCCACCATCTTCAGAACCGGTTCTGGTTAATTGAGTTGATACTGTTTGTCCAAGAGCTGAGCCAGAGACCTGCTTAAGCTGGGTAACAATGTATAATTCGACGATCGCGCCACCACCATAGTTTGATATGTTAAACTGACAGTCATCGTCTATAGTTTCGCGCTTGAGAATATCTAATAATGCCTTTTTTTCAGTTTGAAGGATTTCATGCTGACTCTGTTGTATCTCCGCTTGTTTATCTAAGATATCCTCCTGATTTTGCTGAACAGATGTGCGTTCTTCCTGTGTAGACCACATTTTGAGATACAAATACGCAAGAATTGCTGAGAGAAGAATTGATCCAACTGCACTAGTGAGATTCGTAACTTCAGCAAATTCTAAATTAGTTCGAAAAGTAAGTAGAATTACAATTGTTGGGATTCCTAAAGAGATCCCCACTCCGATTATAACTAGATGAATCGAATAGTCTCGGTCGGAACTCATCGGGAAATCTATCTTATCTAACATACATATGTGTATGTATTTTATCATACAGTGTGGCAGTACAAACCTCTTTTAGCATTCGAGATAAGTCATTGACCGGCTGATTCATATAATCATGTGTCTGATAAAGCCTATTTTAGTCCATTAGTCGGGGCTGTCATACGGACTCTGACCGCGTAACTTATCATATGCCACAACCGGGACGCTCAGAATTGAAGCAATCACGCCGACAGCAGCTGCTGTACGGATTGTTACGATAAGTAGGTACAGAACTGCTATTGCTATAGGAGAGGGTTCCGAAAGAGAAAGTTCGTGAATAGTACTAACCTCCAAGCCAGAAAAATATTCCACAACGGCGAAGTGCGAACCTAGGGCAGAGACGAGACTCACAATAAATATCGCAGGGATACGGAACCACGGAGATCGAGGTAGAATCTTTCCGATTTTGAATATAAGTCGGAGGACAATGCCATATCCGGCGAAGAGGGCAGTCACGAGTACTAACATAAATATAACGGGTTCGAACCGAGTGACGAGATAAGAAATAGAGAGTATAAGCATGATATTAAAGAGTGTAAAAAATGCTAGAGGCAAGTTATCAAGTCGGTAGTGTGCGAGATGTAGATTGTGCCATGATCCAATCTCGGTCGCAAGTTGCTTATATACTAATAGAAGCGATAATATCGCCATTCCAAGAGCGGAGACAAAACCAGTTGTATAAATGAGTCCTGTATTAGTCCCCGTACCAAACTCTGGAGCGAATTGTGAGATATAGAGGGCGAGTGCCGCAAAAGCACCCATGACGAGGAGTAGCGCTGAGTGATCTTCGATAAAACTGGCAAGGTCGACCGAACGGGGGCCCGGATCACTAGAAGATTCTTTTTTGCTCATTGACAGAATATATCCCCTACTAAAACCTATTATTTTCGGTATTTTAGGTTGAATTAGAATGAACCATACAAGGACGCGGTTCGTCTCTTTCCATCTGAGGGTTCGAGATATGGTAGTCTTCTACTGTTAATAGTCGATCCGCAACCTCAGGGCTAGTAACGCCCATCTGAAGGAGACTGGCTGCGATTGTTTCGGCGTTATGTGACGCGATTTTCGTTTGTTTGTTCCGGAATATTTCTCCTTGCGCGAGGTCGTTCCCGAGACGAGTATTCTCGATGAGGTTCTGGATGGGCAGTTCCAATTGAACCATATCAACACCGCCGCCGCCCGGTTCATGTTCATTGCCGTCAGCGTCGACAATCGCTTTCAGATCGTATCCAAACGCAGGGTCCGTCGATCGGCGGTCGAATGCCTCGGAATTAGGTTCGGTTTTGCCATCCAGTATCTCACCGACGAACTCCTTGTGTGACGGGTCGATGTTCAGATGCGCCAGTAGCGCCGGTAGGGACGTGCCCCTCCCGTGAACGTCAAAGTAGTCCTGAACGCGGTTGCGGATCAGGCTCTTTCGAGGAGACTCACCGTAAGACCAAGCGCGATCAGCACTCGGCCATCGCTCGGAGAGTGACCGGCCCGAGTCTGGTTCCGGCGGTGGTGTTGCGACGCCAGCTGCCCATCGAAGATCGTCGTCGAGCGCGCGTCTGGTTTCACGCGGCCCGTCGAGCTGGCCCTGGTCAACAGTCCACGGAGAGCCGCAGCAGGAGCAGACCACATCGGCACCGCGACCGTCGTCCCATCGGACGCGCTCGCCGTGTGGATCCACCTGTCCGGACTCTTCGTTTTCCGCGCACTGTTCGCACCGATCAGCGCGAATGGCCTGATTAACGGTCTGCGAGCGAGTGGTCCGCTGACGGGCAGTCGACCAGTAGAGCGCGCCCCAAGCGATGTACTCGATCGGCTTGTCGAGCAGCGATTCGGTGTAGCCGCCCATGTACGCGGCCATGTACGAGCCGAGGTTTCCTACGTCGGCGTTCAGGGAGATACACCCGTCCTCTTCCCTCAGGTAGTCGTCGATCTCCGTGTAGTCGTGACCGGCGAATCCGGCCGGATCGCACTCTTCGACGTGTTTGTCGATGACGCGCTCGAACTCCGACCCGACCGAGTTGAGGTCAAGCGAAGTCGCGGCCGCGTCGAAGTAGACGCCGACGTGTAGGTGCGTATAGCAGGCGTTCAGACCGGACCGTTTGTCGTCGTCCGCGGCCGTGCCCATCCCGTGCGGTTCGCCCTGGAGCCAGTAGCCCCAGTCATCGGACTCCAGCCCAAGATGGTACTCCATCGTGTTCCGGAGGGCGTCGCGGACGCCGCCGTAGCTGAACGCGTCGTGAATCGCGTCGAGATGGTCGACCGGAGAGAGCCGGTCACCAGACGGCACAGACGACGCCGTGAGCGTTAGCATCGCCGTCGCCGGGTCGTCCCACGCGGGAACAGCCTCACCACCCGTCGGGCGCTCGCCACCGCCCATCTGTCGCTGGAGCGCGCGGGCACGGGCATACTGTTTCCGGCTGTACTCTTCGCCCCACGCGTCGACGAGCGGCACGTCGAACTCGTCACCGGACTCGCGGTCAGCGAAGCGGGCGACAAGTCCCTCGTAGTCGACGTGCGACCGCAGGAACGCGTGAATCGCGTCGGTCCACGTCGCGGCGGTCCGTCGGTCGAGCGACCGCACCGAGAAGGCGTCTTCGAGCGGCTGTTCAGGCTCGACCCACTCCTCGGAGAACTCCGGGTCGGTGACGATGCGCCGGAGCTTCCGGCCATGGGTCACCGACAGAGGAAGATCAGCGAGGTCGGGGTACTGGGATGCGAACTCAGCGACCCTTTCGACAACGCGATCGTCGTCCTCCTGAAAAGAAGCGGTAGAGCCGTTTACAGAGTTAGTCTCCTTGGAAGGCCAAGACGCAGACCGGGGCGAACTCTCGCTACTCATCGCCAGACCTCCGGTGAGTCGCACCCGCACCGCCACTCGTTCGGCTCCCTCCGGTCGCCGTGCGCGGCCGGCGCCGTTCGGTCCGCGTCCGGCGGACCTCACGGACCACAAGGTCGCCGGCCGCTTGGAGAGACTGACGGGCGGGCGCGAAGCGACTCATTTGTCCACTTCGCTCCCCCCGTCGGCGACGAGGTCGGCGTCGAGGCAGTTTTCGAGCTGGGTCGTCCGGTGGGAAGGCTGCCGTCCGCCGAACCGTGGGAGCTCTCGATTCGGGCAGTCGACGTGATGCCCGTACTCGGTAGTCCCGTCGGGCGACTCAGTACACCGAGCGCCGCAGCCGGGACACCAGAACTCCCCCGGTTTGTCCGTCCCGAGGGTTCCCCCAACAGATTGGTCGGTGAGGCTCACCGCAGATCACCCCCGTCGGGACGATCGCGGCCCGCCTGCCCACCCCGTAAAGGGGTAGGCAGGCAGGGCAAAGCGAGAGCGTCGACGGTACTAATCGAACCACGGAACGGAGAAACACCTACATCGAAGGGTGGGTAGGTGCG
>NZ_NEDJ01000150.1 GCF_002114285.1 Halorubrum ezzemoulense DSM 17463
GACGTCCCCCGAACACCCCGGCTCGACCGCGATCCCCCCGCCTCGATCACCCGTCGTCGCGTTCCGCTCCCCGCTCTGCGCCGTCGCGCCACGAGTGGCCCGGTTCCCACCCGAGCAGGCGCTTCGCCTTCGAGCAGTCGAAAATCGACTCGTCGCCGTCGAGGTCGCACTCCGCGGGGAGTTCGCCGCGGACCCCCTCGATCGTCGCCGCGGTGTCGCGACCGAGGAAGTTCTCCGCGGCGACGATCAGCACCGCCTCGTGGCCGTCGACCGCTGTTTCGGGGTCGATCGCGGCCTCGACCGCCGCGACCACGTCGCGCACGTCGACGTACGACCAGCAGTTCCCGCTCGGAGCCGCGGTCGCGGGGTCGAACGTCTCGCGCGCCTCGCGGCGCCGCTCGTCGCCCGGGAACGTGACCCACGAGAGGCGCAGCGAGACGGCGGAGACGCCGTGTCGGCGGGCCGCCGCGGCGGCCACCTCCTCGCCGACGACCTTCGAGAGGCCGTACGGGTCCTCGGGCTGGGTCGGCGTCTCCTCGTCGATCGGGAGCCGGTCGGGCAGCCAGTTGTCCGCCGCGAAGACGGTGCCGTAGCAGCTCTCGCTCGACGCCCAGACGATCCGCGCGCCCGCGGCCCCGGCGGCGTCGAAGACGTTGTACGCGCTCTCGACGTTGTTCGCGAACACGCGCGACCCGGCGTGGTCCTCGGGGTGCGGGATCGCCGCGAGGTGGACGACCGCGTCGGGCGCGGCCGCGTCGACCACCTGTCGCGTCTCGCCGTAGTCGGTGAGGTCCGCCGCCACGTAGTCGACGCCGTCCCGGCGCTCCTCAGTCGGCGGCGCTTCGCGGTCGACGGCGACGACCTCGCGGCCCGCGTCGGCGAGCGCGTCGACCGTCCACGCGCCGACGCCGCCCGCGCCCCCGGTGACGAGTACGCTGTCCATGTCTCGGCGAGCGCGCTCGGGCGAAAAAAGTCGGCGGTTCGGGGTGTGCGGTGCTCCGTCCGCACGTCGGGTCTCCTACGCCGACGCCTCGTAGCCGGCGTCCTCGATGGCGGCCACGACCGCGTCTACGTCCACGTCGCCCTCGACGGTCGCGGTGCCCGCCTCGTGGTCCGCGCTCGCGGACTCGACGCCCGGCAGCTCGCCGAGCGCGTCGGTCACGTTGTCCTCGCAGCCGGTACACGACATCCCGTCGACGTCTATCGTCGTCATGGGTGCCCGTTCGCGTCCCGGGCACAACTGCC
>NZ_NEDJ01000151.1 GCF_002114285.1 Halorubrum ezzemoulense DSM 17463
ATATAAGTACCGTCGGGTACTCTCTGAAACTATGGGCGTGCGTCGAACCGCCGTCGTGAAACTCGCCGTTTCCGACGAGCAACGCGACGCACTCCACCGAACCGCCCAGCAATACCTGTACTGCGCGAACCGAACCGCCGACTACTGTTGGTCCGACACCTCCTACGCCGAGTGTAAGACCAACAAGCGAGAGGTTCGTGACGCGCTCTACGCCGAACTTCGAGAGGAGACAGACCTACAGGCCCAACTTGTTCAAGCCGCTATCAAACGCGCTGTCGAAGCTGTCAAAGCGTGTGTCGAACGGTGGAAAAAGGGACAGCGCGTCTCTCAACCGACGTTTACCGCCGAAACGATGGACTACGACACGCGGAGCGCGACCTTCTACCGGAACAAGGTGTCGCTGGCAACTGTTGAGGGCCGAGTCGAACCGTCGTTCGTTCTCCCGGCAGACAGTCCGACGCCCTACGAGCGGTACGTACTCTCCGAGAGCTACGAGTTCCGTGAGAGTACGCTTCGGTACGACGCGGCCACTGACGAGTTCTACCTCAACATTTCGACGCGGCGGACAGACGGTGACGAGGAGGTTTCGGAAGATACCGGGCACTCCGACCAAACGGTCCTCGGTATCGACCTCGGCGTCAACAGCCTCGCTGTGTCCTCAACCGGCACGTTTTGGCAGGGGGACGACTACGACCACTGGTGTCGTGAGTTCGAGAAGCGACGTGGCGAGATGCAACAACGCGGCACGCAGGCCGCACACAAGGCCCTGCTTCGTCTCGGGAAGCGAGAGGAAGCCTGGCGCAAACAGTACATCCACACGATCGCCAACGAACTCGTCTCGGAAGCCGTCGAACACGACTGCGACGTGATCGCATTCGAGGACTTGAGTGACATTCGAGAGCGGCTTCCACACGCGAAGTGGCACCACGTCTGGGCGTTCCGACGCCTGTTTGAATACGTCTCCTACAAAGCCCCTGAACAGGGCGTCTCTGTAGAGCAGGTCGAGCCGACCCATACATCCCAACGCTGTTCTCGGACGGACTGTGGGTTCACGCACGACGGCAACCGCCAGGGCGAACACTTCGAGTGCCAGAAGTGTGGGTATGAACTGAACGCGGATTATAACGCTGCAAAGAATATTGGCGTGCGGTACGCTCGGAAGCGACAACACAAACTCCGTTCCTCGCCCAAGTCGG
>NZ_NEDJ01000152.1 GCF_002114285.1 Halorubrum ezzemoulense DSM 17463
TGCTCCGCGTCGCGCGACAGGGAAACGTCGTCAGCGACCCGGAGCCGACCGACGTCGGCGAGGTCGTCGAGGCCGCCTGGCGGAGCCTCGGTGGGAAGTCGGGAGCGGCGCTCACCTACGAGCCCGTCCCGTCGGTGAGCAGCGACCCCGACCGGCTCCGCGAGCTGTTCGAGAACCTCTTCCAAAACGCGACGGACCACGGCGGCGACGACGCAGCGGTCCGGGTCGGGCCCCTCGACACGGGCCTCTTCGTCGAGGACGACGGCCCCGGGATCGCTGACGGCTGCGAGGAGGAGGTCTTCGACCACGGTTTCACCACGCGCGACGGCGGGCACGGCTACGGCCTCTCGGTCGTCCGGACCATCGTCAACGCGCACGGTTGGGACGTCGTCGCGACTGAGGCAGAGAGCGGCGGCGCGCGGTTCGAGATCACCGGGATCGACTTCCTCGGCTGACGGAGGAGCCGACGGACGCCAGCACGAGCCGCGGAACGAATGCGGCCTCCGCCCCTCGGCGGCAACGGGATCGAGGCCACCGACATATTTTCCATTTCCACCCTCGATTGGTATAAACTGGCTCTGTTGAAATACTTCAGAGCTGATAGAAGCTACGTGCGAGATACAGACGATCTAAATCACGAGTCAGCCGATAGAACGCGCTTGCGTATGTAACAGCCAGCCCGATGGAGTCGAGACGGAATGGACATCCTCCTCCGCGTAAACGCGGAGGAATCCCGAGCGGTGGGAGTTTCAGGTTTACAGTCCAGTCAGTGGACTACCAGCCCTTTCGGGCACGGGTAGTCCCACAGTGTCGGACTGGTGGACTGCTGGCCATGCCAACTGGCCGTTACCCCTATCCTCAACCGTGTACGGCGTCCCAGTGTTGTTTTTGCCACGGGGACGCCGGCAAGCGTCAACGGACTTGGGGGTATCGTCTGGTTTGCTTTGAGCAGTCGGCACAGACACACCCTTCGAGGATATGGCGTTCACCGACTGACCTTTCAGATACTGCCTCGTTACGCGGCCGGACAGGCCGCCTCCGAAGGACGGTTCGGAATCCGCTCCGTTCCGACCGATTCCTACCTTTGTATATAGCGGCCTGTCAGTTAAATCTCTGTCTGTGAAACTCGGTACAGACGTTCGGCTAGTGGATTGCTT
>NZ_NEDJ01000153.1 GCF_002114285.1 Halorubrum ezzemoulense DSM 17463
ATAGTGTTTAATTCGAATCTTTACCGGTGAGATACGGCCAGATGTTCGGTTCGGTGATCGCGCTTAGTCCTCGCAGAATGTAATCTTTCAGCGTCGAGAGATCTGGCATAAGGCGGTACTTGAACCACTCCTGTAGTTGGTCCCAGCACCCTTCGACAGCGTTCAACTCGGGGAGTTTCGATGGGAAGTACCACACTTCGAGATCGTCCCCACGCACGCACGAGACCGAACTGTCTCCGACAGTTTCGGTCTCGCGTTCTCCGCTCACGTGTTCCCAGAGATCCCTCGCGTAGAAGTAGCCCGCTCGATCCAGAAACACCACTAACTCCTCGCCAAACTTGTGTTTCAATGCCTCTAACAGCCGAATCCCGTGGAATCTGGTCAAGTTCTCTTCTGTCCAGCAGTAGAAGCTGTCACCGTCGTCGGTGACAGCGCCAAGCACTGTCACCGACTCCCAAGACGTTGCTGTCTCTATCGTCGGATTTGACCCGATCGGGTACCAGCCACGCCGCTGAACGGTTCCGACGTGCTTGGTGAATTGATCGACGACAACGACGGTTTTCTCGCTCAGTTCGGCTCGTTTTTTTTGACTGTCTGCTGAAACTCAGCCTTCTCTTCGGGGTCAGCTTCGTGGTGTTGAGGCCGTGCTGTCCGCAAGGACAGCCCGGCCTCTCTCAGCAATTCGTAGGCGTAGTTTTCGTGGTATTCGACGCCGTACTCCTCTTTGACGTGGTGAAGGAGGAGCTTCGCCGACCACGCTTGCTGATCGTAGCCGAGTTCGGTTGGCGGCTGTTGTAGCTGTTCGAACAGCTGCTCGCGGTCTTGTCCCTTGATTTTTCCTGGGTGTCCTGGTCGAGGAGCGTCGTAGGGGGCTTGCTCGATCGGTTCTTCTTCGAACCGATCGAGCCAGTTGCGGATCGTTTTCTCGACGACGTCATGGCGTTCAGCCAATGTATCCAAGTGATCGCCCTGTTTGCGCCCTATCGCCGCGAGAACACGTTCCCGCGGCTTTCCCTCGTCAATCTCCTCTTTAACTTCGTAGAGTTCCTCAAGCGCAACCTCGTCAAGCCGACCCATTACCGGCTCTACTACGTCTATCGGTAAATGTCTTCCTTAAACACTAT
>NZ_NEDJ01000154.1 GCF_002114285.1 Halorubrum ezzemoulense DSM 17463
TGCGAGATACAGAGGTTGTACTCAGCAAACAGACATCGCTACTGAATATCGACAGGGATTAAATTCGCCCCCTGGGGGTATCGATTGTGTCCTCCATTGAGACGAGACTCCAACTGTGTGGCATCGCATTCGTACTGGCTGGTGGGTTTCACGACCTGCAGATGTACACACGTGGGTTTACTACACCTGGTGACATGACTTTGGGTTCTATACTAGTCGCCATTGGCATGGTGATGGCAGTGACCGGGCTCGTCCTTCCGTCAGTGGCCTCAATAGCGGAGTGACCGTTCCAGAGAGATGACGCTCTCTACCGAGGACCTACCTGTGAAAGGCGTCTCCTCTGTACTGAGCACTTCGTTTGCCTGAAATCGAGATGTCACTCCGTGCAAGACTCGCGCACTGTATTCAACAATGCCCACGAGATCTCCCCAGTTTCTGTCAGTAGTGAGGTGCGAGGTACAGAGAGTGTAGATAGCACGGAAATCCGTTATTTTCTCCATCTAAATCCAGAACTAACCGATAGAACGTGTATGCTGACTCGCTAGTATTCCGTCCCGCTAATAAGCAGATGTACATCTTCTAGAGGGGTTCAGTCCCACTTCCGCGATTTTTAAGTTGTAAAATGGTCATAGAGGTATTGTGTACGAATTGGTCCACCGCTATGCCCCCCACAGCCCCGCTGGTCGAACTGCGATTGCTATCATCGGCGGTTTGCTCGGTGTCCCCGCGTTTGTGCTCGGACTTATCGGACTGAGTGGAAACGTTGCGGCAGGCCTCTTGTTTCTCTTGGTCAGTACAGTAATACTCGGAATATCCGGACAATTAACACTAGGTGTCGTCCGTCAGGCGAATGCGGCTCCAGCATCCAGTCCACAGGACGACCAGCAGATAGACGACGCAAATGAGACACCGATTGAAACGCTTCGACGACGATACGCGGAGGGCGAAATTGACGACGAAGCATTTGAGCGACGTCTTGATCAACTCATCGAAACGGAAGAACCGGAACAGCGAAAGACCGAGAGTGAACGTGTGTTAGAGTAGGTATTTACGCTGACCGAATCGATATATATCGATTTCGTCACTGCGACGTGCCACGTTCGCGC
>NZ_NEDJ01000155.1 GCF_002114285.1 Halorubrum ezzemoulense DSM 17463
CTCGTCGACGATGTCGATGAGTTTGGCGACCGCATACAAGCTGTTCTCGAGGAGATTTGCGAGATGACGCGGGACATGACTCACGGCGAGTACCGCGAGTACAACTCTCGAACGGCGTTTCGGACGAAGATCCTCACGGAGTCACTCGGCGTGATCGGCGTGATGACCCGATTACTGGACTTCGCCGGCGTGGACATCCTCCGAATCGGTCAGATGCCCCGATTCAAGAACGATTTTGCCGACGAGAAGCTCTCAGCTATCGCGAAGTTCGTTGGAATCAACTCTGCGATTGCGTCGAAATACGGGATGGCGTCAGTGTTTCGGCAACTCTTTGAGGACCGTGAGGAGGTCCTCCGGTGGTCACTAGATGTCGATGTCAACGCCGCAGAGCCGTTCGGTGAGCTCATCGGCTCGTGGTGTCTGTTTGCTGATTACGGCGACCGCCAGGACGTGTTCGCTGAGAAGCTTCGATCCAACGTCTCGCCGAGGGACATCCGGGATGACGCCCCCGAGATCGGTGTCCGCGTCCCCGTCCAGACGTCGACGAGTCGGGAGCAGTACCGGGATCTGCTTGAGGAAGCGCTCGAGGCGAAGAATTTGCTCACGACTCCAGAGGCAGTATCAGTGCTTCACGGACTGTGTCGGTCACCGCTCGCTATCGCGAACGGCGTCGCTCGTGCCTTGGAGCCGGAAGCCGAGACGCGACATATCCGGTCCGTAGAGCTCCGGCGTATCATCGCAGCACTGTCCCCAGAGCAGGTACTCCGAGATGCGTCGTCAACGCCGCGAAAGGCCCTTGTGGCACTCGCAGGCGCTGAAGAATTCCTGACGCAGTCAGCACTCGCCGAGAGAGCCGGCGTGTCGGCTCGCTCGCTTCGTGACCATCTCCCTGACCTCGTTGATGCTGGAATCGTCGCGAAGGCCGACGCTGGCTACCGACTCCAGCTGTCGTTTGCGGAGACGAATCGGGACGACGGAGAACTACCTGAGCGGTACCAGGATATCTACCCGCGATGGGTGAGCGATCCGACCGTCAGCAACGACGTCCACGCTGCGGCCGGAGCGTTACGGACAGC
>NZ_NEDJ01000015.1 GCF_002114285.1 Halorubrum ezzemoulense DSM 17463
CTTGGGCCAGTTATCGAGGAAGCAGACGACCTCTCCCAGCCGCTGGGAGAGGTCTGGACCGATGGACTGCCAGCTTACCGAGGCATGGAGCACGATCACCAATACGTTGTCCACGACGAGAGGTACGTCTCCGACAAAGGCGTCCACACGAACCAGGTAGAGTGTCTCTGGTCACTGCTCCAACCGTGGTTGGCGAAGTTCCGCGGCCTGTCCAAGCAGGGCTTGGAACAGGCCGCTCGGACCTACGGCTTCCTCCGGTCACTGAACCTTACTGGGGCACCGATCCACAGTCTCGTGGACTGTATCGCTGTCAATGTATTCCGCTAGTTCCGCCAGTCTACCGAAGAGCGTCCGCGCCTGTGTCGCCGTCGCTGCCGCCCGCGTCCGTCTCGTTTCCGTCCATGCCGTCGGTCGAGGAGTCGCCGCCGTCCGACGTATCATCGCTCCCGGACGAGTCGCCGTCGGAGGAGCCGTCGTCCGACGACTCGCCGCTCTCGGTGCCGTCCGTCGACTCGCTGCCCTCCTCCTGTAGCTCGACCACCGCGTTCGACAGCGTCGTCGTCGACCGGATCACGCTGCGCGGCGCGGGCTGGTTGAGGTGGTCCACGTTCATCACGACGTAGTTCTCCTCGACGCCAGCGGTCGTGCTGGCGTACGGCTCCTCCGCCAAGATCGCGGCCTCGGGGTCGGTGACCAGGATTAGCTCGGGGTCCGTCTGGAGGATCACCTCGTCGGAGAGCTGCGGGTACGCCTCGTACTCCGCGGCGACGTTGTCGGCGCCCCCGACGTTCATGATCGCGTCGATGAAGGTGTTGTTCGCGGCGACGTAGCCGCCACCGAGCGGGTAGAGCGCGGCCGGGCGGTCGACGCCGGCGGTCCGGTTCTCCGCGGCGTCGACCGCGTCGTACATCTCCTCGTTCGTCTCGCTCGCGGCGTCGCACGCGCCGACGAGCCGACCGATCGTCTCCGTCTTCTCGGCGATGTCGTCGATCGAGGTCGCGGCCGGGAAGTGGTACACTTTGAGCCCCTGCTCGCGGAGCGGCCCCACGTCGGCGGCCGAGGAGTTCGGCGCCAGCACGAGGTCGGGCTCGGTGTCGACGACGCGCTCGACGCTCGCGCCGAACTCGGCCGAGACGTTCGCACGCTCCTTGGCGCCGTCGAGGTAGAGCGCGAACCGGCTCACGCCGACGACGCGGTCCTGTTCGCCGAGCTCCCACAGCGTCTGCGCGGCCGACGGGTTGAGCGTCGTGATCCGCTCGGGACGCTCCTCCAGCGTTATCGTGGTCCCGGTCGCGTCGGTCGCATTGAGCGGGAAGCCGCAGGCGCCGTCGGTCTGTGCGGGGGCGGCCCCCGCCCCGGCCGCGGACCCGACCGCCGGCTGTGTGCCCGCAGCCGATTGCGCGCCCGCAGCCGGTTGCGCGCCCCCGGTCAACTGCGCGCTCGCGCTCGGTCTGTCCGTCGCTATTGTCGGCTGTGCGCCCGCGGCGGTCCCGGCGACGCCGCCGATCAGGGCGGTCGCCACCAACGCGGCCATCGCAATTGCGAAGCTATTTCGCATCGAATTGAGGACCGGACACGTCCAATAAGTATTTATCTACTACAAGTTGTGTTGGAGAACGCATGCGACCCTGGGCCCGCTCGGCGGCGTGGTCGGCGGCGATAGCCGCGCTGCTGGCAGTCGTCGTCGTCGTCAGCGCCGCGATCGGTCCCGTCCGTATCCCGCCTGAGACGGTGGTGAAGTCGGTGTTGAACGCGCTCGCGGTGCCCTCCGGAATCGAAGCGAGCGCGAGCGGTGTCGGCCCGTTGCCGGTCCCCGGCGTCGGTCCCCTCACGCTCCCCGGCGTCGACCTCGCGTTCGCGTCGCCGTTCGCGTTCCCCGTCGACTCCGTCCACCAGCGGATCGTCGTGGGCGTGCGGCTCCCGCGGATCCTGCTCGCCGCGCTCGTCGGCTTCGCGCTCGCGGCCGCCGGCACGGTGATGCAGGGGTTCTTCCGAAACCCGATGGCCGACCCGTCGATCATCGGCGTCTCGTCGGGCGCGGCGGTCGGCGCGGTGGCGTTCATCGTCTTCCCCGCCGCGCTCTCCGCGACCGTCGCGCTCCCGCTCGTCGGACCCGTCGAGGTCGCGCTCTCGCGGGGCGCGGGGACGAGCCTCTTCGCGTTCGTCGGCGCGCTGGTCGCCGCCTTCGGCGTGTACGCCATCGCGACCCGGAACGGCCGGACTCCCGTCGCTACCCTCCTGCTCGCCGGCGTCGCGGTCCAGACGTTCCTCGGCGCGGTCGTCTCCTACCTCCAGCTCCAAGCGGGGGAGTCGCTCCGGCAGATCGTCGCGTGGCTGATGGGCCACCTCTCGGGCGCGGCGTGGAGCGAGGTGGCCGTCACCGCCGCCGTCGTGCCGCCGCTGTTCCTCCTGCTGCTCGCGTACGCCCGCGACCTCAACGTCCTCCTGCTCGGCGAGGAGGAGGCACGGGGGCTGGGGATCGCGGTTGAGCGCACGAAGCGGGTGTTGCTCGCTGCCTCGGCGCTCGTCACGGCCGCCGGGGTCGCGTTCGCCGGCGTGATCGGGTTCGTCGGTCTCATCGTCCCCCACATGCTCCGGCTCGTCGTCGGGCCCGACCACCGGACGCTGCTCCCGACCGCGGCACTCGCGGGCGGCACGTTCCTCGTCGCGGCCGACACCGTCGCGCGCTCCGCGGCCGCGGAGTACCCGGTCGGGATCATCACCGCCGCGGTCGGCGCGCCATTCTTCGTCTACCTGCTCGTGACCCGGGAGGTGACGGAGCTGTGAGTGCGGATCCCACCGTCGACGCCGAGACGACGGGCGCGGCCGACGCGGCGGAGTCGGCCGCGGGCGGCGCCGACGGTTCCGAGGCCCTCCCCGACACGGCGCTCTCGTTCGGCGACGCGCCGCTGCTGTCGGCCGCGGACGTGGCCGTCTCGTTCGGCGACCTCGACGTCGTCTCCGGCGTCGACCTCCGGGTCGAGCCCGGCTCGCTCGTCGGCCTCGTCGGGCCCAACGGCGCCGGGAAGACCACCGTGCTGCGCGCGGTGACCGGCGCGGTCGAGCCGGACGCCGGGACCGTGCGCCTCGGCGGCGACCCGGCGTCGTCGCTGTCGGCCCGTGAGGTCGGTCGGCGCGTCGCGAGCGTCCCGCAGACGACGAACCTCTCGTTCGACTTCCGGGTGCGCCACGTCGTCGAGATGGGTCGGACGCCCCACCTCGGGCGCTTCGACGCGCACGGGACCGAGGACGACGCCGCGGTCGACGCCGCGATGGCGGCCGCCGACGTCGAGCGCTTCGCCGACCGGTCGATCACCGAGGTCTCGGGCGGCGAGCGCCAGCGCGTGCTGCTCGCGCGGGCGCTGGCGCAGGCGGCGCCGCTCCTCCTCCTCGACGAGCCGACCGCCAGCCTCGACGTACACCACGCAGTCGAGACGCTCGAACTGGTCCGCGAGT
This sequence comes from Halorubrum ezzemoulense DSM 17463, assembly GCF_002114285.1. Taxonomy (GTDB): domain Archaea; phylum Halobacteriota; class Halobacteria; order Halobacteriales; family Haloferacaceae; genus Halorubrum; species Halorubrum ezzemoulense. The sequence continues at coordinate 3,457 of NZ_NEDJ01000015.1, forward strand.
TCGTCGACGGCGGCGACCGGGGAGCGATCGCCGCGATCCACGACCTCGACGCCGCGGCCCGCTACTGCGACGAGGTGGTCGTCATCGCGAACGGCGGGGTTCAGGCCGCCGGGCCGCCGGAGTCGGTGCTATCGGCGTCCGCCGTCGGCGCGGCCTTCGACGCCGAGGCGTTCGTCGGTCGCAACCCGGCCACCGGGACGCCCGCGGTCACTGCGTTCCCGGAGAGCGACGCCGACCCGCGCAGCGTCCACGTGATCGGCTCGGGGCGGTCGGGCGCGCGCGTCGTCGCCCGGCTGGCCGCCGCGGGCCACGAGCCCTCCGTCGGCGTAGTCCCCGAGGGAGACGCGGCCGCCGGCGCCGCCGCGGACGCGGGCGCGACAGCGGTGACGGCGCCCCCATTCGAGGACCCCTCCCCGGAGGCGCTCGCTGCGGCGCGCGACCTCGCGGCCGACGCCGACGCGACGCTCGTGGTCGCGGCGGACGGCGGCGTCGCCCCGACCGCGAACGGCCCGAACGCCGAGGTCGCGGCGGCCGCGGACCGCGTCGTCCCCGTCGCCGACGACGTCGACGACGCGGAGCTGCTCGACGCCGTCGCGGCCGCGAGCGGTGCCGAGCCGGCGGAGTGACTCCGACCGCTCGGGTCCCCGCCGTCCGGCCCGCGAAGCGTCACCGTTTATTCGCTCGACCGCGTCCCTCCGACGATGAGCGTCCCCTGCGTCGCCGTCGCCCGCGAGCGCGGCGAGACCGTCCGGAGCCGGCTCGCCGACGCCGACGCCCTCGACGGCGACCACCAGATCGCCGTCGACGGCGAGACGATCTACATCCCCGTCGCGGACCGCGAACTAGTGCCCGCTGCGTTCGCCGACCGGATCGTCGAGCGCGACGCCGAGCGACGGGACCGCCCCACGACGCCCGCCGACATCCTGGGATACGAGCCCTCTATCGAGCGGCTCGGTGACATCGTCATCGTCGACGAGGACGACGACGAGCGCGCCCGCGAGATCGCCGACGCCGTCGCGGCCTCCGACGTGCCCTGCGAGACGGTCCTCAACCGCGCGTCGCCGATCGAGGGCGAGTTGCGGGTCCGCTCTTGGGACGTGCTGGTCGGCGACGACACGGAGACGGTCCACCGCGAGTACGGCCACGAGTTCGCGCTCGACGTCGCCGCGGTGTACTTCTCCCCGCGGCTCGCGACCGAGCGTCACCGCGTGGCCGAGCAGGTCGACCCCGGAGAGTCGGCGATCGACATGTTCGCCGGCGTGGGCCCGTACGCGGTACCCATGGCGTCCCGCGGCGCCGACGTGGTCGCCTGCGATCTCAACGAGCGCGCGGTCGAGTACCTCCGCGAGAACGCCGCGCGCAACGGGGTCACCGACCGGGTGACCGCGATCAGCGGCGACGTGCGCGACCTCGCCGACTCCCACGCGGACACCGCCGAACGCCTCGTGATGAACCTCCCCCACTCCGCGGACGAGTTCTTGGACACCGCCGTCGCGCTCGCCGGCGACGACTGCGTGATCCACTACTACGACATCCAACACGAGGACGACCCCTTCGGCCCGGGGCGGCGCGCGATCGAGGCGGCCGCGGGCGACGACTACGCGGTCACCGTCGAGACCGAGCGGGTCGTCCGGTCGTACGCCCCCCACGAGCACAACGTCTGTCTCGACGCTCGCCTGACGCGCGACGCCGACTGATCCGGCCGCTCCGCGCGCCCGACGAACCGAGGCAGACACGTCAGGGAATATACTTATGAGTGTGACTATCTAACATGTATTCGTATGAGCGACGCCGCAGACCCCGAAGAGCGAATCGACGAGACGACCACGTGGCCGGAGCTGGCGATGGGGCTCTACGACCGCTTGACCGGTCGGAACGCCGAGATACACTACCAGTTCGAGGACATGACCGTCGAGGTGCCGAGCGGGACGGGAGACGACGTCGAACACGCCGAGTGGCGCGTCGACGGCGGCGTCCGCGTCACGACCCGTGAGCGGGACTGAGTCTCACGCCGCCCTCGCAGTCGAGACCGACGACCTGACGCTCTCCGTCGACGGGGTCGATGTGTCGGTCCACGCTACCGAGCGGCGCCTGTTCCTCGAAGTAGAGAGCGTCGGTGACGCCCTCCGCGTCGCCCGCCGCCTCCCGGGCGACGCTGTCTCGGACCTCGCGGTCAGGGAACTGCGACTGGGGGACCTCACCGCCGAGGTCAGGGTCCGCGGACGAACGGTCGCGATCGCGGGCGCCGACGCGCGCCCCGGTCCGGTCTCACACCGCCTCGGCGTCGCGCCCGCCGAGGTGCGCCTCGCGGGGGTCGTCGGCGCCGGATACGGCGGCCTTTCCGCCGCGGTGCGCCGCGCGCGGCGGCTGTTCGCGTAGCGTCGAACGGGACGGAGAGCGGCGGCGCCGCTCGCGATCCGTCGTCGAGACAGCGAAAACGCCGCGCCGCCCCGAGGGGGGTCGGGGCGGAGCGGCCGGGGCCCGTCACATGACAAGCGGCCGCGGCGACGGTCGGCGGACCAGAGGCGATTTTGCGCTTGGCGCGTCGGTGACGCGTTTCACACGGTAGCCGCGGCGGAACGCTACTGGGGATGACGGCCGCGCCGAGTCGCGGTTGGGGAGACGACCGACGAGACCCTTGCCGCCCGGTACGGGCTCCGACCGGGCACGCACCGCCGAGGGATTCGATCCCCGCCGTCTCGGCACGCGGACGGTGTCAGCACATTCAAATTGAAGTCCGAACGAGTATTTAGTCTTTTTCCTTATACAATTGTATTGTGTTCTGGTTTCCTGTGTGTTTATAGATGTAATATGGGAACGATTGTGACGTTCGTCTTATTCGTATCGGGCGCGCGCGTCGCTTCCAGCGCGCGGCTCGGCTCCCGCCGCGTCCCCGTTGCGTCCCCGTTTCGGAACCCTTATTTTTCCGTCCGGGAATTGTGTGATGAGCGCCGGGGTAGCTCAGCTGGCAGAGCGATTCCTTCGTAAGGAATAGGTCGAGGGTTCAAATCCCTCCTCCGGCTCTTCTACCGAATCGTCTTCCGACCGAGAGCCGCGGCCGTGCGCGCCGTCGTCCTCCGTGATCGGCCTCTTTCTGATCGTTCCGTCACCGCTGTGCGATATCAGATTTATATTATCAAAAGAATATTAGGTGTGGGTCTATGTATCATGGAGCCGTATGCGCAGATATGCGACCAGAATACGAGCATCACGGCGAAGAAGTGTACGAGTGTTTCAAATGCGGTCGGCGAACGGACTCGCCGGGCGAGTGCGAGTGTGGCGGTGAACTGTGTCATATCGGCCGTTCCCGGGATCTGTAGCCGGATCCGTCACCGCCCGGTCTCGGCCCGTCGTCGATCCGATCAGTCGCTCCCGGCGGCGTCGTTCCCGTCGCCTCCGTCGGCGTCGCTTCCCCCGGCGTCGTCGCCAACCTCGCTCTCCGCGTCCTCGTCGCTCGCATCCCCGTCCGGCTCGAACTCCGGCAGCGAGAGGACGTTCTCCCGCCCCAGCCGGAAGCCGTCGAGGTCGCCCTCGTCGCGGAGCCCCGTCACCACCTGACTCGTCTTCGCGGCGGTCCAGTCCAGCTCCTCGGCCACCTGCTTCTGTTTCATCCGACCGCCCTGTGACTCGATGAGGCGAAGCACCTGCTCCTCGTTGCTCAACAGGTCGCTGTCGACGGTCGGCGCCGCGTCCGCCTCGTCGTCGCTCTCACCGGAGGTGTCCGCGTCGCCGTCTCCGCCGAGTCCCGACTCGCCGCTTGCGGCAGTCCCGTCACTCGCGGCAGTCTCGCTCCCGGCGGTCTCGCTTCCGACCGCCGTGTCGGTCGCGACGACTCCCTCTCCGCCGTCGTCCCCGGCGTTGCGCCGCCGATAGGCGGTTGTCCCGGCGACGACGAGCACGGCGAAGAGAGCGACGAGCCCGGCGGTCGGCACCCCCGAGAGCGGCCCGGCGGGTGCGACCGCGATCCGCGGTTGGCCGGCCGAGAAGTCGACCGGACCGTTCCAGACGACGGACCCCTCCCGGACCTCGCTCGGCTCCGGCGTCGTCTCTCCGAGGCGATACCCGTCCGGCCACGCGACGATGAGCGACGAGGAGCCGTCGAGGAACAGCCCGTCGACCGCGTCGCCGACGCGCAGCCGGTCGCCGTCGACGGCGGCGAAGTTCGTCCACTCGAACCGGTAGGTCAACACGCCGTACGCCTGCGGGAGTTCGCGCCGCTCGGCGGGGACGGTCGCGTTCGACACGGTCATGTTGCGCCCTGTCGCCGACTCGGCGGTCGCCGCGGTCGAGGCCATCCGGTCGCGGAACCGGGCCGTGTACGCGTCCGTGTCGTTCTCCACGTCGGCGCGAAGCTGCTCGAACGCCCGCTCCTCCTCGTCGGTGCCGAGCCGGATCCGGTACTCGACGGTCCATTGCGCGTCGCCGTCCGGTTGGACGGCGACCGCCATCGACACGTCGTCCGGTTCGACGTCCATCTGTGCGAAGCCGCCCTCGAACGGGACCGCGCCCGCGCCGCCGGCGGCGAGGGCGAGACCGACGGCCCCGAGGAGTGCGACGACGGCGAGGAGGACCGGCGCTCGCTTCACGTCCTACGCCACACGGAGAGCCGGTAAATTCCTTCCCATGCGGAACGGTTACGCGGTGCCGCCGCCGGCGGGGCGGCGGGTGTGTGCGGGTTCACGGCGCCACCGACTTCACGCATCGAGGCGAGGCGGACTGCCGACGGTCGTCGGCGGGGCGCCCGCGCCGCCGCTCGAACTGTTTCCGTCGGGGCCGCCGCTCGGACCGTTTCCGTCGGAGGCGCCGCTCGAACTGCCTCCGTCAGAGCTATCGTTGCGCGAACTGCCTCCGTCGGAGGCGTCATCGCTTGAACCGTTTCCGTCGGAGGCGTCATCGCTTGAACCGTTTCCGTCGGAGGCGTCATCGCTCGGCCCGGGTTCGCTCCCCGGGTCAGTCGGACCGCCGGTCGACGCGTTGCCGGCTCCGCCGCCGGTCGCGGTGCCGGATCCCGGGGGGTCGGACCGGTTCGGGCCGTCCGCGGCGACGGCTCCGGTCCCGTTCGCGCTCCCCGACGCCGGCGGTCCGACGGACCCGTTACCGGGCTCACCGCCCGGACCCTTTCCCGAACCGGCCCCGGGCGTTCCCATCGATCCGTTCCCCGAGCTCGCTCCCGGCGGCCCAGCCGATCGATTTCCCGAATCTCCTCCGGGCCGCCCCATCCCGGGTGAGCCGGCGTCGACGGGCGGGCCGCGTGCGGTCCCGTTGCCCGGCGGGCCGCGCCGCCCGGGGGCGACCGGTCCGCCGACGTCTTTGCCCGCCACGCCGCGGGCGATGGCGGCGACCTCGGGGCCGCTGAGTTCGTTCGCGCGCTCGCGCAGCGTCGCCAGGCGCTCGTTGTCGACGCCCGTCTCGTTCCGGACGGCGGCGGGGAGTTCGGCGGCCGCGCTCGCGCTCCGGTTCAGCCCCCGCGAGAGCGTCTCGATCCGCGCGGTCGTCGTCGCCATCCGCGCGGCGTACGCGCCCTGACTCAGCTCCCCGGCCTCGCGGCGCTCGCGGAGCTCGTCCTGTCGCTGTTCCAGCTCCGCGAGGCGCTCCGCGGTCCGGTTCAGCCGCTCCGCGACGACGGCGGCGCGGCTCTCGTTGGTCTCGGACTCCCGGAGCGCGACCTCGAACGCTCGCGATTCGACCTCGCCCTCGATCTCCGCGCCCTGAACGCCGACGACGCCGGCGAGCCGCTCGCCGGGACTGAGGTCGCCCGTCGCGTTCGCGCCGCTCGCGCTCTCGGCGCCCGAGTCCGCACCGCTCCCGTTCCCCGGGTCGGTCTGTGCGGTCACCATGCCCGCCGGCGCGGCGGCGGCGGCTCCGACGATCAGGGCCGCGGCGACGGCCGCGACGACGAGACTCGCAATCCAGCGGTTCATTACCGGCGTTTATGCCCTCCGATCGTATATATCCGGAACTCCGTTAAGCCGGATCAACGCGGATTAATCGCCCGACGAGACCGGGACGGCTCGATTCCTGAAAAACGAGTGACAACTGCGGGTCGCCTCCGCGGAGGACGCGCCGTCGCGACTCAGTACGTCTTCGCGAAGTACGCCGTCCGCTCGGCGGCGTCGTCGCACATCGCGCACGTCTCCTCGTGGTCCCCGTCGGCGAGGGGGTCCTCGTCGTCGAACGGGACCATCACGATCTCGGCGGCCATCGGTTCCTTGATCGGCTCCTCGCAGGCCTCGTCGCCGCACCACGGCGCCTTCACGTAGCCGCCGTGCTGGCCGAGCGTGCCGAGGATCTCGGCGCGGTCGTCGGCCTCGCGCACGCCGTCGTCGAGGGTCTCCTCCGCGGTCGCGTACAGCTTGGCGTATATCTCGTCGAACTGGTCGCGGACGGTCTCGGCGACGGCCTCGCGGTCGACCTCGACGCTCTCGCCGTCGGGCCGGTGGACCAGCGTGAGCTCCTCGTCGTCGACCTCGTGGGGACCGATCTCGATCCGGAGAGGGATCCCGTTGAGCTCGTGTTCGTTGAACTTGAACCCGGGGTTGCGCTCGTCGCGGTCGTCGAGCTCGACCCGGATCCCGGCATCGTCGAGGTCGTCGGCCACGCCCTCGGCGTAGTCGAGGACGTCTTCTTTCGTGTCCTCCTGCCAGATGGGGACGACGACGACCTGCGTGGGCGCGACCGTGTGAGGCAAGACGAGCCCCTGCTCGTCGGAGTGGGTCATGATCAGCGCGCCCAGCGCGCGCCACGAGAGCCCCCACGAGGTGGTGTGGGCGACGCGCTCCTCCTCGTCCTCGTCCGAGTAGGTGATGTCGAACGCCTCGGCGAACGACTGCCCGAGGTGGTGGGAGGTGCCCGCCTGGACCGACTTCCCGTCGGGCATCAGCGCCTCGACGGTCGTCGTCGTGTCCGCGCCGGGGAACTTGTCGTGGTCCGGCTTCTGCCCCTTCAGGACGGGCATCGCCAGCAGGTCGTCGTAGACGGACTCATACTGGTTGAGCCGGGTCATCGTCTCCGCCCACGCGTCCTCGCGGGTCGCGTGCGCCGTGTGGCCCTCCTGCCAGAGGAACTCCTTCGTCCGGAAGAAGGGCTTCGTCTCTGTCGCCTCCCAGCGCACGACCGAGCACCACTGGTTCACGCGCAGCGGGAGGTCGCGGTGGCTCCGCACCCACTGGCTGATGTACGGCGTGATGATCGATTCGGAGGTGGGCCGGACCGCGAGCCGCTCCTCGAGCTCCTTGTTGCCCGCCTCGTCGACCCACGCCACCTCGGGATCGAACCCCTCGACGATGTCCTTCTCCCGTTCGAGGTACGACTCGGGGATGAACATCGGGAAGTAGGCGTTCTGGACGCCGGTGTCCTTGAACTTCGCGTCGAGGAACCCCTGGAGCCGCTCCCAGACCGCGTACGCCCGCGGACGGGTGACGATGAAGCCGCTCATCCCCTCCGGCCCGTAGTCGGCGAGGCCGGCCTTTCGTACGACCTCGGCGTACCACTCGCCCGTGTTGTGCGTCTTGGACTCGGTGATCCCGAGCTCTTGGTCGTCGTCGCTCATTACTCTCGAAAGCGGGTGTCGCGGGCTTAAAAGGTCCGAACCCGACCGCAGCGCCGCGTCCGCCCCGAACGTGTACCCCGGTCACGTCCCGCACAGACGGAATCCGGGGAAACGTTAACCGCCTCGCGTCGCCTACGTCGCCCATGGACCTGTCGGGGGTGCGCCGCCACGCGCCGCAGTCGCTCGCCGGGCGGCGCGAGGCGGCCGTGTTGGCGCCGGTGATCGCGCGCGACGGCGACGCCCACCTGCTGTTCACCAAGCGCGCCGCGCACCTCGGCGAGCACCCCGGACAGATGAGCTTCCCCGGGGGCGGCCGCGAGCCGATCGACCGGACGCTGACGGACACCGCGCTGCGCGAGGCCGACGAGGAGGTCGGGATGCGGTCGTCGGAGGTCGACGTGATCGGCCGGCTCGACGACACACGCACCTCGTCGCAGTACGCGGTCCGGCCGTTCGTCGGCGTCGCACCCGACCGCGAGTACGTCCCGGATGAGTCGGAGGTCGCGGAGGTGGCGGTCCTCCCGGTCGACGCGCTCACCGACCCCGCGAACTACGAGTCGGAACGCCGCGTCGACCACCCGGAGTACGGCGACCACCGCGTCCACTACTTCCACGTCGGCGGCTACACCGTCTGGGGCGTGACGGGCCGGATGGTGGTACAGCTACTGGAGCGGACGACCGACTGGCGCGCGCCCGCCGAGCCCGACCGCGTGGTCGGGGCGGACGCCGAGCTCCCGATTTAGCCATTCGTGGACGACGGCGTGGCCGGCCGCGTCACTCGGCGGGCTCGACTTCGAGCCGCAGCGTGAGGTCGGCCCCGTCGGCCAGCGCGGCGACGAGGTCGCGGTCGAGGTCGGCGGCGGCGCCGTCGCCGTCGACGAGGATCGTCCGCTCGTCGTCCGTGTAGTCGCTCGTCCGACCGACCATCGAGCGGTCGTCGAGCAGCGCGAGGTCCGGGTCGCCTCGGCCGGTGATCGTCTGCTCGAACGTCTCGTCGCCCGCGTCGACGACGAGCGTCGCCTCGATCGTCGCGTCCGCGTCCCGACACGCCTCGCGGAACTCGGCCGAAAAGTCTCGGGGGGTCCGGTCGGCCTCGACGCCGACGATACAGTCGCCGGCGGGCGTGAGCCAGTCGTCGGTCGTGAGTTCGAACGTGCTCGCGTGCTCGGCGGAGACGTGCTCGTGGCCCGTCGCGCGGACGACTTCGACGCGGGTGTCGTCGACGTCGCGCTCGCCGTCGTCGAGGGCGTCGCCCGCGGCGGGCTCGCTCGGGGCGTCTGCGTCGCTCATGCTCGCCGGTCGGCCGCGGCGCGACAAGTGGCCGTCGCTTCGGCGGCGAAGGCGGAGCCCGGGACTCCCGCCTCAGACGTCGGCGCCCTCGGCGAGGGCCGGGACGAGCCGGGCGGGGTTCTTCGCCAGCACGCGACGCATCAGGTCCTCGGAGACGTCGAGCGTGAGCACCTCCATCACGCCGACGTTCGGGTGGACGTCGGGCGCCCCGGAGCCGAAGAGGACGCGGTCGGGGTGTTCCAACACGCCGCGCTCGAGCACCTCTCGGTAGCGCACGGCGCTCGTGTCGACGTACACCCGGTCGTACTCGTCGAGCAGGTCCAGCGTCTCGTTCATCAGGTCGGCGTCCAGCGGGTAGCCGCCGAAGCTCCCCAGCACGACCGGCAGGTCGTAGTCCAGCAGCTCCGTCTCGACCGCCTCGGGCGGGAATTTCCGGCCGGCGTGGACGAAGAGTGGGAGGTCGGCGTCCTCCAGCCGCGTCAGCACGTCCTCGTTCGGCAGCCCGTCGACGTGGGGGGCCAGCGTGAAGCCGTGGAAGCGGTCGTCGTAGGAGTACTGCTCGACGTCGTCCGGCCGGGCGTGGTGGTCGCCGCGCTCGGCGCGGAGGTTCCGGACCACCGACACGGGCCCGGTCCCCGGGTCGCGGGGGCCGTTGAGCCGGGCGAACGCGACGAACGGGCGGTCGATCGACAGGCGCGCGACCGCGTTGTTCGCGCGGAGGTAGCTCCGCCCGGCGGCGCGCTGGCCGGGGCTCGCGACCGCGCGGACGATCCCGGCTTGGAGCATTTCCCGTTCCAGTCGCTCCGGCGAGATGTCCCGCCCGTGGGTGGCGACCGACGACTCGTCGGGGTCGAGGGTCGCGCGGGTGTCGACGATCCGGAAGTCGTGTTCGAGCCCGAGCATGGCCGCTCTCTACCCGTCCGTCTCGGGCGATCCGGATGTGCCTGTCGGTCGCACGGCGGCGGGCGACGGGGGCCGAGGCACGCGACGCCGTCGCACGCGGAGCCAAGGCTGAAGACTCCTCGCCACGCCGAGCCGACATGGAACTCGTCGAAGCCGACGAGGGTGACCTCGGCGCGCTCGCTGACAGGTGGTACGACCTCGCGACGGCGATGGAGGCGTACTCGTCGCTGAACGAGATACGCCACGAGGACGCCGGGGCGGTCGCGGACGACGGCTTCCGCGCGCACCTCGACGACCCGTCGGTGACCGACTACCTCGTCGCCGTCGACGGCGAGACGGTCGGGTTCACCACCCTCGAAACGGGCACCCGGCCCGCCCGAGAGCGGGGCCGGTACCTCGATATCGTGAACCTCGAAATCGACGCGGAACACCGGAATGAGGGGTACGGCACCGCGGTCGTCGAGCGGGTCGAAGAGTTGGCCCGCGAGGCGGAGCGCGACTACCTCACCGTCTCCTGCGAGTGGGGCAACGACGGCGCGCGGCGATTCTACCGGGACGCGGGCTTCGAGCCCAAGCAGGTGACGTACGCGCGGTCGGTGGAGTGAAGCGAGGGGGCGATGCGCCCATCGACGCCCGCCGCGGTCCCGATTAGGGTCCGGCGGTCGAGACGATCTTCACCACGTCGCCCTCGGTCAGCTCGTGGTCCTCGCCGATCCGGCGCGAAGCGCGTGCGTCGACCGCGTGGAGGTACCCTTCGCCGATGTCCGAGTGGACCGCGTACGCGAGGTCCCGCGGGGTCGACCCCGCGGGCAGGAGGAACGCGTCCGGGAGGACGTTGCCCGTGCCGTCCGTCCACTTGCCGGCGTCCTGGACCGGGTAGGCCGTGATCCGGTCGACCAGGTCGTAGACGGCCGCGTTCAGCGCCGACTGAACGCCCGTTCCGTCGTGGGCCGTCATCGACTCGCGGAGGGCGTCGAGGCCGGCGCGCTGGTCGTCGGAGACGTCGCCGACGATCTCGAACGACTCGTCGCCCGGGTCGTAGTCGACGACGCCGGCGTCGGCGGCGCGGCGCAGTGCCAGTTCTCCGTCGGTGGTCGCCGGGACCACGGGCTTGTCCGTCCCCTCGCGGATCCGGTCGACCGCGTCGTCGGGGGCCGCGTCGACCTTGTTCGCGACGACGACGATGGGCTTGGTGCGCCGGCGGACCGCCCGCGCGAGCGCCTCGCGGTCGTCGTCGGTCCACGCCTTCGGATCGTCGGGGTACTCCAAGCCGCGCAGCACCGCGGTCACGTCCCGCTCGGTCGCGCCGAGGCCGGTGAGCATGTCCGAGAGCGCGGCTTCGAGGTCGAAGTCCGGCGAGCGCGACTTCCGCTCGACGCTCTCCCAGTTGCGGTCGACGATGCCGGCGAGCCACAGGTCCATCTCCTCCTCGACGAAGTCCACGTCGTCGAGGGGGTCGTGGCTCCCGACCTCGACCGGTTCGCCTTCGGCGTTCGTGGCCCCCGAGGCGTCGACGACGTTCAGGACGACGTCCGCGTTCGTCAGTTCGTCGAGGAACTGGTTGCCGAGGCCCTTCCCCTCGTGCGCGCCGGGGACCAGTCCCGCCACGTCGAGCAGTTCGATCGGGACGTAGCGCTTCCCGTCGCGACAGTTCTCGTTCTCGCAGCGCTCGTCGCGGTCGAGACACGGGCAGCGCGTCCGGACGTGGGTCACCCCGCGGTTGGCGTCGATGGTCGTGAACGGGTAGTTCGCGACGTCGACGTCGGCCATCGTGGCGGCGGTGTAGAAGGTGGACTTGCCGGCGTTCGGCTTGCCCGCGAGCGCGACCGTGAGCATACCCGACGGTCGCGGCCCCGCGAAAAGCGCCTTTCGGTCGGGCGCGGAGACGTATCGAATATGAGCCGGTCCGATGGTGCGGTGGCGCGCGCCTCCGAGCGCCAATGGGGCGCGAGGAGCGCGTGCGAGGTCGCCGGCGCTACGCGCCGGCTGCCAGAGGGACCGACGGTCCCTCGCTGGTGTCGGGCGGCCGGAGCGAAGCGGCGGCCGGCCGACGCGGCTGGGGCTTTGGCGGCAGTCCCCGTCGACTCGCTGGCCGTGTCTCACGAAGGATGGAATTTCAGGCGGCTTTACTGCCGCCGTCAGGTCGAAAATCTACTTCCGCGCGACTATCCGTAGCACGTCCTCGTCCGCCAGCTCGTGGCTCTTCCCGACCTGCTGGTCGTCGTGCTTGGCGCTCTCGCCCGAGACGCGCGCGAACTTGAACCGCTCGTCGAGTTCGCCGCCCAGCTTCGTACAGGCGTCGCCGACAGTGTCGCCCTCGAAGAGGATGAGCGGCTCCTCGTAGTCCACGCCGCGCCCCGGCTTGTCCATATAAATCCGAATAACCCCGAGTTCCTCCCAGAGCCGCTCTTTGAGCCCGTCGAGGCCGAGCTCCTTCTCGGCCGAGATGAAGAGCACGTCGTCGGGGTCGAGGTCGCGGTCGCGGAGTTCCTCCTTCACGGTCGGCAGGTAGCTCTTTTCGATGAGGTCCGCCTTGTTGACGGTGACCATCGAGGGGAGGTACTCACGGTTGTCCATCACGGCGTCGACGAGCTCGTCGATCGTGAGGTCGTGGGGGATGGTGACCTTCGCGTTGACGTAGCCGTACTCGCGGAGGACCTGCTTGATCGTCTCCTCGTCGAGGCTCACGTCGTCGCTCATCGTCACGCCGAGCCCGTCCTTGTGGGTCTTCCGGATGTTGATGTTCGGCGGGTCGGTGTCGAGGCGGATGTTCGTCGCGTACAGCTCCTCGCGCAGGCGGTCGTACTGCTCGATCTCGAAGACCGAGAGCATGAACACGACCAGGTCCGCGGTCCGGACGACCGAGAGGACCTCCTTCCCGCCGCCGCGGCCGCCCGCCGCGCCCTCGATCAGCCCCGGCACGTCGAGGATCTGGATGTTCGCGCCGCGGTACTGCAGCATGCCCGGATTGACGTCGAGGGTCGTGAACTCGTAGGAGCCGACCTCGCTGTCGGCGTTGGTGAGGGCGTTGATGAGGGTCGACTTGCCGACGCTCGGGAACCCGACCAAGGCCACCGTGGCGTCGCCGTGCTTCTCGACCGCGTAGCCGTGGCCGCCGCCGGCGGAGGACTGGTTCTCCAGCTTCTCCTTTTTCTCCGCGAGCTTCGCCTTCAGGCGCCCGATGTGGGCCTCCGTGGCCTTGTTGTAGGGCGTATTGGCGATCTCCTCGCGGAGGTCTTCGATTTCCTCCTCCAGTCCCATTACCCGTCTCTCGGCCGCTCGGCTCGTTAAAGGTGTTCCTTCGGATCGCCAGGCCGTCGTCGGGTCGCCGCCGCGAATCGAATCCCCCGACAGCGGTCCGCGAACGGGGGCGTCGCCGCCGAACGAGTGGTTGGCGCGCCGATACTTCGACACGGTTATATCGACGACGAATAATCACTCGGCACGCCGAATGCCAGATCCGTCGAGCCTCCGCGACAGTACGCAGATCGTCCTCCCGCGCCACGCGCTCGACGGCCACCGGGAGTGCCTCGAAGACCGGTTCACGGTCACCGTCGTCGAGACGGCGGAACGGTACCGGATCATCGGCAGCCCGGTCGAAATCAAGGCCGCGAGCGACTACCTCACGCGCAACGGCGTCGCCGTCGCGTGACGCGCTCCCGACGACGCCTCTCTCCCCTCCTTCTGCCCCGTCCGGAGCGTTGAAGTCGCCGCTCGCCGAGACCTCGGACGATGGTCACCCGTCGGACGGTCCTCGCCTCCGGCGTCGCCGGAGTCAGCGCGGTCGCCGGCTGTGCGGGGGGCTCCTCGCCCGCGAACGCTGACGACCGCGGCGGAGCCGACGCGGGCGGCACCGACGGCGACGCCGGAAACGGAACCGCCGCCCGAATCGGCCTCGTCGGCGACCTGATGCTCGGACGGAGCGTCGCCGACCGCTGGGCGGACGCCGACGATCCGACGGCGGTTTGGGGGTCGACGCTCCCGCGGCTCCGCGACCTCGACGCGCTCGTCGGCAACTTGGAGTGTTGCGTCTCCGACCGCGGCGACCGCTGGCCGGACAAGACGTACTACTTCCGGTCGCCGCCGTCGTTCGCGGTGCCCGCGCTGGAGGCGGCGGGGGCGTCGTTCGTCTCGCTCGCCAACAACCACGTCCTCGACTACCGGGAGCCGGCCCTCCGCGACACTCGGCGGCACCTCGCCGACGCCGGAATCGCCCGTGCGGGCGCCGGCGAAAACGCCGCCGGGGCGCTCGCCCCAGCGACGTTCGAGGCGGGCGACCTCACCGTGGCCGCGTTCGGCCTCACCGACCAGTCCGCGGCGTTCGCGGCGACCGACGCCGACCCGGGTACGGCGTTCGCGCGGCTCGACCCCGGCGTGCGCGAGACGCGCGCCCTCGTCGGCGACGCACTCGACCGCGTCGCCGAGGCGGACCCGGACCTCGTCGTTGCCTCGCTCCACTGGGGCGCGAACTGGGAGACCGAACCGCGCGCGGTCCACGAGCGGTTCGGGCGCTGGCTCGTCGAACTCGGCGTCGACATCGTCCACGGCCACAGCGCGCACGTCCTCCAGGGCGTCGAGGTACACGAGGGGTCTCCGATCGTCTACGACGCCGGCGACTTCGTCGACGACTACGTCAGCTACCGCGACCGGGAGGGGGTGTACAACAAGCGGAGCGCGCTCTTCGAACTCGTCGTCCGCGACGGGGACCTCGTCGCCCTCGACGTCGTCCCGACCCAAATCGCCGACGAGGCCGCGGCGCTGGCGGACGACGAGGTCGCCGAGTGGGTCCGAGAGACGGTCGCCGAGCGCTCCGCGGCGTTCGGGACCGCGGTCGACGGGCTCGGCGGCGAACTGCCCGACGGCCGCCTGCGGATCCCGCTGGGCGACGGGTAGCCGGCCCCTCTCCGGACCGCTGGACCGCTACACCCCCGGACCGCTACATCGCCGGGCCGCCAATCGCCGCGCCTCCGACGGCTTCCGGATCCCCACGACGGCTGCTGGGGTCCAAACCCTATTCGGTCCGATACCCCAATGGGAGCCGTGACGAACACCAACCGCGAGTGGCTTCTCGCCGAGCGGCCGACCGGCGAGCCCGATCAGGACAGCTTCGAACTGCGCGATACGGACGTTCCCTCGCCCGCACCGGGCGAACTGCTCGTCCGCGTCCGGTACCTCTCGGTCGACCCGTACATGCGCGGCCGGATGCGCGACGCCGAGTCGTATGCCGAGCCGTGGGACGTGGGCGACGCGCTCAGAGGCGGCGTCGTCGGCGAGGTGGTCGAGAGCGAGAGCGACGCGTACGAGGCGGGCGACCTCGTGACGGGCGAGGGGCGCTGGGCCGACTACGCGACGCTCGACGCCGACGACGTTGCCCCGGTCGACCCGGCGATCGCCGACCCCGAGGCGTACCTCGGCGTCCTCGGCATGCCCGGGCGGACCGCCTACTTCGGCCTCCTCGAAGTCGGCGAGCCGAAGCCCGGCGACACGGTCGTCGTCTCCGGCGCGGCGGGCGCGGTCGGCTCGGTCGTCGGACAGATCGCGAAGCGCAACGGCTGCCGCGTGGTCGGGTTCGCCGGCAGCAACGAGAAGACCGCGTGGCTCACCGACGACTTGGGCTTCGACGCCGCGATCAACTATAAGACGACGGACGACTACCGCGCCGCGCTCGACGAGGCTGCGCCCGACGGGGTCGACGTCTACTTCGACAACGTCGGCGGACCGATCACCGACGCGGTGTTCACGAGACTGAACATCGACGCGCGGGTCGCGGTCTGCGGGCAGATCGCCCATTACAACGACGAGTCGGTCCCGACCGGACCACGGAAGCTCCCGCAGCTGATCCCGGTGCGAGCGAAGGTCGAGGGCCTGCTCGTCGGCGACTTCGCGACGCGGTTAGGCGAGGCGAGCGAGCGACTCGCCCGCTGGGTCGCGAGCGGCGACCTCGAACACCGCGAGAGCGTCGTGGACGGGCTGGGGAACGCCCCGGACGCGTTCCTCGGACTGTTCTCCGGCGACAACATCGGCAAGCAGGTCGTGCGGGTGTCGTCCCCGGACGACGAGTAGCGACCGCACCGAGGCCGTCAGAGCCGGTCGAGGGCCTCGTCCAGGTCGAACTGCTCCGTCGATTCGCTGAACTCCTTCTGTTCTCCGTCGCTCTCCGACGCCGGCGTCACGAGGCGCACGAGGTCGTGGTCTATCGAGTCCGCGGTCACGGTCGCGTCGAAGCGCTCGCGCTCGGTCGCCGGTCCCGAGAACGGTTCGACGCGCTCGACGCCGTCGACCGAACACGCCACGGCGCGACACACCGCCTCGCGGAGGCGGTCGGTCGTCCCCCACCCCGACGGCGGCACGCGCGGCAGCGCTCGGTCCCGGAACCGCCACGTCTCGATCGCCAACTCCGCGTCGTGAGGGGCCATTACCGCTGGTACGCGTACCGCGGACAAGTGGGTTTTGCCGGGTCGGGCCGACGGTGTCGACGCGTGACCCGTCTCCCAAACCGCGACGGGGCCGCGGCCGTCCGGATCCGTGGACTCACTCCTCGAACGCCGTCGGGTCGAAGGGATCGGACGCCTTCCAGTACCCCGAGAAAGCCTGGTCCGCCCAATCGCGCACCGCCGGATCGTCGGTGTGGAGGGACGCCCGGAGGATGCCCCCGTCGTCGCGGACGAGCAGGTACACGGTGTCATCGGCGACGGTGACCGCGACGGGGACCTCCTCGCGACGGACGCGGATCTCCGCGTCGTCGCTCTCCGCCAGCGTTCGAAGCCGCCTCCAGAGGACGTCGTCTGCCGCGAGCGCCTCGATGGCGCCGGCCGAGAGCACCGCCTCGAACGTCTGCTCGCCCGCGGCCACCCGGTCCCGGGCCGTCGCGAGGCTCTGTTCGTTGAGCGTGTGTGAGAACGCGCGCAGCGTCGTCGCCCCCGCCATCGCGTCGAGGACGCGCTGGAGCGGCGCGCTCGGTCGCGTCCGCGTCGGAACGGTCACGGTCGCGTCGGCGAGACGGCGGAGGTCGAACCCGAGTTCGGCCGTCGGCAGGTACGCGACCACGTCCCGCAGTTTGGCCTCCGTCTCGAGGAGGGCGACGAGCTCTTCGACGCCCTCGGCCACCAACTCCCCGGTCGCGGTGGCGACGTACTCTTCACCGTCGCGGCTGACCCACGACCGGTCGGCGAAGTCCTCGAGGATCCGACCGAGGGTCGCTTGCGACGCCCCCGCGGCGGTCGCGAGGTCCGCCCGCGTCTGCGGCGCCGACGCCAACAGCTGTAACACCTCGACGCGGTTCGTCGAGCGGGCGAGGAACTCGATCTCCTCGAGCGGGGCCTCCATACGCGATCAAGCGTCCACCGGAATAAACCGGCTTCGCTCACCGTTGAGGTTTCACGCCGTGAGCGATCGGCACGACGTGTTGCGCGTTTCCCGTCGTGGAATATTTTCCGGATTTCGTTATAGGTCTCCGACTGTTACATCTGTTTGTGCCGAGAAGCTCGTTCCAATCCGATCGTTCGTTCGACAATTTAACGCGGGTGTCGCAGTAACGTGTTCACCAGACGCACCGGCGCCCTGCTCTTCGTCTCGGCCTTCCTCTTCGGTGGCACCTTCGTCGCGGCGAAGGCCGGGTTGGCACACCTCCCGCCGCTGTTCTTCGTCGCCGTCCGGTTCGACATCGGCGCAGTCGTCCTCGCGGCGTTCGCAGCGACGCGACTCTCGCGGGCGGAACTGCGCCCCCGAACCGTCGGCGACGTCGCCGGTATCGTCGCGACGGGCGTGCTTGTCATCGGGCTGACGAACGCCCTGCTGTTCGTCGGACAACAGTACGTGACGAGCGGCGTGGCCGCCGTCGTCTTCAGCCTGAATCCGATCCTGACGCCGGTGTTCGCCGCGGTCCTGCTCGGCGAGGACGGCCTCTCAGTCCGCGGGTTCGTCGGGATGGGCCTCGGACTGTTCGGCGTCGCCCTCGTCGCCGATCCCGACCCTTCGGCGCTGCTCGCCGGCGGCCTCGGCGTCCCGCTGCTCTTCGCGGCCGCCGTGACGAGCGCGCTCGGCGCCGTGCTGATCCGCCGGGCCGACGCGACGCTGTCAAGCACTGCCCGCACCGTCTGGGGAGTCCCTCTGGCGGCCGCCCTCTCGCACGCGCTAAGCATCGGCGCCGGGGAGTCCGTCTCCGGGCTGTCGGTGCCGCCCGTCGCGATCGCGGCGCTGCTGTACGTCGGCGTCTTCTCCGGGGCGATCGCGTACCTCGCGTACTTCGCGCTGATCGACGAGACCGACGCGACGCGCGCGAACCTCCTGTTCTACTTCGTCCCCGTCGTCTCCGCGGTGGGTGGCTGGGCGCTGCTCGGCGAGACGCTCTCAGTGCGGTCGCTCGTCGGATTCGGCGTCATCTTCGCCGGCTTCCTCCTCGTTAGCGGACTCTCCGCGGGCCCGTCGCGGCTCCTCCGTCAGCTGATCCCGGCGCGATTCGTCGACGACGGCCCGCTGTGAGCGGCGGCGGACCGTTGTAAACGGCAATAGCGGTTCACCGGAAACGACGGTACAGCTACCTCCTCGCGGAACGTATCAGTAGTGTGAACAAATTGCGACCGGTCGCCGTCGCCGTCGTCGGGACCGTCGTCGCGGTCGCCGCCGCGTACGCGGTCTTCGCCGGGGTGCTGGTCGGGTCCGACGTGGCGTCGTACACCTCGGACGGCGTGACCGTCCCCGACCTCGCTTACGAGGATACGCTGGAGCGAGCCGACGCGGCCGGCTACGCGGTCGAACGCGTCGGATCGAGCGGGTTCCACCCGACCGGGATCGACGACCTCGACGCCGACCTCGGCCCGGAGTACGGGGCGTTCAGAGTCACGTACGACCACGCGTCGGCGGCCCGACTGTGGGCGACGTTCCACGCCGAGGAGGGGATCACCGTCGTGACGCTGTTCCCGGACGACGCCGACGGCGACCTCACCGTCGACGACCTGCCGCCCGAGGAGTGGCTCGTCGACCGGCTCGCGCTGCTGTTCGAGATGGACGAGGCGACCGCCGCGGCGTACGTCGAGGAGATCGAAACGGCGGTCAGCACGGGCGACCCGACCGAGCCCGGCGCGAGCACGCCGAGCGTCGAGGTCGACGAGCCGGTCGCCTTCCGGGCCGCCTACGACGACCTGACGGCGCGCGCGACGACCGTCAATGCGACCTCCACGCCCGGGTCGGGCTGGCACGAGCGCGTCTATCACGCTGGCGACGAGCGGCTCGGCAGCGCCGAGTTCGTCCTCTCCCGCGCGACCGTGACGCGCGAGGTCGACGGCTACACCTACCGCGTTCACGTCGACTACCACGGCGGCGTGGCGGTCGACGCGCAGACGCGCGCAACCCGGACGTTCGAGGAAGACGCCGTCCGCGCCGCCTTCCGAGAAATGTTCGTTGAGATTGGGGTCCCGCCCGAGACGGCCGACCACCTCCAGTTCTTGTATCGGGGAAGCGTGTGGTGAGCGCCGCCGCTTCGCTCGGTATCAAGTAAAACTACGTCGGACTGCTCTCCTCGCGGAGTGCTCGGAGACGAATGCGCGGGACCGGATTCGAACCTCAGTCACTCCGCTTCTCTTCGTTCCCTGCTTCGAATTTTCGGAGCGATACGTCTCCTCGCGAAGTGCTCGGAGACGAATGCGCGGGACCGGATTCGAACCGGCGGACCCCTACGGGATAGCGTCCTAAGCGCTACGCCTTTGGCCTGGCTCGGCAACCCGCGCGCGGTAACTCGTAGACCGGCTACGTCAAAAATACCTGTCGTTACGGGTTCGAGGGATGCGACCGCCGCGGGAAGACGGCGACCGGTCAGAACGACGGCTCGTCCCGCGGGTGTCGCAGGTCGATCTCGTTCGCGTGAACCGTCCCCGGCGTCGTCGCAATATCGTGGATTCGCTCGGCGATCTGATTGGGGTCCATCCAACGGTCGTGGTCCGGATACCGATCGCGGAGCGACGGCTTGTCGATCCAGCCGTCGACGATCAGGTGAACCGCCTGTACGTCGGCCTCTCCGAGCCGCGGGTCGGCGGCGAGAGAGCGAACGAGCCCGCGGGTCCCGTGGCGCGCCGCCGCGTAGGCGACGTCCTCGGACGGGCGCCGAGACTGGCCGGAGCTGGTCACGACGACGGTTCCACCGCCTTCGTCGACCATGTCGTCGACCGCCTCGCGAAGGCACCGGAACGCGCCGCGCAGACGCGTGTCGATCACGTCGCGGAACCCGGCCGGATCCACGTCTACGATCCCGCCGCCGGCGGACGGGGACCCGCTGGTGAACACCAAGCGGTCGACCGGCGAGAAGGCGTCTCGAACGGTTTCGAATGCCGATGCGACCGCCGTCGGGTCGGCGATGTCCGTCTCGACCGGGAGGGTACTGCCGGGCGTCTCCGCCTGAATCTCGTCGGCGGTCGACGAGAGGTAGTCGCTCGACCTAGCGAACAGCGCGACATCGTCGCCGTCGGCGGCGAACCGGCGGGCCACGGAGGATCCCAGCCCCGGACCGACTCCCGCGACGACGGTCGTGCGTGTCATACACACGCTTCGTCCGGGAGCCGCTAATGGTTTGTCTCGCGCACCGCGGGCAGCGTCCCGCGTCCGCGGGACGCCGCGGGGGCCAGCTATCGCGTCGACGCGGCTACCGACGCGAAGCGGCCAAGCGACGGCGGGGCGGACCGCGGCCTCACTCGCAGAACTCGCAGTCGCAGTACGCCTCGCAGACGGGGTTGTCGCAGTCGGCGTTGCGGGCCGAGCAGTGTGCCCGGCCGTGCCGGATCAGGAGGACGTGGAGCGGGTAGATCAGCTCGTCGGGAACGCGTTCGTCCAACACGTCGTGGGCGCGCTCGTTCGACGCCGACTCCGGGACGAGCCCGAACCGCTTCGAGACGCGCTCGACGTGGGTGTCGACCGCCATCGTCGGCTTCCCGAAGTGGAAGTTCAACACGACGCTGGCGGTCTTCGGCCCGACGCCCTTGATCTCGGTGAGCCACGCCTTCGCCTCCTCGGTCGGCAGCGCGTCGAGGAACGCCAGCGAGTACGCCCCGCCTGTCTCCTCGCGGATCGCGGTCAGCGCGCGCTGGATGCGCGCGGCCTTCTGGTCCGGGAGGCCCGCGACGCGGATCGTTTCCCGCAGCTCCTCGTGGTCGGCGGCCTCGATCGCCGCGAAGTCGTCGTACCGGTCGAACAGCGCCTCCGACGCGCGCCGCGTGTTCTCGTCGGCGACGTTCTGCGAGAGGATCGTCGTCACCAGCTGTCGGACGCCCTCGCCCGGCTCGGCGGTGGGGTCCGCGCCGTGTTCGGCGACTCGGTCGACCGGCTCGTACAGCGCCACGAGGTCGTCGTGGAGCGCTCGGACCCGCATCTCGTCCCACGTCTGCGTCGACATACGCGCGCTACGTGTGCGGGCGACTTCAGGGCGGCGGCCGCGCTCGGGAGTGGCCGCCCCCGGTCCGGGGCACGCGATCGCCGTCGGCTCCGCGGAGCGGCGCCGGTACCGGTGCGGCGACCGCGGCCGTTTATGTTTCTCGCTCGACTACCCCGGGGCGTGTACCGGGCGAGCGACCGAGTCGACAACGAAGCGTGGATCGAACTGGTCGAGGAGGCGTGCGACTCGCTCGATTTGGACGCGGAGACGCGCTCGACCGCGGTCGACCTCTTCCTCTCGCGGGCGCCCGACGACGACCGGGGGAAGCGCGTCGCGGCCGCCGCCAGCCTCTACGCCGCCAGTCTGATCCGCGGCGAGGAGCGCTCGCAGTCCGCCGTCGCCGACGCGATGGACGTCTCGCGGCTCTCGGTTCAAAAGCGGTGGAAGCCGATCCTCGAAGACGCCGGCTTCTCGCCGCCGTCGTGGTGACCCCTCAAAAAGCACTCCTGACGTCGCTGTCGCGGAATGTCTGCGGACTGATCGCCAGCGACAGATTTATTCTCTAACGTAAAGTCTCCTTTACTGTAAAGCGAGCTTTACACCGACGCCCGCTCGCTTTACCTCCACCCATGAGCGAACACACGACCTCCGCGGCGACTCGGCCCTCCTCACGGAAACGCTACAAACGCATCGCGTACGGTCTGCTCGGCGCCGGTATCCTCGCCCTGTGGATCGGTATCGCGGTCGACCGCTTCGTCCTCGGCGTGGCCCTGTATTGGGCCGGCGGCCTCGGCATGGGGCTCGTCCAGCGGTTCAGCCCCGTCGAACTGTACGACGAGCGCGACGGCACCATCAGCCGCAAGGCCAGCCAGACAACGATGAACGTCTTCGCATACGTCTTCGTCCTCGGGACGCCCGGCGGACTCGCATTACAGGAGAGCGGCCTCGTCACGCTCCCGGGCGAGTTCTACGGCGCGACCTGGACCCTCTTCGGGGTCTTCGTCGTGTTCGGCGCGTCCCACCTCTACTACAAGCGGCGCACATGAGAAACGACATCCCTGACAAACGCACCGAGACCGACGAGAGCCAGGCCGACCTCGCCGCCGTCGTCGGGGTCACCCGCCAGACGATCAACGCGATCGAACGCGAGCGCTACGACCCGTCGCTGGAGCTGGCGTTCGCGCTCGCGGATCACTTCGACTGCCGGATCGAGGACGTCTTCGAGCCGGACGACTGATCACTTCGGCGTCGCCACGACGCCGAGGTGGTCCTCGTGGAACCGGTCGAGCCGCCGCGTCTCGACGATCTCGTACGCCTCCCGGAGCCGGTCGAGCGCCCCCTCGAACACCGCCTCCGGCGCCGCGGTCACGTCCTCGCTGCGCGCCTTGATCGCGAGCAGCAGCCGCCCGTCGTCGGCGAGGAACCGAGCGTTGCGGGCGGCCACCTCGGCCTGCCCGCGCGTGGCCACGTCCTGAACGACGGCGTCGACGTCGCGCTCGACGACGTGCGCGTACGTCTCCGGCTTCCGCGCGTCCTTGAGCAGCGGGAACAGTCGGTCGCGCGGCGCGGCGGCGTCGAGCAGGTCCCGCGCCGGGCGCGGCGCGAACTCGACCGCGTAGGTGGGGCCCGCGAAGTCGGCGACGTGGCTCACCGTGGTGCCGCTCGCGGCGCCGAGGTAGAGGACGGTCTCGCCGCCAGTCAGACCGGTCTCCAGCCCGAGTTCGAGCATTCCCCCGAGCTTCGACCGTTCTGGGTCCCACGCGCGCCAGCCGTCGGCGGTCGGCTCGCCGTACACCGGCTCGCCGCGGGTCGCCAACCGCTCCTCGCCGGCTATCTCACGCCGTTCGACGCCGTCGGGGAGGGTCGGCTCACTCATCGTCGGCCTCCGCGGCATCCGGCTCGTCGGTGTCCGCCCGCGCTCGGATCGTCGCCATCCGCTCGCGGAGGTCGGCGTGGAGCTGCGACCGCCGCTCTCCGGCGTAGTGGTCGGCGCGCGCCGCGAGCGTCAGCTTCCCGGCGAGTGCCCGCGCGGCCGAGCCGCGGTCAGCGGGTCGGGTGCCGCGGACGTACTCGTGCGTGTAGATGATCCCGTGCTTCGGGGACGGCGCCCGCCCCGAGAGGTGCGCGAACAGCGCGTCCTCGGCGCCGAGGACCTGGACCGTGCCGGACGGCTTCTTCGCGAGCGACTCTAACCCGCCGGCGAGCGCGATCAGCCGCGCGGCCAGCTCCGGGCCGGCCATCTCGGAGAGGTTTGGGGCGACGGCGGGCGCAGTCCGACCGATCGTCTCCGCGAGCTCGGCCCGCTCGTCGTCGAGTTCGGCGGCGCGCGCCGCGAGCGAGACGGCCCGCCGCTCGACTTCGCTCTCGGGTTCGCGCGCCGCGACCGCTCGCGCTCCCTCGATCCCCGGCTCGACCTCGTCGAAGAGGCTCCCCGCCCACTCGACGGCGCGCTCGGCGAGCTCGTTCGCGGTGCGCTCGGCGTCGTCCATGGCCCGGACCGCGTGGATCAGCTGCGCGTCGTCGGCGCGCTCCCGCTCGCGGACCGCCTCGCGGGTCGCGCGCGTCGCCGCGGCCTTGAGCCGGTCGTAGTACTCGTCGGCGCCGGCCGCGAACCCGGACTCGACGGCGCGTACGGGCCAGTCGGCGGGCGACGCGGCCGTCCCCTCGCGCACCCGCGCCGCGGCTCTCGCCGCGGCGTCGCTCTCGGTATCGGTATCTTCGGTCGCGCCCGACGGCAGCGCTTCGAACCAGCCCTCCCCGCCGTCGGACGCCGCGCTCGCGTCCGGTCCGGCGTCGGTGTCGCTCATTGCCGGCGGCTACTCGCCCCGACGGTATAGACGTTCCCGATGCGACCCGCGGCCGCTCGCCCTACGGACCGCGCCACAGGGCCTCGCTCACGCCGCCGCGTCGGCCTCGTCGGCTTCGTCGTCCTCGTCGGGGCGGAGCGCGCCGAAGACACCCTCCGAGTCTGACCGGAAGTCGGCGAGCGTCGCGCCCGCGAGCGCGCCGAGCGCGCCGCCGCTGGACGCCGCCTGTCTACTGATCAGTCCGCCGACCGCGGCGCCGACGGCCGCGCCGACCGCGGCGAGCGTCGCCCGTGAGAGTGCGCGTCGAATCCGTGATCCCATGCGCGGAACGTCTACATCAACTTACAAAAGCCTACGGACGAGTCTCCCGCGCCCCCGGCGAGTCCGAGAGAAGACTCCGTTCGGACCCGGCTCGACCTCTGATCGACCGGTTCGAAACAGCAAAATCGCGGGTTAGCGAGGGGTTAACGGCGTAACACTTATTAACTGCCGATATATGTCATCGGAACATGACGTCAGAGCGTGACAACAGGTCTCACGGCACAAGCAACGGATCGACCTCGACCGGCCGGCGCGTGAGTCGGCGGGCCTACATCGCCGGCGCGGGCGCCGCCGGCGTGGCGGCCCTCGCCGGATGTAGCGGCGGCGACGGCGGCGACGGCGGCGACGGCGGCGACGGCGGGAGCATGGGCGGCGGCGGCACGACCACGATCAACATCATCACGTGGGAGGAGTACGCCGAGATGCAGGAGAACATCGAGTCCACGCTCGACGGGGTGGAGCTGAACATCACGCCCTCGACGTCGTCGACGGAGATGTTCTCGCAGTGGAGCGCGGGCCAGGACGAGCAGTTCGACATCGCCGTTCCGAACAACAACCTCGTCCCGCGGTTCATGGACGCCGACCTCGTCGCGCCGGTGAACAACGACGTGGTGAACAACTTCGGCTCGATGTACGACCGGTTCCAGTCGTTTGTCGACGACCAGTTCACGGAGAGCGGGAACGCGTATGGCGTGCCGATCCGCTTCGGCTGGTACGGCTACTCCTACGACTCCCGGAGCGTGCCGGACCACGAGCCGAGCTACGACATCTTGTTCGAGCCGGATTACGTCGACGCCGACCTCGACGGCGAGATCATCATGTACGACGAGGCGGCGAAGTCGATCCCGGCCGCGGCGCTGTACCTCGGCATGGACGACGCCATGTCCGGGGCGCGGATGACGTTTACCGAAGAGCAGCTCACGGAGATCCAGGAACTGCTCATCGAGCAGAAGCCGCGGCTCCAGGGGTACATCGCCCCCGACCCGACGTTCATCCAGGAGTTCCGCCAGGGCAACTTCCTCGTCGGGCACAGCGGGCGGAACGAGACCGTCCAGATGCGCAGCGAGGGCGACGACTGGGTCGAGTTCGTCGCCCCGAGAGAGGGCGCGCTGGCGTGGTACGAGACCGCGGTCGTCTCCGCCGCCTCCGACAACCAGGAGACCGCCTGGGAGGTCATCAACGAGTTCATCACGCCCCAGAACGGCGCGGCGCTCGCGGAGGCCGGCTTCTCGCCCAGCACGAACCCCAACGTGGCCGACGAGCTGACCGAGGAGCAGAACGAGCTGTACGGGCGGATCGACCCCTCGCGCCTCGAGGGGATGTACTCGCTCAAGGACATCGACTCGGACGTCGAGGAGGCGTACGTCTCCGCGTGGGAAGAGGTCAAGGCGGCATAGATGGCCGCAGACGAGCCGGACGAGAGCGCGCGGGCGAGGGCGGTGAGGCTGCTGAGCGGACCACGCAGTCGGCTCGGCGTCACGGTCGGTCCCAGCGCAGCGTGGATACTCACCCTGCTCGTCGCGCCGCTGGCGTTCATGGTCGCCGTGAGCTTCTTCGAGGTCAGCTCGTTGACGTACCAGATCGTCTACGAGCCGACGCTGAACAACTACCGCTCCCTGTTCGACGGCGGCGGCGCGATCTGGAACACCCCGTTCGTCACGGCGCTGTGGCTCTCGTACGTCATCGCCACCGTGACGACGCTTTTGTGTCTCACGCTCGCGTTCCCGCTGGCGTACCTGCTGGCACGGAGCGGCGGGCGGCTGTTCAAAGTCGTCATCTTCTTCGTCCTCCTGCCGTTCTTCACGATGTACCTCGTCCGGGCGTACTCGTGGGTCCTGATGTTCGGTCCGGGCGGCGTGATCAACAGCACGCTCATGAGCTGGGGGCTGATCGACGCCCCGCTCGGGATATTCAACTACGGTGTCCCGGCGATCATCGTCGGGCTCACCCACGCGTACTTCCCGTACATGCTTCTGACGCTGTACGCGAGCCTCGACGGCCTCGACTTCTCGATCCTCGAGGCCGCCCGCGACCTTGGCGCGTCGCGGGTCGAGGTGCTCCGCGACCACGTGATCCCGCTCACGCTTCCGGGGATCATCGGCGGGAGCCTCTTCGTCTTCGTCCCGAGCGTCGGCGCGTTCATTACGCCGACGTTCCTCGGGCAGGGCAAGGTCCAGATGATCGGCATGCTCATCGAGAGCCGGGTCGCCGGGACCTACTCGATCGGGTACGCAAGCGCGGCGTCGATGTTCGTGCTCGTCTCGATCGTGGGCGCGATGATCCTCGCGTTCCGGTACGTGAGCATCGAGGAACTGGGGGGTGCCTGAGATGGCGACCGAGACGTCCGAGTCGACAGAGACGGCGGGGGCGACCGAGCGGCTTGTCGGGCACCAGACGGTCGAACGGCTCCTCGGCACCTCGCTGTACGTCGTCTCCGGCCTGTTGCTCCTCTTTTTGTGGGTGCCGCTCGCGATCATCATCTTCCTCGCGTTCGCGGAGAACGCCGTGACGATCTTCCCGTTCGAGGGCCTGACGCTCGACAACTTTCGGCTGGCGCTCCGTAGCGACTCAATGCGCGCCTCGCTCGCGGGCAGTTTCACCATCGCGACGGTGGCGGCATCGGTCGCGACGGTGCTCGGCGTGCTGGCCAGCTTCGCGCTGACCCGCTACCGGTTCCGCCTCCGAGAGGTGTACCGGACCTTCGGGATCATCCCGCTGGTGATCCCCGGCATCATCCTCGGCGTGGCCCTCCGGATCTACTTCCAGAACCTCCTCGGTATCCTACCGGGGTTCGCCACGGTGGTGCTGGCCCACTCGCTGTACGGCCTCCCGTTCGTGCTCCTCATCGTCTCCGCCCGGCTGTACACCTTCGACGAGTCGCTAGAGGAGGCGGCCCGAGACCTCGGCGCGGACCCGCTGACCGTGTTCCGGGACGTGACGCTCCCGGTGATTGCCCCGGCCGTCGGAGCGGGGTTCCTGTTCGCGTGGATCCGGTCGTTCGAGGACTACATCCGCGCGCTGTTCCTCACCGGGCCCAACACGGACGTGCTGACGATCTGGATGTTCAGCCGGATCCGACAGCTCGACGCGCCGGAGCTCAACGCCGTCTCCGCGCTCATCGTCTTCGGGATCGCGATCGCGCTGGCGGTCGCGATGAACGTCGGCAACGTGACCGGTTACGTCGCCGGCACGGTCACGGAAGAGGAGGGGTGAGGCCCCGGGCGAGCGGACCCGGTTTCTCCCCCGCCTCGTCGACCTGCGTTCACACTGAAGCGGGGAATCGACGGTGTGAGTGGCCAGATCAAAACACCGTTGGCGCGCCGTCGACCACGTCGAGCCCGACGTCGGCGCCGGTGTCGACCGCCGACTCGCGGCCCTGGATCACCACCTGAAGCTCGCCCACGTCCCCGTGGGGGTCGACGAGGTAGTTCGTCTGGTCGCCCTGGAAGTACCGCTCGACGACGGTGCCGTGTAGGGCGCCGTCCCCGTTCGCGATGGTGAAGTCCTCCGGGCGGATCGAGACGGTGACCTCACCGGTCCGGTTCGGGGCCGGCACGCCGAACCCGCCCTCGCCGCCGATCTCCGCGACGGTCGTTCCGTCCCGCTCCGCGGTCCGCGCGTCGATGAGGTTCGTGTCGCCGATGAAGTCCGCGACGAACTCCGAGGCGGGCTCGCGGTAGATCTCCTCCGGCGGACCGATCTGCTCGATGTGGCCGTCGTTCATCACGGCGATCCGGTCGCTGAGCGTCATCGCGACCTCCTGGTCGTGGGTCACGTAGAAGAAGCCGCCCTGCGTCTGCTTGTGGATCCGGCGGAGTTCGACCTGCATCTGCTTCCGGAGCTTCCGGTCGAGGCTGGAGAGCGGCTCGTCGAGCAGCAGCACCGCTGGCTCGTTGACCAGCGCCCGGGCGAGCGCGACGCGCTGCTGTTGGCCGCCCGAGAGCTCTGTCGGGTTGCGGTCCTCGAACCCGTCGAGGTCGACGAGCCCGAGGTACTCAGAGACGCGCTCCGACCGCTCGCCGGCGTCGATGCCCGCCTTTGCGAGCCCGTAGCCCACGTTCTCTCCCACGCTCATGTGCGGGAAAAGCGAGAGCTGTTGGAACACGAGGTTCGTGGCGCGCGCCTCCGGGGGAACCGATCCCATCGACCGACCGTCGATCCGGACCTCGCCCTCGGTCGGGTGCTCGAAGCCGCAGATCATCCGGAGCGTCGTCGGCTTCCCGCAGCCCGACGGGCCGACGAGCGTGAAGAACTCGCCCTTTCGAACGGAGAAGTCGATGCCGCCGACCGCGGTGAGGTCGCCGAACCGCTTCGTCACCTCGTCGAGCTCGACCAATGTGTTCCCCGTTGTCATGTGCCACTCGTCCCGACAGCAGCTATATCAATCTATCGCCGGACGGGACCGCGAACGCCCTCGGAGCGGGGAACCCGAAGACATCCGGGTCGGCACCTCACTGAAGCCGCTTCGTCGTCTCCACGAGAGGGTGGCGCGCGTAGTCGACGATCTCGATGTCGTCGACGACGCGGAGGCCCTCCTTCTCGGCGGTCTTCGCCATCCCCAGGTCGACCGGCGTTCGCGGCACGATCACGTACGCGTCCATCGACTCGATGCCCGCTTCACGGGCGGCCATGGCCCGGTGATGCCCGTCGGCGAGGTAGAGCGTCCCGTCGTTGTCGATGACGACGAGCGGCTCCGCGAGCCCGTGTTCGAGTTCGTACTGCCGGCCCTCCAGCTCGTCGGCGTACACGCGGGCCTGCGTCGGCGTCAGGTCCGCGATCGCCACCTCGCGGCGCTCCTCGTCGAGGTCGACGCCGTGGATCTGCGAGAGGGTGCGCATCAGCTTCCCGACCTTGCCGGGCGTCGCGCGCTCGATCTGCGAGCGGACCACGTCCGTGTTCGAGATGATCCCGACGAGGTTGTCCGCGTCGTCGACGACCGGGAGCCGCTGGATCCCTGAGCGCAAGATCACGCGGGCGGCGTCGGTCACCTTCATATCGGGGTGCGCGACGATCAGGTCCTCCGTCATCACCGTGAAAACGGGTGCGTCGTCCTCGGCGAGCAGCAGGTCCCCCGCCGCGACGAACCCCTCGACGGTGCGGCCCTGCGTGACGGGGAACCCGTTGTGCCCGTCGCTGTCGGCCATGCGGCGCGCGACGGTTGCCACCGTCTCGTCCGGGCTGACCGTCTCCACCTCCCGGGTCATGTACTCGCCGACCGTCGGTTTCCCGCTCATCGTCCGCCGTACACGCTCGCGGAATAAAAGAGGGCGGGGGTGACGGCGTCCCGAGCGGCCATCACTCTTCGCCCGACCGGCACTCGCCGTTCGGCCGTCCCTCCCCGCCCGATCGTCTCTCTGCCCGCCCGGCACTACCAGCCCGACCGTCACTCGCCGTCCGGCCGCCACGTCACCGTCTCGTCGGGGTTCCCGGCCGGGCGCTCGACTCGGGTCCCGAGCCGCCCGTCCTCGTTGACGGTGATCGTGACGCGGCGCACGTTGCGCTCGTACAGCCGATACCGACCCCTCTCGGCGTCGACCGCGACGTGTTCCGTCACCAGGTCCATGTCCTCAAGCGTGTCCAAGCGCCGGTACACCGTCGACATCGGGATGTCGCACTCCTCGACGAGCTCGGCGACCGAGGTTGGTTCGTCGAGCTCCGACAGGATCGTCCGGTTCGTTTCCTCGCTCAGCGCGTCGAGGAGCCGCCGGACGGAGCCGGACTCGCCCCGCTTCGACCCGGCGTCACTCATCGCCACCGACCGGCGATGCGGGTTCGCTTCGCCGGTCTCCGCCCCGGCCTCCTGTGCGCTTCGCCCTCCGCTCGGCGTGAGAACCGCTCATTACCGACGTTTACGCGCACAGCGGCTAATGTAACCGTTTGGCGCAGGACAACGACCAGTCTCGACGGCCGAGAGCGGCGGCTAGCCCCGATTCGAAGGCAGTACCCAGCCGCCGAGACAACAGCGGGCCGTCGTCGTCGGGAGTAGCTAGCCGCCGTCGGGCTCGCCCACTTCGAGCGGGACGCCGATCATGTTCCCCCACTCGGTCCAGGAGCCGTCGTAGTGCCGCACGTGTTCGTAGCCGAGCAGCTCCTCAAGGACGAACCACGTCACCGACGACCGCTCCCCGATCCGGCAGTAGACGATGATGTCGTCCTCGGGGGTGATCCCCCGAGACTCGTACACGGCCGCCAGCTCCTCGGGCGACTTGAACAGGCCGTTGGGCCGGACGTTCTCCGCCCAGAACACGTTCGTCGCCCCGGGGATGTGGCCGCCCCGCATCGCGCCCTCGTTGCTGCCGGGGGGCTTCGTGATCTCCCCCCGGAACTCCTCGGGCAGGCGCACGTCGACGAACTTCGTGTCCGTGTCGAGCGCCGCCCGCACGTCCGTGCGCGCGGCCCGCACCGCCGGTCTGGCCGGCGCGTCGGGCGCGTCGCCGTACGCTACGGCTGGCGGGTCGACCGGGTCCGTCGTGGTCGGGTAGTCGTGTTCCGTCCAGTACTCTCGGCCGCCGTCCATGATCCGGACGTCCGGGTGGCCGTAGTAGGCGAGCTGCCAGTACAGGTGGGCCGCGAACCAGTTCCGGTTGTCGCCGTAGATGACGACGGTCGTCTCCTCGGTGATCCCGCTCGATTCGAGGAAGGCGGTCATCTCTTCCGGAGAGAGGATGTCGTGTACCTCCGTCGACCGGAGTTCGGTGCGCCAGTCGACGCCGACGGCGCCGGGCGCGTGCCTCCTCGTAGAACGAGGCGTTGACGTCGACCTCGAGCAGGCGCAGGTTGGGGTCGGCGGCGTCGAACCGGTCGAGGCGGGCGTCGACCCAGTCGGGGCTGACGAGCACGTCCGTCGGGTACCGCCCCGCTAGCGACGCGCTTGTGGGCTTCCGCTGATCGTCGTCGGGTGGGGTTTCTGCGGTCATGACTGTTGGTCGGCGAACCGTTTCGCCAGCTCCGCGGTCGCGCGTCGAAGCCGGTACGACACCGTCGAGCGCGGCTCGTCGAGCTCCGCCGCGAGCTCGTCGAGCGTCACGTCTCGCGGCGTCTCGAAGTACCCGCGTTCGACGGCGAGCAACAGGGTCTCGCGCTGTTCGGCCGGCACGTCGGGCCGGGAGAGCAGCTCGCTCTCCCAGTGGTCGACCTCGGTCAGGTGTTCGAAGGAGAACGACAGCCCGTCGCCGAGCTTCGCGGACAGCGTGTCGTACAACATTCCGATCTTCGAGTCGTCCTGGACCAGCACGCGCCAGCGGACCGTGTCGCCGGACAGCGTCTGCTCGAAGAGGACGCCCCCGTCGACGTACTTCGCCGTGATGAGCGGGACGGACTCGCAGTAGTCCACGTCAGAGACGTACGTGTACGCCACCCGCCGCCGCTGCTCTTCGGTCAACAGGCTCGTCGCGCGGGCCGAGCGACACGCCCGGCCGCTGATCGACTCGCGGTCGACCGACCCGTCTAAGAGCAGCTCGTCCACGGCGTCGAGGTCGGCCGCGTCGCCGGTCACCGACTCGAGCTTCCACAGCTCCGTGGGGTCCAGACACGAGTAGGTCGCCTCCGACTGGAGGGAGCCGCGGTCGATGAACAGGTCGACGTACTCGTCGGCGCCGGGCTCGTACGTTATCTCGAAGCTGAAGTCGTACATCTGGCGGTGACTGGTCCGGTCGTGCGGTCTCGGTTCGCGGCGGTGACGGTGACCTCGCCGGCGTCGGGCCGCGTCCCGGCGGGAAGTTGTCCCTCGACAACGCGTGTGATATGGGCCCGACGCACTTACGTTGTCTCGTATGGAGCTTTCACCCTCGGGTCGCGAGACGCCGACCGCGCTCCGGAGCCGTCTCCTCATCCCGGCCCTCCTCGCGCTCGCCGCCGGGATCGGGGGATTCGCCCTCGGACTGACCCACGACGACACCGTCACCGCGCTGGGCGCGCTGCTCTTCCTCCCCAGCGCCGCGCTGCTGTTCGGCATCGTCGCCAAGCGCCACGGCGTCGGTCCGTTCAGGCGGTCGAGCCGTCGGTCGGACTGACGCTCGGCGCGGCGCACTCCGGTCACGTCGCCTCTCGCATGCGGGCGGCGACGAGCCGGTCGACGTTGAACATGAACACGGCGACCGCGGCGAGGACCGTCGCGAAGTAGACGACGAGCTGCGGCGGGCCGGACGCGGCGCCGCCCGCGACCGCCCCGCCGAACCCGACGACGAGGAGCTCTGCCCACGTGATGAGCACGCGCGAGAGCAGCAGCGTTCCGACCGACGACCGCCGGGTCGGCGCGTGCGCCTCCGAGCCGTCGCTCATCTCAGTACGCCTCCTCGGCCGTGATCGGGCCGCTGAACGCCGAGTACAGGACGGCGAAGTACACGACGACCAGCGGCAACAGCAGGGCCGCGCCGATCGACATGAGGTTCAGCGGCAGCGTCGAGACGACGGCCTCCCCGACCGTCGCCCCGGTCGCCGGGTCGATGCGCGGGTACATGAGGACCGCGACGACCGCGGTCAGCCCGTACGTCAGTCCCGCGGCCGCCGCGAGCGCGGCGAGGTCCGCCCCGCGTCGAAGCGCGACGCCGTAGCCGACGCCGAGCCCGACGGAGGCGGCGACCAGCGCGAGCACCGGGGGCGATAGCAGCGCGTCGACGCCGGCGGGGAGCCGAGTCGCCAGGGCGCCGAGGGTCGCGACGACCGCGAAGAGGTACGCCGCGACGGCCCCGACGCCGATCTCAGTCACCGTCTCGGGGAGCGCGTCTCGGGCCTTCAAGCGGAGGAACGCGGCGCCGGAAACGACGGTCAGCGCCGTGACGGCGATCCCGGTGACGACGCCGACGAGCGTGAGCGACCGGGGGCTCCCGGCGAGCCAGTTCCCCGCGAACGCGCCGAGGAGGAACGGCGCGAGGACGCTGCCGGCGACGAACGACCGCCCCCACCACCGCTGCCACCGCGCGTCGTGGCGCTGTTCGTACATCTCCGGCGCCAGTCCCCGGAGAATGAGGGCGCCGAGGATGCCGAACATCAGCAGGTAGTGTCTGCTGAACAGCCCCGCGTACACCGACGGGAAGGCGGCGAACAGCGCGCCGCCGAAGACGACGAGCCACACCTCGTTCCCGTCCCAGAACGGCCCGATCGCCGACAGCACCGCCTCGCGCGCCTCGTCTTCGCGAAGCGTCGCGAAGATCGCGCCGGCGCCGAAGTCGAAGCCGTCGAGGAACAGGAACGTTCCGAGGATCGCGAACACGAGCGCGAACCACAGCTCCGGGAGCGGCAGGCCGAGCACCGGGCCCGCCGCGAGCGCGTCGACGGCGCTAGTCATCGCCGGGCACCTCCCCCGGCGCGGCGTCGCGCTCGGCCGCGGACCGCAGCTCGCGCACGCTCGGGGGCCCCCCACGGATCACCCGCGCGACGACGTACGTGTACAGCGCGAGGATGCCGGCGTAGACGCCGACGAACCCGGCGAGCGTGACCATCGCTTCCGTCCCGGTGAGACCGGGAGAGACCCCCTCGCTCGTCTTCAACACGCCCTGGATCACCCAGGGCTGACGCCCGACCTCGGTGACGACCCACCCGAGCTCGACCGCGACGATGCCGAGCAGGCTGGACGCCATCAGCGCCTTGTGGAGCAGCCCGTCCTCGAACAGCTCGCCCGTGTACCACCGGTAGCCGCCCCAGAACGCGAGCAGGATGAACCAGAAGCCCATCCCGACCATCGCGCGGAACGACCAGAACACGACGGCGACCGGCGGCGCCTCCGTCTCGAACGTGTTCAGTCCGCGGATCTCCGCGGTCGCGTCGCCCCCGCTGGCGAGCCACGACGCCCCGCCCGGGATGCCGAGACCGAACAGCTCCTTCGCGCGGGGGTCCGTGAACTGGCTCAGGTCCGTCGGGATCGCGAAGATGTACTCCGGGACGTACGCCTCGGTGTCCCAGACCGCCTCCATGGCGGCGAACTTCTGCGGCTGCGTCTCGTAGACGTGCCGCGCGTACAGGTCGCCCTGAAGCACCTGTAGCGGGGCCGTGATCAGCAGCGCGACCAGCGCGATCTTGAGCGTCTTCTGCCAGAAGGCGATGTTCTCCGTCTGGTGTCCCCAGACGTGGTGTCGGTAGACGAAGTACGCGGAGACGCCCGCCATGAACAGCGCCACCGACTCGACGGCGGCGTTTTGCATGTGGACGTACATGTAGCCGAACCGGGGGGTCAGGTACGCCGCGAGCGGGTCGACGAGGTGGACCACCTCCTGCCCGTTCTCGGTCACGAGCTCGTAGCCGCGCGGCATCTGCATCCACGAGTTCGCGATGAGGATCCAGACGGCGGACAGCCACGTGCCGACCCCGACGGCGAGGCTGGACACCAGGTACAACCGGTCGGAGACGCGCTCGCGACCGAACACGAAGACGCCGAGGAACGTCGCCTCCAGCATGAACGCCATCATCCCCTCGACGGCGAGCGGGCCGCCGAACAGCTCGCCGGCGGTCGTCGAGAACGCCGCGAAGTTGGTCCCGAACTCGAACTCTAAGACGATCCCGGTGACCGTCCCGACGACGAACGAGACGGCGAATATCTTCGTCCAGAAGCGACGCAGCTGTTCGTACACCGGGTCGCCGCCCCGCACGTCCTTCCAGGTGAAGTATATCAGGAACGGGGCCAGTCCCATGCTCATCACCGGGAAGATGATGTGGACGATCGTCGTCAGGGCGAACTGGAATCGGCTTGCGAGTACTGGATCGATCATGTCGTGGTGGGTCCGGGTTGGAAAGTTCACTCCGGCGCGCGACGCGGCGGTCTCCTCGCGTAACACTGCGCATTCCTCGTCCATAACCCCGGAGTTGGCACAGGACAACCGGCCGCGGAGCGCCCGCCGCCGCCCTCTCGGCGGCGACGACGCGGCGGCTCGCCCGCTGGTCCGACGTTGTCCTGCGCCAAGCCATCGTCTTGGGTGGCGAGGCGACTGCGTTCACGCATGGAAACACGGCACGCCGTGCTGGCGCTCGTCGCGCTCGTCACGGTGGTGATGACCGTCAGAGCGGTCGTCGCCGGCCTCGACGGCGACTTCGGGACGGTCGGCCGGCAGGTCGGGGTCGGCGGGATCGTCCTCGCGTTCGGCGTGGCGCTGTACCGGAACTGGGAGTCGGTCGGCTGACCCGGACGCCCGCTCCGCGACGGCCCGGCCGAGCGTCCGGCGCGAGCGACGGGGGCTTCTCAGAGCGCCTGACCGCGACCCGCGCCGTCTCGCACCGGCGTTCGTCAGGACTCGCTCGCGGGGTCGTCCCCGGAGGAGTCCTGGTCGCGACGGGGCTCGCCTGCGAGTCGCTCCGCGAGCCGTCGGCGGAGTCGCTCGAAGGGCGACGAACACGCGCCGCACTCGGCGCAGGAGACGCCCGAACATGACGCGGGCGCGCCGCAGCGCGGACACGAGAGCCCGTTCGCCGGATCGAACTCGTACTCGCAGCGGGGACAGATCACGCGATCACCTCCAAGGCGGCCGCGACGCCGCCGCCGACGGCGAACGCCGTGACCCAAGAGCCGACCCACACGAGGAGCGCGCTCCGCGCGTCGCGCTCCCTGAGGATCATCGCCATCGTGAGGATACACGGGACGAACAGGGTGACGACGACCAGTCCGACGAAGGTCTGTGACGCCGACAGCGTCAGGCCCGTCATCCCTGCGGCGGCGAAGTCGCGGCGGATCAGTCCCAACACGAGCACCTCGCCGAACGACGCGGGTAAGCCCAGCGCCGCGGTCAGCGGCCGGAGCGCGCCGACTATCGCGTCGAGCGCGCCGAGGTACTCGAGCGTCGACACCGCCGCCGCGGTGACCCCGAACACCGGGGCCGCCTCCCCGAGGAACGCGGCGGTCCGGTTCGCCGTCTTCCGGGCGACGTTCGTCGGGCGGGGGAGGCGTAGCCGCGGGAGCTGCTCGATCAGCGCGTCCTGTCGGCCGGGGAGCGTCCGGTCGAGAACGACGCCGGCGGCCCCGAGGACCCCGAGTAGCACCGCCACGTAGCCGCCCCACCAGACCACCCCGAGTTCCGCGAGCAACCCCGCGACGACGCCGATCTGCGCCGAGCAGGGGATCGCGAGGCCCAGCAGCGCCGTCGTGATGAGCCGCTCCCGGCGCGACCCGACCATTCGGGTGGAGACGACCGCCATCGTCACGCATCCCACGCCGACGATCAGCGGGACGACCGCGCGGCCGTTGAGCCCGATCCTGTCGAGCCCTCTGTCCGTCACCACGGCGAGTCGCGGCAGGACGCCGGCGTCTTCGAGCGTCCCGATCACGAGGTAGAACGCGACCACGAGCGGGAGCAGGACCCCGAGGGTGTACCGAACGGTGACCGTCAGCAGCCCTAGGTTATCGTTGACGAGCAGGAACTCGACGGGCGCGGCCCACCCGCGCGCCGGGAGCAGATCCGCGACGGTCGCCTCGACCGCCGGCGTGTAGTATCGCCCGAAGACCACGGTCTCCGCGTAGCCGACGACGCGCTGCGCGACGAGCACCCCCATGACGTAGAACACCGCGAGGAGGAGCGCGAGCGCGATCGGGATCCCCGTCACCGGCCGCAGCAACAGGTCTCCGAGCCGTCCCCCGCGACTCCGTCCGGGAGCGGGACCCCGTTCGACCGCCTCGACGACCGACCGGACGCGCGTCCGGCGCTCGCGATACACCGCCTCCCGCTCTCCGAGGCCGGCGGGCGGCGCGTCGCCCCCGTCGGCCGCGAGGCCGCCGGCACCGACGCGGCGAGCCGTCGGTTCGTCGCCCTCGACGAGGAGTGTCTTCTCCGCCCGCCCGGCCTCGATCCCGTCGGGGAGTGCGTCGTAGTACGCGTCGACGGGCGTCGACTCGGGGGCGGTCGCTTCCGGGAGCCGATCGCGCAACTCGTCGACGCCGGCGCCGGTGACGGCGACGGTCGGGACGACGGGGACGCCGAGGGTCGCCTCCAGCGCGCCGACGTCGATCTCGACGCCGTCGGCCTCGACCTCGTCCATCATGTTCAGCGCGACGACGGTCGGCACGCCCATGTCCAACAGCTGTAGCGTCACGAACAGGTCACGGTCGAGCCGCGTGGCGTCGACGACGTTCACGACCGCGTCCGCCTCCAAGACGACCGCCCTCGTGGCCCGCTCCTCCTCAGAGAACGACGATATCCCGTGGACCCCGGGCGTGTCGATCAGGCGGGTCGACCCGAGGGTCGCCGCGGTCGTTTCGACCGTGGTGCCGGGGTAGTTCGAGACGTCGGCGTACTCGGCCGTGAGCCGTCCGAACAGCACGCTCTTGCCCGCGTTGGGCGCGCCGACCAGCGCCGCGGACGCCTCGGCGTCGCCGGATGTGGGCCCGCGGTCCGCGTCCCCGCTCGCCGTCATCGCGGTGCGTCGTCGGGGGCCGATCGCTCGACGGTTATCTCCCGGGCCAGCGACCGCCCGAGCGCCACCTCCGTCCCGCGACGCCTGACGACGACCGGACCGTTGCGGATCCGGCGGCGACACTCGACGCGGCCGTCCAGCAGGCCGAGTCGCAGT
Organism: Halorubrum ezzemoulense DSM 17463; assembly: GCF_002114285.1. Lineage (GTDB taxonomy): Archaea > Halobacteriota > Halobacteria > Halobacteriales > Haloferacaceae > Halorubrum > Halorubrum ezzemoulense. The sequence goes on from NZ_NEDJ01000015.1 coordinate 41,174, forward strand.
AACCGAGCGCGGCGCTCGCCGTCCGGCACGTCGACCAGTTCCACCCACTCGCCCGACGGGATGTCGGCCAGCGCGACCACCATTTAGGCCTACCTAAAACGACGGGCGTGTTGTGCGGCACGGCACATTATGGAGTCTTATATAAACCGCTCTGGACCCGCGAGCCCGGACCCGCGCGCCGCTTTCGCGCTTCGCGCGCGTCAGCGGTCGGACCGGTCAGGCCGGCTGCGAGTCCAGCTTCTTGTAATCGATGTAGTCCGCCCCGCGGAGCTCCTCGAGCAGATTGATGGCCGCTCGGGCTCCCTCTCCGACGGAGGTCGCGATCTGTTGGTGGCCGCCGGTAACGTCGCCCGCGGCGTACACCCGGTCCACCGGCGTCGACTGCGCCTCGTCGGTGACGATGTCGTCTCCCTCGACGGGGACGCCGAGCATCTCCGCGAGGTCGGTGCCGCCGGCGGTGCCCAGCGCGACGAACAGCCCGTCGACCGGGATCTCGTCGCCCTCTCGGGTGACGACGGCTTCGAGGACCTCCTCGCCGGCGAGCCGATCGAGGTCGTCGGTGACCACCGGGATCCCCGCGTCGGCGACCCGGTCCCGCAAGCCGTCGTCCGCCTCGAACGCCGACCCGTTGGTGAGGATCCGGACGTCGTCGGTGTAGTCGAGCAGCATCAACGCCTCGGTCGCGGCGTAGTTGTCGTCGCCGACGACAGCGACGGGACTGTCGCGGTAAAAGTACGCGTCGCATTCGACGCAGTAGGAGACGCCGTGGCCCTCGTACGCCTCGACGCCCGCGATGGCCGGCCGTTCGTAGTCCGCGCCCGTCGCGATGATAACCCCGTCGACGACGTACTCGTCGACGGTCGTCTCGACGCGGTACCGGTCGCCGTCCGGCTCGATCCGAACGACCTCCTCCTCGACGATCTCGGCGTCGTACTTCCGCGCGTGCTCTCGCCCCAGATCGACGAGCTCCGGGCCCGTGACCCCGTCTGGGAACCCGTAGACGTTCTCCATCGTGTCCACGTCACGGGTGGTCCCGCCCCCGTCGTCGAACACGAGCGTTCGCCTGTCCGCCCGAGCGGTGTAGATGGCGGCGTTCAGTCCGGTCGGTCCCCCGCCGACGATCGCGATCCCTGACATCTGTATTGCGTAGTATGTGCTATACTAACTTATTAATTCCGCCCGCTGATTCACTCGGAGTGGTCGGCGTCCCCTCCGAGATATCGACTGAAACGCGCTCCTGTGGCTATAGCCGGGTTGGAAGCGTATCGATCGCCGCGAAATACGTCTTGTCCCCGTCGGTGAATCGTTTGTTTGGCGCATCAGTATTGTGTATATTCTACAAAATACTGGCGGCGGAGACAACCTCGCTCGATAAGCGACCGAGACCGGACTCGGCGGGCGGCACTCGAACCGCGGGCGAAGACCGCGGTGCGGCGGCTCGCCGGAACGAAAGCGAGGACAGAAGAAATCGGACCGCGAGGCGTGGAGCCGCCTACTGCGGGCTCGGGTTGGACGGGCCGGAGACGTTGCCGTCCTTCAGCGCGGAGCCCGTGATCGACTTCAGCCGGGAGACGAGCGAGTCCTTCTCGGCCTCGCCCTCGAGGGCGATGTCGAGGACCTCGCTGATGTGCGAGACCGGGATGACCTCGATCATCTCCTCGTACTCGTCTTCGATCATCACGTCCTGCTCGTTGGCTGCGGGGATGATCACTCGGTCGCAGCCGGCTTTCGCGGCCGCCTCGATCTTGTGGGTGACCCCGCCGACGGGGAGCACGTCGCCGCGGACCGACAGCGAGCCGGTCATCGCGAGGCTCTGGTCCACGCCGACGTTCTCCAGCGCGGAGATGACGGCGGTCGCGACCGTGATGGACGCGGAGTCGCCGTCGACCCCCTGCTGGCCCGTCTGGATGAACTGGATGTGGATGTCCTTCTCCGAGATGTTCTCGTCGGAGAACTTCTTGATGATCGCCGAGACGTTCTGGACCGACTCCTCGGCCATCTCCTTGAGCTGGCCGGTGGCGATCACCTGCCCGCCGCCCTGGGTCGGCGTCACCTCGGCCATCACCGGGAGCATGATCCCGGAGTCTTCGCCCATCACCGCGAGGCCGTTGACGCGGCCGGCGACGTAGCCGTCGGAGACCTGGAGCTCGTAGTCCTTGCGGCGCTCGATGTAGTCGTCGGCGAGCTGCTGCTCGATGGAGCGCGAGCGCCCCTTCGCCTGAAGGACGTGTTCGCGGGTGGTCATCTCGGCGTCCTCGCCCCGGGCGATGTCGCCCGCGACGCGGACCATCCCGCCGAGGTTCCGCATCTTCAGCGTGAGGTGGCCCTTGCGGCCGGAACGGCGCTTGGCCTCGAGGATGATCTCCTCGACGGCCTCCGCCGAGAACTCGGGCAGGCGGCCGTCCTTCGCGACCTCCTGGGCGATGACCCGGACGTACTTCCGGCGCATCTCCGGGGTGTCCTCGATGGTGTCCTCCATGTACACCTCGTAACCGTACCCCTTGATCCGGGAGCGCAGCGCCGGGTGCATGTTCTCCATCGCGTCGAGGTTCCCGGCCGCGATCATGACGAAGTCGGTCGGGACGGGCTCGGTCTGGACCATCGCGCCCGAGGAGCGCTCGGACTGGCCCGTGATCGAGAACTCGCCCTCCTGGATCGCCGTCATGAGGTGCTGCTGGCTGCGGATGTCGAGCGTGTTGATCTCGTCGATGAACAGCACACCCTTGTTCGCCTTGTGGATGGCGCCCGCCTCGACGCGGTCGTGGCTGGGCGTCTCCATCCCGCCGGACTGGAACGGGTCGTGTCGCACGTCGCCGAGCAGTGCGCCGGCGTGCGCGCCGGTCGCGTCGCGGAACGGCGCGGTCTTCGTGTCGCCGTTGTTCACCAGCAGGTTCGGGATCATCGCATCCGAACCGCGGTTGAGGTAGCGGAAGACGAGGTACACCACGCCGGCCGCGATGATGCCGACGAGGATCTGGCCGACGATGATGAGCGCGTAGCCCAGCACGACGGCGATGATGATCCACATCAGGAGCGACCGCATCTGGTTGCGCTTGCGCGCCTCCTCGCGGTGCGCCTCGACGATCTGGTCGCCCTTACCGGCCGGCACCGTCCGGACCTTCGGCTTGTTGCCGTCCTCGGGGTTGTGGTACACCAGCACGTCCTGAAGCTCCTCTTTGGGGAGGAGCTCGGACATCGCCTTCGCGAGCATCGACTTCCCCGTCCCGGGGGAGCCGATCATCATCACGTGGCGCCGCTGCTTCGCCGCCTTGATGATCACGTCGCGGGCGTGTTCCTGCCCGATGACCTGGTCGACGAGCCGGTCCGGGATCTCCAGTTCGGCCGTCGTGTCTATCTTGAGCCCGCCGAGGAGGTCGTCCTCGTCGGGGTCCTCTTCGATCTCGGCGCCCTCGACCTCGACGGTGCTGCCGAGCTCGTCGATCCCGCCGTCGTCGGCCGGATCGGCGGCGTCGCCGTTCCGACCCTCGTCGAACCCGTCGTCGTCCACGATGACCCCGTCGTCCCAGGGGTCGTCGTCGGAGTCCGCGGCCGGGTCCTCGTCGACGCCGGCCTCGTTCGCCGGGCCGTCGTCGGGCTCGGGGTCGCCGGGCGTGGCGTCCTCGCCGTTCCCCGCCGGACTCGAGTCGTCGACGCCGCCGTGGGGCGGTTCGTCGGGGTCGTCGGCCGTCGGGTCGTTCGTGTCCGTCTCGTTGCTCATAGAATCGGGGGTCGCTATTGAAAAGGACGGGTCGGTTACTGATATACTTTCTCCCCCCGGAGGGGTAGCCCCGGGGGCAGTAAACACCGCTTTCAAGCCGTATATCGACCGATCACGCCCCGCGAGCGTTCCCACGGGGTTTATAAATGACGCCGACGGTACGTAGACTCATGCGGGGGTTCTACATCGGCCGGTATCAGCCGTTCCACCACGGCCACCGGCACATGGTGGAAGAGATCGCGGCGGAGGTCGACGAGCTCGTCTTGGGGATCGGCTCCGCCGGCGACTCTCACACCACGCGGAACCCATTCACCGCCGGCGAGCGCGTGATGATGGTGACGAAGGCGGTCGGGGAGCTCGACGCCACCACCTACGTCGTCCCGATCGAGGACCTCGACCGGAACTCCGTGTGGGTGAGCCACGTCCAGAGCATGACCCCGCGCTTCGACGTGGCCTACTCGAACAACCCGCTCGTGGTCCGCCTGTTCGAGGAGGCGGGCGTCGAGGTGCGCCAGTCGCCGATGTTCCGCCGCGACGTGCTGGAGGGGACCGAACTCCGCGAGCGCATGATCCGCGGCCGGGAGTGGGCCGACCTCGTCCCCGACCCCGTCGTCGACGTGATCCGCGAAGTCGACGGCGTCGAGCGCATCCGCCGCATCGCGGAGACGGACTCGAACGGCGGCGAGCCGTCCGACCTGTAGCGCGGCGATCCGTGTAAAGAGGGCTGATCGCCTCGGACCGCCGATCGCGCACCGACCGCGGATCGCTTCGAAGCCTCGGCGCCGACTCCGACGCTCCGGCCGCCTGCCCGTGGACAGATACCGAGACCGGCGACGACGACGCCCGTTCCATTTAACCCCGCGCCGCACGCGGGTTCCGGTATGATCACGCTCACCTCGGACTTTGGGTCGCCGTACCCCGCCGCGATGAAGGGAGTGATTCGCCGGCACACTGACGCCGAGCTGATCGATGTTGCGCACGATCTGCCGCGCGGGGACCCCCGGGCCGCCGCGTTCTGGCTCCGGTTCGTCCTCCCGGAGTTCCCGCCGGCGGTCCACTGCGCCGTCGTCGACCCCGGCGTCGGCACCGACCGGGACGCCCTCGTCGTCCGGGCCGGCGCGCACGTCATCGTCGCGCCCGACAACGGGCTCGCGATGCCGCCGGCCCGCGCGCTGGCGGCCGGCGAGTCGGATGTCGAGGTCTGGTCCATCGCGGTCGACGACCCCGCGAGCGAGACGTTCCACGGCCGCGACGTGTTCGCGCCGACCGCGGCCCGCGTCCGGACGGCGCTCGACGACGAACTGACGGCGTCGGACGGGGAGCCCGCGGTCGACGCGGTCGCCGAAGCGCTCGCGGGGATCGACGACCTCGCGCCCGCGAACGACCCCGTGGACGTCCGCTTTCCCGAGCCGTCGGTCGAACGCGACGCGGGCGAGGCCGAGAAGGACACCGACGCCGAGGACGGTACCGACGACGAGGCCGACACCGGCGACGTGGTCGCCGTTGACGGCGAAGTGCTCGCGATCGACCGGTTCGGCAACGTGATCACCAACGTCCCCGGCGAGCTTGTCCGCGGCCGGGACTGGGTCCGCGTGAACGGCGACCTCACGCCGGTCGCGGAGACGTTCGGCGCCGTCGACCCCGGCGAGCGCCTCGTCACGGTCGGGAGCCACGGCTACGCGGAGTGTGACGTGAACGACGGCCGGGGCGACGGCGCGTTCGACCTCCGACCGGGCGACGCGGTCCGGTTCGTTCCCGACAGCGTCAGCCTCTGAGTCCGAAAAACCGGTTACAGCTCGACGCCGGAGGGAATCAGGCTCTCGCTGCGGAGCAGGTTCCCCTCCTGGTCGTACACGAGGAAGGTGTCCTTGTCGTAGGCGACGAGGCGCTCGCCGTCGACATCGATCTCGACGCGGTACCGCGCGTCGCCGTCGTCGGTCGCGTCGCGCGCGGCGTGGATGAACGGGAGTACGTCCGTCGCCGTCTCGTTGAGTTCGAGGATGAAGTCGCCCGTGTATCGGTTGGTGACGCCGACGACGCCCTCCGGCTCGTCCGCCTCGTCCAGCGGCTCGCGGAGCCGGAAGGCGACGTCGATCTGGTCGGCCGCGAGCAGGTCGTCGTCCGTCTCGACGATGATGTCCTCGCTTTCGCCCCCCGAGAGTCGCTCGCGGAGGAGATCCTCCGGACCGTGGAAGTCGATCCGCACCAGCGGGGGCGACTGGGAGCCGGCGTCGTTTCCGACGCCCTCGACGGTCAACTCGAAGTAGTCACGCCGCATTTCCTATCGGATGCTTTGCGGTCCGGCCGTATCAACGTAACGGGCGGAGCGGCGGCGCGGAACCGACGATGCTCGGGCGTCCGCGCCGCGCCGGGACCGGATCGGCACTCGGTCGGGACCGCGGCGGCGGACCTCGATGTCGGTCCTGATAATCGTCGGGGGTAGTTTAACTTCCCCCCGCCTCTAGGGCACCGTATCTATGGCGAGCGAGGCCGGCGAGAGCGACCTCGGCGACCGGATCGAGGCCCTCCAGCGGCGGCTCTCCCGGACGTGGGAGCTGCTTCAGGGGTCGACGCTCGACGTCCGGCCGTTCCGCCCGGGCGAGGACGGCCCGCTCGCGTCGTTCGTCGTTCCGGAAGACGAGACCGAAGTCGACCGGTACTGGGTGAACGCGCCGTACGCGTACGTCGTGATCACCTACGACGACGCCGAGAGCGAACACCGCTACTACGCGGTCGAGCCCGAGCTCGACGCGTTCGAGCGCGAGCTCCTCGACCGCGTCGTCGACGACATCCGCGACCCCCTCCTCTACCGCGAGGGGAGCGGCAAGACCGACGAAGAGACGCTCAGGACCGAACTCGAGACGCTCCTGGAGGGGTACGGCGTCGAGGCCGAGATGGACACGTTCCACGCGCTGGTGTACTACCTCTACCGCGACTTCCGCGGCTTCGGGAAGGTCGACCCCCTGCTGAACGACCGCCACATCGAGGATGTCTCCTGTGACGGCTACGACCTCCCGATCTTCGTCTACCACGACGAGTACACCGACATCGAGACGAACGTCTCCTTCGGACAGGAGGCGCTCGACAGCTACGTGATCCGGCTCGCGCAGCAGTCCGGCCGCCACGTCTCGGTCGGCGACCCCATCGTCGAGACGACGCTCCCCGACGGCTCACGCGCGGAGCTGGCGCTCGGCGAGGAGGTGACCCCGCGCGGCTCGGCGTTCACGATCCGCCAGTACGCCGAGGACCCGTTCACCCCCGTCGACCTCGTGGAGTACGGCACGTTCTCCGTCGAGCAGATGGCGTACTTCTGGCTCTGTATCGAGCACAACAAGAGCCTCATCTTCGCGGGCGGCACCGCGTCCGGGAAGACCACCTCGATGAACGCGGTGTCGATGTTCGTCCCGCCGCGGGCGAAGGTGCTCACCATCGAGGACACCCGCGAGCTCTCGCTGTACCACGACAACTGGCTCTCGGCGGTCACCCGCGAGCGCCGGTACGAGGGGACCGACATCGACATGTACGACCTTCTGCGGTCGGCGCTGCGCCACCGCCCCGAGTACATCGTCGTCGGCGAGGTGCGCGGCGAGGAGGCGATCACGCTCTTCCAGGCGATGAACACCGGTCACACCACGTTCTCGACGATGCACGCCGACTCGATCGAGACCGTGATCAACCGGCTGGAGAACGAGCCGATCAACGTGCCGCGCGCGATGGTTCAGTCGCTCGACATGCTGTCGGTCCAGACGCTCACCCGCGCCGACGACGAGCGCGTCCGCCGCGCGAAGACGATCGGCGAGATCGGCGGTATCGACCAGCGCACCGGGGAGCTCGACTACTCCTCGGCGTTCGAGTGGCGGCCGGACTCCGACACGTTCCGGCGCAACGACTCGTCGCTGCTGGAGGAGATCGCCGACGACCGCGGCTGGTCCCGGTCGGAGCTGCTCCGCGAGGTCCGGCGCCGCGAGCGATTCCTCGAACTCCTCTCCGCGCTCGGCATCGACGACTACCGCACGTTCACCGCCCTCGTCAACGAGTACTACGCCGACGCCGACCGCGTGATGGAGAAGCTCGATGAGCGCGCCGCCGCGGCCGACGGCGTCGACCCCGACGAGTTCGCGGCCGAAGACGCCTCGCCGGGCGGCGGCACCGACCGCGGCCCCGACGCCTCCGACGGCGACGGCGCGCGCGCCGGAGACGCGGGATCCGACGCCACGGACCGATGATCGAGTACCTCCCCCTCGTCGCCGCGGTCGCGGTCTGTCTCGCGCTCGCGCTGCCGCTCGTCGACGACCGGGCCGACCTGTTCGTCACCCGCGTCGCCCTGTCGGCGTTCGGCGACTACGTCGGCGAGAACGAGGCGCGGCGGCAGGCTCAGCGCGACCGGATGCGCGCGGCCCACGTCGCCGGCACGACGCACCGCGTGTACGCCTCCCGGACCCTGTTGTACGCCGCGGTCCTCGGGGTCGCCGGCAGCGTCATCGGCGTGTACGCGGCCGGCGCGCTGCTCGCCGCGCTTGACGTCGGCGAGGCCGCGATCCGCGCGGCGCTCCCGGGGTCGGTCGAGTTCGTCGCGGTCGTCGCGCGGCTCGCCGACCTCGGGCTCGGTCGGCTGTTCGTCCTGCTCGCGGTCGTCTCCGCGACGGTCGGCTCCGGCCTCGCGCTCGGCGCCTACCTCGCTCGGTGGCAGTTGCTCGACCAGCGCGCCGCCGCGCGGGCGGCGGAGATCGACGCCACGCTGCCGCGGACGGTCGCGTTCATGTACGCGCTCTCGCGCTCCGGGATGGCGTTTCCCCGGGTGATGGACACGCTCGCGGAGAACGAGGAGGTGTACGGCGAGGCCGCCGCCGAGCTGTCGGTCGCGGTCCGCGACATGAACGCCTTCGGAACCGACGCGCTCACCGCGCTCCAGCGCATCTCCCGGCGGACGCCGAGCGACGACTTGGCCGACTTCTCGGAGAACCTCGCGTCCGTCCTCGGCACCGGGCAGTCGGTGTCGGAGTTCCTCAACGACCAGTACGAGCGCTATCAGGCGGAGGCGGAGGCGAAACAGGAGCAGTACCTCGAACTGCTCTCGACGTTCGCCGAGGCGTACGTGACGGCGCTGGTCGCGGGTCCGCTGTTTTTCATCACCATCCTCGTCGTCATCGGGCTCGTCTTACAGGACACCCTCCCGCTCCTCCGCGTCGTCGTCTACCTCGGCGTGCCGCTCGCCACCTTCGGCTTCGTCGTCTACGTCGACAGCGTGACGCAGGGCGTCGGCGGCACCGAGACCGTCGCGGAGTCGTCGCTCGCGGACCCGGACACCCCCTCGGTCACGGGCGTGCGCCACGCCACGGACGAGCCCGGCGACCGGGGCGCCTCGCCGCGGTTCGACGGGGGAGCGGCCGCCGAGAGCGGCGCGGGCGGTTCCGGGGCGGACGGCGCCGGCGCGGGCGGTACCGGAGCGGACCGCTGGGCGGCGAGCCGGGAGCGGCTCCGCGTGTACGACCGCCTCCGGAGCGTGCGGCGGCTGGTCGCGTCGCCGGTCGAGACGGTGCTCGCCTCGCCGCGAACGGTGCTCCTCGCCGTCGTCCCGGCCGCGGTCGTCGGGCTGCTCGTCTTCGCGTTCCCGGTCACGCTCGGGACGCCCATGGAGATGATCGACCAGGTCGACGGCCCGCTCGTCGTCGCGACCGCCCTCGTCCTCGCGGCGTACGCGGTCGCCTACGAGTTCGGCAAGCGCCGCGTCCGCCGCGTCGAGTCCGCGGTGCCGGACTTCCTCGACCGGCTCGCCAGCGTCAACGAGGCGGGCACCGACGTGGTCGGCAGCGTCCGCCGCGTCGCCGACTCGAACCTGGAAGCCCTGACGGAGGACCTCCGCCGGACGCGCCGAGACATCGACTGGGGGGCGGACGTCTCCACGGCGCTGCGCCGGCTGGAGCGACGGGTCCGGTCGCCGATGACCTCCCGGGCGGTCGCGCTCGTCACCAACGCGATTCAGGCGAGCGGGGACGTGGGTCCCGTCCTCCGGATCGCGGCCGACGAATCGCGCGCGACGTGGGCGCTCCGGCGCGAACGCCGACAAGTGATGTTAACGTATCTCATCGTCATCTACATCTCCTTCCTCGTCTTCCTCGGGATCATCGCGGCGCTGTCGGTGTCGTTCATCCCGGCCATCGAGGCGGCGGGCGTCCCGGGGACGGGCGGCGGACTCCCCGACACCGGGAGCGGGGTCTCCGGCGGACCCGGCGGGATCACGGACGGGATCGGCGACATCGACGTGGCGGTCTACGAGCAGCTGTTCTTCCACGCCGCGTCGATCCAGGCGGTCTGCTCCGGGCTCGTCGCCGGACAGCTCGGAGAGGGGTCGGTCCGCGACGGCGTGAAACACGTCGTGGTGTTGCTCGCGCTCACGCTCGTCGCGTTCGCCGCGATCGGGGCGGTGTGAGGCGTCCGGTCGACATATCCCCGTCGCGGCCGAGAAGCCGGTATGGACCCGCAGCCGACCGGCGATCCGCAGTCGACGTACGACCGCATCGCGACCCACTTCTCGAAGACGCGGCAGTACGCGTGGCCCGAGGTGGAGTCGTTCTTAGAGGGTCGGTCGGGGGGGCTCGCGCTCGACGTCGGCTGCGGCAACGGCCGCCACACGGAGGCGCTCGCGGCGCGCACCGAGACCGCGGTCGGCCTCGACCTCAGCCGCGGGCTGCTCGCCGAGGCGACGGCCCGCGCCCGCGACCGGGGGTTCGCCGACGCGACCGCGTTCGTCCACGGCGACGCGACGGCGCTCCCGGTCCGCGACGGCGCGGTCGACCTCGCCGTCTACGTCGCCACGCTCCACCACCTCTCGCCGCGGAGCGCCCGCGTCGAGAGCCTGAACGAGCTGGCGCGCGTCCTCGCGCCCGGCGGCGTCGCGCTCGTCAGCGCGTGGAGCACGGCCCACGACCGGTTCGACCGCGACGAGGGGTTCGACACGACCGTCGACTGGACGCTGCCGGGCGGCGAGACGGTGCCTCGGTACTATCACATCTACTCGCCCGCAGAGTTCGAGACGGATCTCGGCGAGAGCGCTCTCGAAACGCGTCGAACGGAGCTATCCAGCGGGAACTGTTACGCGGAAGTCGAGCCGGAACGCCCCTGATTATCACAGACAATATCGACGGGGGTGGATTAAAGGGTCCCTGCCGACCGCCTGCTGGTAATGGCCGACACCTTCCTCGAACGGGTCCTGCGTCGGGTCGCGCCCGACGCGGTGGCCCGGAGTTACCTCGCGAAGTTCCTCGTCGCCCTCGTCATCGTCGTCCTCGCGATCGGCGCCGTCGGGGCCGTCACGTACGCGGAGACGACCGAGCAGCTCGAATCGAGCGCCCAGAGCGACTACACGGCCGTCGCGGAGCTGAGCGCCACCGAAGCCGGCAGCTGGACCGCCGACCGGCGCGGGACCGTCGCGGAGGCCGCTGACAACGACATCTACAGCGAGGACTCGGCCGCCGTCGCGGCGTATCTCTCCTCGCATCTGTCTCGGGCGAGCGACGGCGTGCTTGCGTTCCACTACATCGACCCCGAGGACGGCGCGGTACTCGCGTCGACCGACGAGGCGGGCGGGAACGGTGACCGAGCGGAGACGCTCACGAGCCAGCAGTGGTTCGACGACGGGCTCCTGCTCGGCGACACCGTCACCACGACGGCGACGTACGAGGTCGACGGCGAGCGCCGGGTCGCCTACGTGGCCGGGACGCCGAAACGAAAATACGTGGTCATGGAGGTCTCGCTCGGCTCGCTCGTCGGCGACTTCCGGCAACCGACGGACGGCACGTTCACGTCGATCGTCGAGACCGACGGCGAGATCGGCGCGAGCGATCGCGACGGCGTCGCGGGCGAGCGGTACGACGAACCGGTCCGGTCGCAGCTCTTCGACCGACAGAACCCGATCGGGTCCGTCCCGTCGGCGACGCTCGAACTCGCCGACGGCGAGCGGTACTTCGTCGCCTACGCCCCGGTTCCAACCGAGGCCTGGTACGTCGCGGTCCACGTCCCCCTCTCAGAGGCGTACGCGCTCTCGGGGATGATCGGGCGGAACCTGCTCCTCATCGTCGGCGTCGCGGTCGTCGGGCTCGGGCTCATCGGCGTGACGCTCGGCCGGGGGACCGTCGTCGAGCTGAACCAGCTCCGGGCCCGGGCGTCGGCGCTGGCCGACGGCGACCTCGACGTCGACTTCGACACGGCGCGGCGCGACGAGTTCGGCGACCTCGCCGGGGCGTTCGCGACCATGCGCGACTCCCTGCGCGAGCAGATCGAGTCGGCGGAGACGCAGCGCGAGCGCGCCGAGGCGGCGAAGGCGGAGAGCGAGGCGTTCGCCGACCGCCTGGAGTCGCGGGCGGGCGACTTCGGCGAGACATTGGCCTCCTGCGCCGACGGCGACCTCACGGCTCGGCTCGACGCAGAGCCGGACGACCCCGAGGCGCTCCGCGCGATCGCCGCGGAGTTCAACGACGCGATGGACGAGCTGGAGGCCGCGATCGCGGAGGTCGACGCGTTCGCGGTCGAAGTGGCCGACCGGAGCGACGCGGTCACCGACGGCACCGACGAGGCCGCCGCCGCCGGCCGGGAGACGAGCGACGCGGTCGACGAGATATCGGCCGGGGCGGAGCGGCAGAGCCGTCAGCTGGCCGAGGTCGCCGGCGAGATGGAGGACATGTCGGCGACCGTCGAGGAGGTCGCCGCCTCCGCGGACGAGGTCGCGACCACCTCCCGGCAGGCCGACGCGCTCACCGAGGAGGGGCGCGAGGCGGCCGCCGACGCCGTCGACGAGCTCCACGCGATCGAGTCCCGCTCGGAGTCCGCCGCGGAGACGGTCGAGCGGCTCGAGGCCGAGATGGCGGAGGTCGACGCGATCGTCGAGACGATCTCGGAGATCGCCGACCAGACGAACCTGCTCGCGCTCAACGCCTCGATCGAGGCCGCCCGCGCGGGCGAGGCCGGCTCCGGCTTCGCGGTCGTGGCCGAGGAGGTCAAGTCGCTCGCCGAGGCGACCCAGGCGTCCGCCGCGGAGGTGGAGTCGCTGATCGAGAGCCTCCGCGAGCGTACCGACGAGAGCGTCGACGAGATGGCCGCGATCCGCGAGGGCGTCGACGACGGGGTCGACGTCGTGGAGGACGCGGAGGACGCGCTCGCCGAGGTCGCCGACCGCGTGAGCGAGGCCGACGACGGCGTTCAGGAGATCTCCGGCGCGATGGACGCGCAGGCGCAGTCGGTCAACGAGGTGACCGGCGCGGTCGACGACCTTGCGGGCGTGAGCGAACAGACCACCGCCGAGGCGACCACCGTCGCCTCTGCCGCCGAGGAGCAGGCCGCCACGCTCGGCGAGGTGTCCGAACAGGCGCACGACCTCCACGAGCGCGCCAGCGACCTGCGGGAGATGACAGAGGGCTTCGAGGTCGACGCCGAGGCCGGGGACGACGTTGTCGGGGGCGCGGACGGCGATTCGGACGGCGAACCCGCCGCCGGCGGATCGGGCGAGACGGCGTTCACGTTCGGCGCGGACGAGGAGCCGTCCGACGCCGCCCCCGCCAGCACCGACGGCGGCACCGTTCACGGAACTGGAGAGCCAGGCGAGCCGCACGCCGACGACTCGGCGTAGCCGGAGACGGCTCTCAGCGAACGTTAGAACGAAGGAAAGTGGTCGTCGTCGCCCGCGGCGACGAGCACTACCGGTGATGTCGCGGCCGGGTGCCTCGCTTCTCAGTCAGCCATCGTCTCGTGGCTGACGCCTCGGTCCTCGGGGAGCGGCGCCACGAACCGGTAGGCCGCGTACAGCCCGAGCACCACGAGGCCGGCCAGCACGAAGCCGGTCCGGATCTCCGGGCTGATCAGCGGCATCGCGGTCACCTCGCCCGCCTCGTTCGTTATCGGGGCCGGGGCGAACGGTTTGCCGGTGAACGTCTCGACTAGTCCGAGGACCACGATGCCGAACAGCATCAGTCCCGCGCTCAACGCCCGTGCCGCCTTGTCAATGGTGTCTGTCATAGTGAATCACCTCTTAACCGAGCAGGTACCGCAGCTTGGGGTTCTGCTTGACGAGCGCCGTCTGTTCGAGGAGCGCGTCGAGCCCGTAGTACCGACCGGCCGCGAGCACGATCACGGTCATGAACAGGAACAGGCCCATCAGGTCGCTGTTGACGACGCCGTGACCGAAGCCGGCGTTCCCGACCCAGAACAGGACCATGAAGATGACCCCGCCGAACGCGGCCAACCGGGTGAACGCCCCCGCGATCAGCGCGAGGCCGATGAGCGTCTCGAACAGCGGCACGCCGGGCTCGATGAGCCACGCGAGGTTGTTCCCCATCCAGACGGGGATGCCGCCCAGCGCGGTGCCGGTCATGCCCTTCATGTACGACGGCCCGTAGGTGAACGCGAACCCGTTCTCGATGATCTTGGTGACCCCGGCGTGGAAGAACCACCACCCGGTCACGACGCGCAGGAACGCGATCCAGTAGGTCGCCCACGGTCCCTCTAGGGCGAACTCGACCTCGCCGACCAGCGGATTGCTCGATTGGTATGACATCGGTGTCACCTCACGGATGTACGTTGGGTGGGTACACACATATGTACCGTACAGGGTTCTAAGCGGCTGAAAAGCGTTCTAGAGCGCTGGGACACGTCCGCAGTATCGTGGCTCTTTAAGTATACACACCCGGATCGGCGCCGGGAATCGCGTTCGAGCCCCGTCAGAACACGGAACGCTTATGAAAGTCGTTCCGCCTACGTGTAGATGCGTCATCGACCGACGCGAGCGCCGGTGGTCTAGTGGTAGGACCTGAGCCTTCCAAGCTCATGGCCCGGGTTCAAATCCCGGCCGGCGCATTTCTCGAACGAAGTGAGAGAAATCGCCGCCGGGTTTGAACCCTATCAGTCGCGCGCAGCGAACGGAGTGAGCGAGCACGTCCGATTTCGGTTCAAATCCCGGCCGGCGCACTCCCTTCGGTCGTGCGCCGGCCGTACCCCCGCTCGCTCGCGGGAGTCCCGGCCGGCGCATTTTCTGAATCACTTCGTCGCTCGCTCTTCGGTAGACTGGCGGAACTAGCGGAATACATTGACAGCGATACAGTCCACGAGACTGTGGATCGGTGCCCCAGTAAGGTTCAGTGACCGGAGGAAGCCGTAGGTCCGAGCGGCCTGTTCCAAGCCCTGCTTGGACAGGCCGCGGAACTTCGCCAACCACGGTTGGAGCAGTGACCAGAGACACTCTACCTGGTTCGTGTGGACGCCTTTGTCGGAGACGTACCTCTCGTCGTGGACAACGTATTGGTGATCGTGCTCCATGCCTCGGTAAGCTGGCAGTCCATCGGTCCAGACCTCTCCCAGCGGCTGGGAGAGGTCGTCTGCTTCCTCGATAACTGGCCCAAGATCATCTTCATAGTCGCTTCCTTCCTGAGCTGAGACCACGCGAAGCACGTCGCGGCACGCCGCGACGAGCGTCAGTTCGTCACCCTGATTCCCTGTCCAGCGGGTACGTCCACCCTCGGGCGACCCGCCGCGGTTGAGTCCCTTCCGCGGCGGATCTTGGCCTTTGAAGCCCGAACACACCTGCTGTGTTTCATCGACCTGTGTTGGCCCATCGACT